>JBLIND010000055.1:0-21916 GCA_047639095.1 Candidatus Omnitrophota bacterium | reverse complement strand
CCATCTGGATCTGATTGGGAATACGATCTGGGACATGTTTATCGACCAGCCCAAGCGCACCGAAAAGAACCTGGCCTATCGCAATGAAGGTGATCTGAATTTTGTGCCGGTCAGTCATGCCTGGGGTTTGGATCACCTGGGCGTTTCCTTTGCCGCTGCTGCTGGCGATCTGGATGGGGATGGCGATCTCGACCTGGTGACGGCGAACCTCGATGAAGCCGACCACCTCTACCGCAACGGATCGATTGAAGGGCATCGGCTTGTGGTCTCGCTCCGAGGCGTTACGGTGAATCGCTTTGGCATCGGGAGCAAAGTTGAAATCCAAACATCTGCCGGCACACAGATTCGGGTCCTTCATCCGCAACAGGGCTTCAACTCCTCCGACGAGCCCATTCTCCACTTCGGCTTGGGTGATGCCGACCGCATCCAGCGCCTGGTTGTCACTTGGCCTGGCGGGAAACAACAAACCTACACGGACGTACCGGTGGATCAGCACCTTACGATTACCGAGCAGGGATCGACGGACGCGGATCACGGAGCCCCTGTCCGCCCCTGGTTTACACTCAGTGATTCCCTCAAGTTCGCCATTCACCGCGATACACTGTATGATGATTTTGCCGATCAGCCGCTGCTTCCGAATAAACTCTCCCAGCTGGGGCCCGGTGTCTCCTTTGCGGATATCAATGCAGATGGTTTCCCGGATGTATTCCTCCCGGGCGCCGCGGGCCAGGCGGGCGAGCTACATCGCAATGGCGGCAAGGGATCCTTTCGCTGGTCCTCCGTACGTGCACTCGGTGTACACAAACAATCCGAAGATCTGGCCGGCCTGTTCTTTGATGCCGATGGCGACGGCGATGACGATCTGTTCTGTTCGACAGGTAGCGCCGAATGGGATGCGGGCAGCGACGTTTATCGAAACCGTCTTTATCTGAATAACGGCCAGGGGAGCTTTGAGCATGCGCCTGAGGGGACCTTGCCCGAACTTCGGGACAGCAGCGGTGCCGCGGTGGCCGTGGATTTCGATCGCGATGGCGACCTTGATTTATTTGTCGGTAGTCGAGTGAAGCCCAAGGCCTATCCACTTTCCAGTTCCAGTCGCCTGCTGGTGAATGAGGGCGGGCGCTTCACCGATGCTACGGAAAGGAACGCTCCGGGATTGTTGGATGCAGGCCTCGTTAGTGGAGCCTGTTGGTCCGATGCCGATGGCGACGGCTGGGTCGATCTGCTGTTGGCCGTCGATTGGGGGCCGATCCGTTTCTTCAAGAATGTGGAGGGCCAGCTGGTCGAACGCACGTCAGAGGCGGGCCTCGCCGAGCGCACCGGCTGGTGGAACGGGATTGCCAGTGGGGATGTCGACCATGATGGCGATATCGATTATCTGGTTACCAACCTTGGGCTGAATAATAAATATCATCCAAAAGAGGCCTTGCCCACCGTCATGTTTTACGGCGACTTCGAAAATGACGGAAAGCCGCAACTCGTAGAAGCGACGTTCAAGGAAGGGAAGCTGCTCCCGGTACGCGGGCGGAGCTGCTCGTCCTCGGCCATGCCTTTCATCGCTAAAAAATTCCCGACCTATCATGACTTCGCGATGGCATCCCTGCCGGAGATTTACGAAGCGGAGAAATTGGATGAGTCGGTGAAGGTCTCCGTGAACGATGCGCGATCCGGCCTGCTTATCAACGATGGTCATGCAGGATTTCGCTTCGAACCATTCTCCATGGCGGCACAAACTTCACCGGGATTTGGCGCGGTGATGACAGATGTCGATGCCGATGGGCATGTCGATCTGGCTTTTGTGCAGAATTTTTATCATCCGCAACGGGAAACGCCTCGGTATGGCGGTGGCCTGGGCGTTGTGATGCAGGGGGGCGGGGACGGCTCCTTCAGGGTCGTGACCCCCAAAGCGAGTGGGCTCAGTCTGCCGCTCGACGCGCGTGGCCTTGCGTATGGAGATATCAACAATGATCTGCGCCCGGACCTGGTCGCCTCCGTAAATAACGGTCCGCTCCAGGTATTCCTGAATCAAGGATCCTCATCCGCATACCAGCCCGTGGTCATCAGGCTGAAGGGCCATGCCGGCAACCCCCATGCAATCGGTGCCCGGGTAACCGTTGAGGTTAATGGCTTGCCGCCCCAGACGGCCGAGGTGCAAGCCGGGGGTGGCTACCTGTCGCAATCTGTCCCGGAACTCTTCTTCGGTGCCGGACCATCCAAGCGGATCGACCGGATTGTCGTGCGCTGGCCCGACGGCTCGGAATCCACCTTTGGCGAGCCCATGTCTGTGGGTTTACAGGTGATCGAGCTGGCCCAGCCGACCTCATAAGGACCCGACTTCCGGGGGGGGCGGCTCAAGCCCGGTGAATCGATCTTGCATCTGGCGCAGGCATTGGCAAACATGTCTGCATGAAAAACCTGATCCTGTTTAAGTCCATTGCGCTCTGCCTGCTTTTCCAGTGCAGTCTTCTCGACCCCTGCGTGTATGCCCAGCATGCGAACACCGCGAACCTGGAAATTCCAGAAGTCGACGACGGGCTTCCCGGTTTCGGAACCATCCGGCGCTATGACTGGTTTAAAAATCTCTGGAAGCAGAAGCGCTCCGGCTGGGCCAAAGACGTTGAAAAGGATCAACAGGCGCTCGTTTTTCTGGGGGATTCCATCACCCAGGGTTGGGGCAACAAGCTGGGCGGCAATTTTTCCGGGGCCAAGGTCGCCAATCGAGGAATCAGTGGTGACACCACGCGTGGCATGTTGATTCGCCTGAAGGGCGACGTGCTGGACCTCCATCCGCGTGGGGTCGTGATGCTCATGGGTACCAACGACCTCGAGGAAAAAGGCGAGCCCGAGACGATCGTGAAAAACGTCATGTTGATTATCGGCGAATTAAAAAAAGCGGATCCCGCCATGCCGATCGTCTGGTGTAATGTGTTCCCCAGTCATGCCTCCAAGTCGCGCCCGGCGGAGAAGATCAAACTGCTTAACAAGCTGGTGGGCGAGGCGGTCAAAGGCGATCCGACGGTACGTGTGTTGGATACCTGGACCCTGTTCGCCAATGCGGAAGGCGATGCACAGAAAGTCGAGTTTCCGGATTTGCTCCACCCGAATAAATTGGGCTACGCCAAATGGGCGTCGGCATTGCGTCCGGTTTTGGCCACACTCGGATTTGTTGAAACAGAAGCAGCGCCTTTCACTCCGGATGAAGGATATGTCAGTCTCTTCAACGGGAAGGATCTCACAGGCTGGGCCACCCGGGCGAAGAAAACCCTGGAAATCGGGCAGGTCTATGATGGCAAAGCCGTTACCGATGATGGCCGCTACGCGGCGATTAACGGGCGTCTAGTGGTAACCTTGCCTCCCGAAGGCCGCCGGATCCAACAGTTCTGGACGTCGCAGGAATTTGAAAAAGACTTCACCCTGAAACTGGAATTCCGGGCGACCCCGAATGCCGACAGCGGGATCTTTATCCGTGGCAAGCAACTCCAGTGCCGTGATTATCCGCTGGCCGGTCCGTACAAAGAGCTGAAAGCCTACAAGCCTCAGGACTGGAATGAAGTCGTGATCAAGGTCACGGGAACGACGGCACATTGTACCTGTAATGGTGAAGTCCTCGAAGCCGCTTTTATGATTCCTGCCAAAGGTCCGATCGGACTCGAAGGCGATCACGGGCAAATGGAATACCGTCGGATACAGATCAAAGCAGAGTAAGCATAACTATTTTTTGCGGATCGTACCGTGGCACTTGCTGTTCTTCCGTGCGGCGCGTATGATACTGCATTCATGACAAATGAGCCGTCAACCCGAGCATCCCCGAGCACCCGTTCCGGGATTCCGGCGACCACGGTCCTGTATGCCGGACACCGGATCCTGAGGCATTTGGCCGTTTCCGCATGAGCCGCGAAACGCAACGTCATCTGGGCTTGGGGGCGGCGACGAGCCTTGGGGTGGGTGCCATCGTGGGTGGTGGGATCCTGGCCTTGTCCGGGGTGGCCTTTGCCGAGACCGGTCCCGCGGCCGTGCTCGCCTTTGCCTTGAATGGTGTTATTGCGTTGCTGACGGCCCTCAGCTTCGCCGAAATGGCGAGTAAATTTCCACAATCCGGAGGCACGTACACCTTCGCCAAAAAGGTACTGTCTGTCGAAGTGGCCTTTATCGTGGGCTGGATCGTGTGGTTTGCCAGCATCGTCGCCGCCGTGTTGTACGCCATCGGTTTCGGTCAGTTTTCGATCATGGTGTTGGACCAACTGGCTTCCATTCGCGGTGTGACGCTGTCGCCTTTCCTCCAAGGTCGCTTCGGCGTAAATCTGCTCGCGATCATCGGGTCGCTGGGCTTTGGCATTACGATGTTGTACACCAATCGCTCGGCGGGTGCCTGGATGAATATTGGCAAGGTGGTGCTCTTCGCGATCCTGATCGCCGGCGGTGCCTGGGCGGCGACCCGCCTGTCGGGTGTGGAGCTCAAGCAACAGGTCACACCCTTTTTGTCGAAAGGCGTGCCCGGGTTGGTTACGGCCATGGGGTTTACCTTCATCGCTCTCCAAGGCTTTGATTTGATCGCAGCGGTCGCCGGAGAAGTAAAGGATCCCGCGCGAAACCTGCCGCGCGCCATGTTGGGGTCGCTCGGTATTGCCCTGCTGATCTATCTTCCACTGCTCCTCATTATCGCCCTGGCGGGCTTTGCTCCGGGCACCTCGGTTACAGAAGCCGCTGCCGCCGAACCGGAAGCCATCGTCGCAATCGCCGCAAACCATTTCCTGGGTGAATTCGGATACTGGCTGGTGCTGGTAGCCGGGGTCCTCTCGATGCTGAGTGCCTTGCAGGCCAATCTGTTTGCGGCATCCCGCATTGCCATGAGCATGTCCCGAGACCGCACCATGCCGCGTGCTTTCTCCCGCACCCATCCGAATTATGGAACCCCCCGAATCGCGATTTTTGCCAGTACCGGATTGGTTGTGCTGGTGGTACTGCTGCTGCCGAGTCTGGCGGCCGCCGGTGCGGCGGCCAGTTTGGTGTTCCTGATTACCTTTGCCCTCGTACATGGCATTACCATCCTCGTTCGCATTCGATCCGCCGCCCTTCCGCCACCTTTTTGCACCCCATTTTTTCCGTTGATCCCCATTCTCGGCGGCCTCTCCTGTTGCGCGCTGGCTATTTTCCAGGGAGTCATGGTTCCCCAGGCCGGAGGAATCGCGCTGGGCTGGATCGTGTTGGGCCTCGCGGCCTTTATGATGCTCGGTGCACGGCACGCGCGCGTAAGCGATGCCTTTTCGGCGGCACGCGATCCCGAGATCCAGCGCCTGCGAGGACGCAATCCCCTCGTGCTTGTGCCGGTCGCACGTCCGGAAACCGCAGGTACCCTGATCTCCGTTGCCGCTGCTCTTGCACCAGAGAATCATGGACGGGTACTGATGCATTCGGTGGTGGTCGCTCCCAAGGACTGGGATCCCGCGCAACATGGTGCCCCGCTTGATCACATTCGGAGCATCGCGGGTGAGGCCATTCTCCTCGCCCACAACGCCCCCGGGCAGGTGGAATGGTTGACCACGCTCGCCGTATCCCCGTGGGAGGAAATTGCCCGCGTCGCACGGTCCATGCACTGTGCTTGCGTACTGCTCGGGCTGAGTGAGCTGAGTGAGGAGGGGACCGGTACACCGCTCGATGCTTTGCTGGGATATCTTGATTCCGATATCGTCACGGTGCGGGCAAATCGCGGTTGGAAATTCGAGCAGGTAAAGCGAATCCTGATCCCCGTAGCCGGTCGCAGTCGCCATATGCAATTGTTGGCCCGCCTGATTGGGAGTCTCGATCGAATCGGGGGCGTACAAGTTACCTTTCTCAGCATTGTGCCGGAGCAAGCCTCCGCACAGGACCAATTGCTGGCGCGAAAATATCTGGCCATGCTGGCCGGGGATCTGGCCCCCGGATGTTCTGAAACACGGGTCATCTGTTCGGACTCCCCGATGGAGGTCGTTGCGGAACAGGCGACCGATACGGACTTGCTGGTGCTTGGAGCAGAGCGACTGGGGCGTACGAAAAAACTCTTCGGTGGGTTCACCCTGGGCGTGGCGCGTAAAACGACCTGTCCGCTTTTGGTCATCAGCGCGAAGGGCTAATTCTTGATGCTGCCGAAAGCCCTCGGACCATGCAGAGTGCCATGATCGGTAAATGGATGGAGGCCTTTCACGAGCTCGCGACAAAAAGCCCACACCCATCGCAATAATGTCGCCGGTGATTCGTTTTGCGTGGATAATCGACAGAACCTAGGAGCTACATCATGATGAAAATACGTCTATTAATGGTCTTTGCGGCGAGTGCTGCTTGTTTGTCCATCCCGCAGGTCTTCGCCCAGAATGACGGCCCACCGCCTGGTGATCGCCCCGGCGGAAATGCCGGCCCCGGTGGAGAGCGTCCCGGGGGCTTTAATGGTCGGCGACCCATGCACCCACTGGTTGTCGCACTCGATAAAAATCGCGATAATATCCTGTCCAGTGACGAGATCGCCGGAGCGTCCGCTGCGATCAAATCGCTGGATAAAAACGGCGACGGACAAGTTACACCTGAAGAAATGCGCCCGAACTTTGGCGGAGATCGTCCGGGCGGAGATCGTCCGGGTGGAGATCGTCCCGGAGGAGCGGCCCCTGAAGGGGATCGTCCCGGAGCGGGTGGTGGGGATTTCATTGCACGACTGATGGAAGGGGATGCGGATAAAGATGGCAAGTTGACCAAGGCCGAATTACCCGAACGCATGCACCGCATACTCGAGCGCGCGGACACGAGTGGGGATGGCGCACTCGACAAGGCGGAGCTGGATGCGATGGCGGCTCGGTTTTCAGCGGGCCGTAACGCTCAAGGCGGCGATCGTCCCGGTGGCGATCGTCCTGGAGGCAATGCGCCTCGCCCAGGTGGCGATAGACCTCAGCGTCCAGCATTTGAATAAGGGGTCAACCCGCCGGTTGAGGCGACGATGTGCCATCGTCGCCTCATCGGTTAGGCTGGATCAAACCTCGTTTGCCAGGATTTGATCCAGCGTCTGTGGCTTACGGATCAAGCGAAACCCATCGTTGGCCTCAACCAGTACTTCAGCCGTTTCTGGGAAACTATTGTAGTTTTTCGCGCACATGGCGGAGCAATACGCACCCGCTCCATCTATCACCAACACGTCACCAATTCGCGCCTCCGCCAGCTCCCTCGGCAAGAGTTGTTCGGGATCATCCGGGGAAGGTGTGAGCATATCACCCGACTCGCAACAGTGTCCGCTGATGATGTAGGCGTTCGTTCCACTGCGATTCTCCTCGGCGTGTACCACGACCATTGGGTGCTGGGCACCGTAGAGGCAGGTCCGCAGCAAGTCCGTCATCCCGCTGTCGATTTTCAGGAACTGATATCCTTCAGGCCCCGTGTCGACCACATCTTGAATGCGGCACAGGATAGCGCCCGCATTGGCGACCATGAAGGTGCCCGGTTCGATTTCCAGCTTCAGTTCCCGCCCGGTCTCTACCGCGAAAGCGGCAAACGCGTCTTTGACGGGTTGACCCACCGTTTGCAGGTCCGTGGAGACCTCGCTCGACATGCGGCCCACCTTGTAACCGCCACCCAGATTCAGGGTGGTTACATCCGGAAACTCGCGTACCAGGTCGAGGTTCATGACGCTCACTTTCTGCCAGACGGCAGGATCGCTGCCGGATCCGATGTGCGAGTGGATGCGTTCAATCGTCAGGTTGTATTCGGCAGCAATCGCCTTGGTCTCATCCTTATACGCATGCCAGATGCCGAAACTGGATGCCGGCCCGCCGACGTTCGTCTTCGTGGTGCCACCCGATCCCAGGCCCGGGTTGAACCGAAGGCCGACGCGTCCTCCGGGCACTTGCTGGCCAAAACTGCGGAGCTGGTTTATCGAGGTCGCATTAAATTTTACGCCCAATGCATCGAGATCGGCCAGGTCTTCCGCCAACTGCTGAGAACTCAGGCTGATGTGGTCCGCTGGAATGCCGGCTCGCAATGCACGCTCGACCTCGTATACGGAACTGGCGTCAATGTGCATCCCGCATGCATGAAAGATCCGCAGGATCGATGCGTTGGGGTTGGCCTTCATCGCATAACGGGCGGTGACGCCGAAGGCATTCGGGAAGGCGGTGGCCGCCGCCGCATTGGCGCGAAGCATCCGCTCGTCATAGACGAAGAGGGGGCTGCCGAATTGAGCCTTTAACCCGCGGACCTGTTCCGGATTCAGAAATTTCAATGTTTCCATATGTGTAACCTGTTTTTGCTTTTCTAGGAAAAGGGCCTACCATAGCGACCAAATATGAAAAATCTAGCTGTGATTTTTGATCTGGACGGGTTGATCCTGGAGACCGAAAGCCTGGCCCGCAAGGCCTGGGCCCTTGCCGGGCAGGATCTGGGGCTTTCTGTGCCGGAACACGTGGTTCAAGCCATGGTCGGCCGAACCATCCACTCCATACGCGCTTTGCTCGTGGAAATGCTCGATGCCGATGTCCCGCACGAGGCCCTGCTTGCTCGATCGGATCACCATTATCATGCCCTTATCGAATCAGAAGCACCCTGCATCAAGCCGGGTGTTTTTGAGCTTCTCGACTTTCTGGATGGGCATAAGATCCCCCTTGCGCTTGCGACATCGAGTCGGCGTCATCAGCTGGAACCCAAGACCCGCGGGACGGAGCTGCCGAAACGTTTCCACCAAATCGTGTGCGGCGACCAGGTCGAAAATGGAAAACCTGCGCCGGATATCTTTCTCGCCGCAGCAGAATTACTGGGCGTGATTCCCGGGCAATGCTTTGTGCTGGAAGACAGTGGGCCTGGCATTGAGGCCGCACATGCGGCGGGCATGCGCCCCTTGCTGGTGCCCGACCATCAGCGGCCCGAAGCGACGGTTGCGGCCCTGGCCTATGCAGAGTTTACCACGCTGCATGAGGTGATTCCGTTTCTGGAAATTTTGGCGTGACACGCTATCGGGCGCTCCTTGCGCTGGCGCTGGTCGAGAGTTACGCGACGATTCTGGTCGAGCGCGCCATCTTTTTTTATACCGGGACGGTCCTTGGCTACAGCGATCAGTTCAATCTGTTCATGGCTCTCAGTCTCGGGGTCTTTTACATCATCGGAGCCAAATGCAGTCATGTACTCGCCGCTCGTCTGGGGGAGAAGCGGGTCCTCTGGCTTACGATTATCGGTCAGTTGGTGGTCCATCTGTTCATGTGGCAACGGCCTACCGTCCTCGTGTTGATCACGGGGAATGTGCTCATCGGATTGCTGAACGGA
The DNA here is from genome assembly GCA_047639095.1 of Candidatus Omnitrophota bacterium. Taxonomy (GTDB): domain Bacteria; phylum Verrucomicrobiota; class Kiritimatiellia; order SS1-B-03-39; family UBA6053; genus JAPYUI01. The sequence goes on along the minus strand of JBLIND010000055.1, from coordinate 12,646 downwards.
TTAAAATGGCCGGTGGTTGAAAGTTACGTTGGAGCCGGTCGTAAACCAAAAGAAGCCTCGCGTGCGCTCGGTCAATTCAACATGGCCTGGTCGCTGGGCGTTCCCTTGTCGCTCGTCACCGCAGGTCCGATTATCGCATATAGTGGGTCCGGTTTATTCCTTGCCGCGGCAATCGCAAACGCTGTCGCCTGCTTCCTGTTGATCCCGTTCGAGGCGCGTCCCGTTCACCTGCCTGTAGATCATCCTGACAAGCCGGACCCGGTGCTGGCCCGGCGCTATGGTTATCTGTTGAGCGCCAGTCGTTGGTCGATGCTCAGTGCCTACAGCCTGTTGTTCCTGCTCTCGCCGCTCATCCCCGGGGTCTTTACCCGATTGGGGGTCCCCTTAATCTATGCCACAGGTTTGGCGGGGTTGTTGGATCTCACTCGCTGGATGACCTTTGCCGTCATGGCGCGTTACACCGGGTGGCATGGTAAGGGCTGGGTTGCCGCCGTGCCCCTGTTGGGCCTGCCCCTGGGGTTTTACCTCACCTTATATGGTTCCAGTTTGTTGATGGTGATCAGCGGAGAGGTGCTCTTCGGAGTGACGGCTGGAATCGCCTATTATGCTGCACTTTACTACGTGATGATCCTCCTGAATGCCGCGGTCGAAGCCGGTGGAGAGCACGAAGGCCTGATTGGCCTGGGCTTTTGCCTTGGACCGGCTGTCGGTTTGCTCGGTGGGTGGACAGGCTATCTGGCCCTCACCTGTGTACCTTTAATCCTGGTTTGCCTGGGCTTGAGTCTCCGGTCAATGATCCGGCTGCGACAGGTGGGGCACTAGTCGCTAAAGGGTTCGGAACTACTGAAGCTTGAACGTCAGTTTGGCTTTCGGCTCAATGCGCACGCCGGGCAGTCCTGAGAGGAGGACTTCAACCGGAACGCGACCATCCGCCTTCAGCAGGGTGTCGACGGCGGCTGGCTTGCTGGCCACCATCTCCCCGTCCACTTGTATCAAACGGATCCGGCTCTTTTTGGCCTCGTCACGATGCGTGGCCTGAGAGGTCGTGGTGCCTTCGGGTAAGTCCAGTTCGATGAATATTTTTAGATCTTGTAAAATTCTGCGGGCAACCGCATCCGGTCGTTCATCTCCTGAAAATCCATACGGAGACCCCATCGCTTGGATCAGCTTTGCAAAGCTGTTTTGTGACCCGCTTTCATCCGCGGCATTCGTCGGTGCCGGAGTGCGAGACGCCGCGGGCGGCCTCGGGCTGTTTACCGTCAGCTCCCCTTTGCGATAGGTAAAACGAAACGGCTCCTTTCCTGCAGGTATGTGGACGCGGTTGATGTCGGGAAATTGATAGACGGCGAGGTAGCCCTGCCCATCGGCTTGATTCACTTCCTTGACGATTACCGCCTGTACATCGGGACCGTACTGCACGGCTTCACGTTTAATGCGAGCTTCGTCAAAGCCGGGCAGGGTACCCTTCTGCTGCTGGAGGTTAGCGAGGGTTGCTTTACTTATAACCTGGCGCACGGCAATGCTGCCACTACCATCCGCTTTCACCGTAACACGGATGGTATGTTGAAAGCAGCCGCTGCAAAAGGCAACAGCGAGCAGGCAGACAACCAGGGCGAGGGGTCTCATGAGAGTTGCTGGTCCTCTTGCTCCCTGTAGAGCAAAATGGTTCGACCGACGCGGTGAAGAATGGTGGCCTGGGTCTGGTGGGCGAGTTGATCCGCGAGATCCTTCCGCTCGGAAGGAGGGATACTGGGCAAGCGGACCTTTAACAAGTCACTCTGCTTGAGTAGCTGGTTAACATTCTCCGCCACGCCATCCGTGACTCCGGCTTTCCCGACCTGGGCTCCGGGTTCCAGTCGCTGACCGCGTGCTTTTAATTTTTGTTTTGTACGATTATCCAAGGCTACCTCAGTACGTAGCATAAATGGTGCGTGACGTAAATCATCTGTTCGTCGGAAGCATTTATGAATGGTTTTCCGTTCGTGGTGAAAATGCTATGTAACCAAGGATGAATTGGAAGACCATCTTATTTACGGCCTTCTCTGCGGTTCTTTGTTCGGCTGCGCCCCTGGAATGGGACGCGGCGGTGATGCGCGGCGAGCTGGAGAACGGGCTTCAGTATTACATACGCAATAACCCCAAGCCGGAGGGGCGTCTTGAGCTGCGTCTGGTCGTGAATGCGGGTTCCGTTCTCGAGGCCGATGACCAACGAGGGCTCGCCCATTATGTGGAGCACATGGCCTTCAATGGCACCCGCCGCTTCGCCCGACGCCAGCTGGTCGATTACCTCGAATCCATCGGCATGCGTTTCGGGCCGGAATTGAATGCCTTTACGTCCTTCGACGAGACGATTTACATGCTGCAGTTGCCGGTGGACGACCCGGAGGTGATCGATAAGGGCCTCTTAATCCTTCGCGAATGGGCCGATGCTGTGGCCTTTGAGGATGAAGAAATCGAAAAGGAGCGCGGGGTGATCCTGGAGGAGCGGCGTCTTCATCGCGGGGCGCAGCAGCGCATTCGCGATCAGCATATCCCTTTCATCTTTCAAGGGTCGAAATATGCCGAACGTATCCCAATTGGAACGGAAGAGGTCTTGACCCATTTCGACTTCAAGCGGTTACGCGCGTTCTACCAGCAGTGGTATCGCCCGGACTTGATGGCGATTGTGGCCGTCGGCGATGTGGATGCGGAGCTTTTAGCCCTCATGATCCGAAATCATTTTTCCAGCATGTCCAATCCTGCGGATGCTCCGGTTCGCGAGGTGGTCGCCATACCCGATCACGAGGAGACGCTGGTTTCGATTGTAACGGATCCCGAGGCAACGCTGGCCTCCGCGAGCATCTATTATAAAATGGAGGAGGCGGCCTTTTCGACGGAAGCACATTTCCGAAGCCATCTGGAGCAGCAGACTTTTCTGCATATGATGAACCAACGGCTGGATGAAGCACGCAAGCTGCCCGGATCGCCTTTCCTGCAGGCGTATGTTTACCGAGCGCCCTTAGCGCGTGGAAAAGAACTGTTTGGCTTGGGTACCATCGTGAAGGAAGGCGCATACCTGCGCGGCCTCGCAGCGGGTCTGGAGGAAATTGAGCGGGTACAGCGCTTTGGGTTTACGGTGAGTGAATGGGAGCGCCAGAAGGCTTCGGCCCTTCGTATGATGGCGCACCAGGTTGCGGGAAAGGAGAAAATCCCTTCGTCGGTATATGCCGGGAAATACGTGTCGGCCTTTTTGACGAACCAGCCTGTGATCAGCATTGAAAATGAATGGGAGCTGGCCCAAAGGACTTTTTCGGAGATGAGCCTCCGGGAGATCAACACCCTCGCGCAGGCCTGGATTCGGGATGAAAACCGGGTGGTTTTGTTGGATGGACCGGAGCATCCGGATCAGACTCCTCCGGATAAAGACGCGGTCAGGGCGGTGTTGGATGCGCGTGGAAATCAGGCTCTCCAACCGTACGTCGATGATGAGGATGAAGCCCCGCTAGTCGACCCGATCCCGACTCCGGGCCGTATCGTCAAGCGGGAACATCGGGAGGATCTCGACCTTGACATCTGGACCCTGTCAAATGGGGCCAGGGTCATCTTGAAGGCAACCACCTGCAAGGATGACCAGGTCCTGGTCAGCGCGTTCAGCAGGGGCGGGCACTCCTTGATTCCCGACGCCTATTTCGTCCCCGCCATGTCCGCGGCCATGGTCATCGACGAATGTGGGCTCGGATCATTCAGCAGGATTCAGTTGAGGAAGAAGCTGGCGGGAAAAGCCGTACAGCTGGATGGCTATATCAACGAACACGGCGAAGGGATGCAGGGTGCCTGTGCGCCTTCCGATCTGGACGTGCTCTTCCAGCTGATCCATTTGAATTTCACATCACCGCGCCAGGACGTCGACGCATTTCTTTCCCTGCAGGAACGCATGAGGGCCATGCTGAAGGACCGCTTGCGCAGTCCACAGGCGGTTTTCGCAGACATGGTTCAGCGTACTATGTCACAAGGCCATATGCGGAGAGAACCCTGGACGCCGGAAAGGGTGGGCCAGATGCAACTGTTGCCCTCCATTGTAACCTACAAGGACCGCTTCGCCGATGCAGATGATTTCACCTTCCTGTTTGTGGGGCGGGTTGACAGCTCGGAGATCGAGTCCTTGGTCTGCACATACCTCGCAAGTCTTCCCTCCATTCCGTCTCAGGAGCAATGGGTGGATCGAGGCATAAAGCATGCCCCGGGTAAGATCGATAAAGTCCTGACAATGGGCATCGAGCCGAAAAGCGAGGTACTCCGGATGTACACGGGACCACTTACCTGGCAGTATGACGATCGATTCGCCCTGCAGTCCATGCTTGCGGCGCTCGAGTTGCGGTTGCGCGACCTGCTGCGCGAAGATTTGGGGAGCACCTACGGGGTATCCGTTCGTCCGATCATGCGGCACTATCCCGTGAGTGAAAGCACGGTGCAGATTTCCTTCAGCTGCGCGCCAGGCCAGGCCGACACCTTATTGGCCGCACTGGATCGCGAAATACTTCACATGCAAAAAGGTCCTTTAGCGGCGACCTATGTTGAGAACGTTAAGGAGAACCAGCGCCGAGAGCGCGAAACCGCCCGGGAAACCAACACCTTCTGGCTTCGTATACTCGAGTATTATGAATGGCACGGTGAAGACCCGGGCATTGTGCTCGAGTTCGAAAAATATGTTGAAGGCTTGAATGCGGAAGGCATGATGCAGGTGGCTCGGCAGGTATTTTCAACCCCGAATGTGGCGACCTTTGTCCTTATGCCCGAGTCAGGGGTAGATCTGAAAAAATGACGGATACGCATAAAGATGATGTGAACTTCGATGTCGCGGATCGCGACTTCAAATATTACATCTTTGATTGGGATGATAATATCCTGCATATGCCAACGCGCATTCATCTCGAGCGGTTGACGGAGGCCGGTAACTGGGAACCTCATTCCGTACCCACATCCGTCTTCGCGCTTGTGCGGAATGATCCGGCTTATCGCCCGCCGGAAGGCGAGTGGGAAAACGCCTTCCGGGATTTCAGAGATCTGGCCCACCGGGAGGAAAGTGCGTTTCTCGCTGATGCACGTGCCGCGCTCGAACCGATCATCAGCGGTCGGGAAGTCGGGGCGCCCAGTTTCCAGCGATTTAAAACTGCTCTTATGGAGGGTCGGCTCTTCGCCATTGTCACGGCCCGTGGCCATTACTCCAAGACGATCCGCGAAGGGGTCGAATATTTTATTGAGCAGGCACTCTCTGAAGCCGAGCGCGATATTATGATTCGCAATTTGCGTGGATATAAAGAGGAGTTTGAGGAGGAGCATGCATCCCTGTCGGACGACGAAGTGTTGTCCGCGTATCTGAATCTCAACCGGTATCACGCCGTCACCTCGCCCGAATTCCAGCAGCTGCTCGGGGATCATAAGGCGGGTCCGGCGAGCCAGGAATTTGCCAAGCAGGTGGCGATTGAGGATTTTGTCCGACACATCATTCGCATCGTAAAATCTAAACCGTACCTGGATAAGCCCATCTCGGTTGGTTTTTCAGATGATGATCCGCATAACGTCACTGCGGTCGAGTCCTTCATCGCCAATCGCCTGGCGCGTGAATTCCCGGGCATAAAATTTGTGGTCTATGACACGTCGGATCCCGAGCAGGAGTTCGGGCGCAAAATTATCGTGACCGGCCAGCTGGAATTAGACTTTGACCTTGATGCCGCTGATTAGCGGGTGATCCGCTTGAACCAGTCGCAGCTTTCGTTCAAGCCCCCGGGACGGTTGCGCGTCTCCCAGCAGGTGCGATGCTGGCGTTCAATGGTCAGGAGGCTACGCTTCAAGTGAGGCGGTTCGGCCAGGGGGTGTGCTTTCATGGCCAAGCCCCGATCCAGCGCAAGCCGTGTCATGCGCAGGGCGAGCGTAAACTCTTTGCGTATGATGCCCGCTTCCTTACCCCGAATTTCCGAACGGCGTTCTTCCAGCGTGTCCAGGCGTCGCGCGCATTGCTTCAGTTCACGCGTTGGTATGTTCAGGAGCTTTTCGTGGGCAGGCTTGCGATGAAAGAGTAGATGATGGAAGGCCGAACTGTTCGCAAAGGGCAGGCTGATCGGTTCGAGCACGCGTCCCAGCTCCGCGAAAACGTCGGCCGCATCGCCTCGCGAATCTTCGAACCAGATTCGATTGGCCGCAGGCCCGGAGTCCTGGTTGCTCGAGGGGTTCCAGGCCTGGCAGGCCCCTGCTGCATAGCCGAGATAACTTACAGGCAGGCTCTGGTGGTGCCCGTTGTCGCCCCAATCCGTAATCAGATAGCCGCTTGCACCATGTCGGGAGCCGTGGCGTGCGGCGGACTTCAAGTTTTCCAGGGCATTCGCGGTTCGTCCCGTGATGGAATTCCAGCTCGAGGTTCCGGGGCAAACGTAATATGGCAGGCCGGCCGATTGAAACGCGCGACAGTTTTTATCGAAGGGGTGGTTGGCTTCATAGCCCCAGGCCAGCGCTGTGCTGTTGGGGGGGAGTTCGGGTATCAGCTCGGGCTGGTTCAGGATGATGTCGCCCCAGAATTGCATCTGGCGCCCATGCTTCTCCACGCGACGGTTAATCTGTTGGAGAAAGTCGACATAGACCCGGTACGTGCCTTCTTTTTCGCAGCGCTTTTTGCTCCAGCCACTACCTAGTTCAAAGGTCTCGTCACAGCCGACATTAAACTGCCCGCTGCTGAAATTGGGCAGCATTTCTGCAAATAGTTCATCCAGTAGTTTGAGCGAGGGTTTATGCGGTTTCAGCATGGCGCCATGCGGGTAGTTGGTTCCCCAGCAATTGGTAAAGCCGGCAGGGCAATTCGCGTAGTTCTTATAGGCGTCGTGTTTCAACCAGCGTTCCCAATGGCCGAACGAATTAAAATTGGGGACCAGTTCGATGAAGTGTTTGCGACAATGCACATCCAATTGCAGGATTTCATCAGCCGTCATCGGGTTCGCTGACTTCCAGACCACCGGATGTTCTTGAAAAGCAAAGGTGTGCTCCGTGTACAGCTGCAATTGGTTCAGCTTCATTGCCGCCATTTTTTCGACCAGGCGAAAAAGCGTGTGCATCTGAGGCACTTTGCATCGGCTGATATCCAGCATTATCCCGCGCGATGCAAATACCGGAGCATCCTGAATCGAAAATCCGGGCAGGGGACCCGTTGTCTGTTCCACGATCTGTCTTAACGTGTGCAAGGCGTAATAGCCTCCAGCCGCATCCCCCGCGAGGATCTGGAGCACCGTGTCGCGGGCTTCCATATGATAGGCTTCCGAACCGAGACGCTCCTTGCGTTCAATCACCATGAACGCCTGCGACTTCCGGATGGGGCTCGCCGTGAGCTGAAGCGGCCGACCCAGGCGTCGAGCGAGCATGGGCAGGAGCTCTGTCAGGTGAGGTAGCAGCTCCTCGAGCAAGGATTGCTCGATATAGATTTCAGACGGGTTCCCCACCAGCGGCCGGCGTGAAAAACGAGCTGTTGCGGGTTCAGGATAGATATTCATGGACATAAAAAAGCCCGGGCGAACCCGGGCAGGTTAGACTTATTCATTGGCGGCGCTTAACAGGCGTTTCAGGCGCACGAGGACTTCCTGCTGCTGGACCACGAGGTCTTGCACCTTCAGTTCGGATTGGATCAGCTTCGCTTCCAGGCTCTGGAGCTCATTGCTGAGTCGGGCATTCTCCTCTTGGAGAACACTCATGCGTTGCGTCGCTTCAGGTGAATTGACTTGTGCTTTCAGGCGGGAGAGCAGGGCGTTTTGGGTTTCCACCTGCTGCACCAGTGTGTTGCGGTCCTTGGTCGCGGTTTCCAGCGCCTCCGTCAATCCCGTGTTCACCTTCTTCTGCTGGGCAATTTCACTCGAGGCCTTTTCGGTGACCGTGAGCAGTTCCGTTTTCGCCCGCTTGTCGCTGTCGACCGCGGCTGCGAGTTCGTTGTTCAGACGCTTCTGACGTTCGAGCTCCGTCTTTTGCTGGAGCAGCGTGCTTTGGGCCTGATCCAGCTGTTGGCGCATTTCAGCTGCTTGAGACTGCTCCGTCGTAAGCAGCTTAATGCGGTTATTGGCCGCCTCGCTTTGAACCTGCATGGAGGCTAACTCTGTATTGACAACCTTCCTCTGCGAACGCATCTGCTCCACGGCGGTTGCCAGGGTTTGCAGGTTTTCCTTCGCTTGATCGCGCTCTTCCAGCGCTTTCACCATTCGATCTTCAAACTCCCCGGCCTGCGACATTTTCGCTTTCAGGAAATCATGCTCCTTGAGCTTATTGCGCATGGCGTCGAGATCGCCCACCTGTTCTTGGTATTCATCCAGGCGGGTGAGTAGGGCTTTCTTCTCAACCGCCGATTTTTCCGTGCTCTCTGACACGGCCGCTTGCAGGGCGCTGACTTTCTCCTGCATCGCCGTGAGTTGTTCGCGATTACTGGCCTTGAGCAGGGCGATCTCCTGGGTTTTTTGAGCCAGCACATCCGGATTCGGGTTGGCCGACATACGCGTCACTGCCGTCTGTAACTGACGGTTCTCATTTTCACGTGCCTGCAGCTGTGCCATCAGTTGACCCTTCTCGTTCAAGGCCTGGGCTTGGGTGGCTTTAACATTTTGCTGCAGCTGAGCCAGTTGGGTTTCCAGTTCCGTCACCTGTTTGCCACCCGCCTTCATCTTCGCCAAGTCGCGGTCCTTCGCTTTGATGGCATCTTTCAGTGCGGCGGACTCCTCGGTCGCCTTGGTTAAGGCCGCCTTCGTGGATTGGTCTTCCAGCCCTTTGCTGGAGATCATTTGCATCAGCTTGGCGTAGTCGCTGTCTTTTGACGTTAACTTGGCGTTATACTGCTGGTCGATGCTGTTGATCCGTGCGGTCAGGCTGTCGGCTTCCGCCTTGCCCTTCGCGACGGTATCCGCCATATGGCCTTGCAGGCGCTGAATCTCCACGTCGCGGCGGTTTAGCTGTTCCTTGGTGGTTGCAACCGACTGCTGCATGGCCTTCAACTGCTCGGCCGCCTCTGCATTTGCCCGATCCTTCCGGACGAGCTCTCCATATTTCAGGGTCATGGCATCCAGCTCCTGCGTTGCCTGACGTTGCAGGATTTCCAGCTTCTTCTTTTCATCCAGGGCCGATTGGATCTTCGTATCGCTCAAGGACGCGAAGCTTTTCATCTCGGTGTTTTCTTTCAGCAGGGCCAGGTGTTCCGCGTTCAGGCTGTTCATGTCCGTGGCCAGTTTGTCGACCTGGCTTTTGCTCTCAGATGAGATCTTTAAAGCCTCTTCCAGGCTCCCTTTCATGAAGGTATTTTGCTCCTTGAGTCTTTCAAGTTCGGCGCTTTCCTTCGTCCGGGAGACAACCATCTGTTCCTGTGCGTGGTTGAATGCCTTGCTCAGTTCTTCGTTACTGGCCTTCAGTACTGCGTATTCCTGTTCCCGAACGGTAAGCTTGGTTTCCAGGTCCGCGCGGATCTTGTTCAGCGAGGCTGCTTCCTTCTCCATTGCTGTAAGCTGGGCTTTCTGTTGGGCGGTCATCTTGGGCTGGGTTTTCAGCGTTTGAACTTCCTTCATCGTGAGCTCGAGTTGAGCCATGGCGGATTCCTTCTCATTCTTCGCCCGTTGGGCCATACCGCTGGCCTCCTGGATCTGTTCACCTGCACTCGTCAGCTGTTCCTGCATCTTCTGCACCTGCGCTGCCGCGATTTGATGGGCCTTCTGGTAATCTGCGGCCTTCATTTCCAGATCTGCCGAATCACTCAGCTTTTTCTTTAAGGTGATAACGGTCCGGGTCGTCTCCTCAAGATCGCGCTGCAGACGGACGATCAGCCCCACCTTCTCCTTCTCGTCATCCGTTTTGTCCGTGCGCATCTTGTTCAGGTGGAGTGCGATTTGAGCCTTCTCCGCCTCAAGCTGCTGAACCTGGGCTTCAAGAGGGCGGGTGGCCTGCGCAACCTGTATCTTAAGTTCTGCATCATGTTTACGATTGGCGACCGTCAGGGCGGAAAGCTGCGTCAGGCTCTTCTCGTACTCGGTCTGCAGGCGAAGTAATTCCTTCTCCTGGCTTTCGGTTTTGCGTGCGAGGTCCTTGCTCAACGCATCGTTGTTTGACATACCGGCCTGCAATTCCTTGACTTGTTGGTTGGCCAGGATGAGCTGATTCTGGGCTTGTTGCAGAATTTGATCCTTGGCATCGAGGTCCTGCCGATAGGCATTTTTCAACGCGGTGAGTTCACCTTGAACACGGGTCTGCTCAGACTGGCTCACCTGTAGTGCAGCATCTTTCACCTTGAGCTGGATCTGCATGCCGACCGTAGCTTGCTTTACCCGTGCGTCCGTTGATGCAAGCTGTGCCTGCATCTCGCCCGATTGGGCCTTGGCTTGTTCCAGTTGCATGTCGAGGCCCTGAATGACCTGCTCCTGTGAAGCGACCTTTGTCGCGGCGTCCTTGCTTAAGGCGTCAAGCCCGCCCATCAGGCTCTTGATACGATTGGTGCTCTCGGTCTGAGTTGCCACCTGCTTTCTGAGCGCCTCCTTGGTCGTTGCGAGTTCCGCCTGTGCGGTAGCGGTCAGGCTTTTTAACTTCTGGTTGGCCGCTGCGCTTTGAGCAGTCATGTTCGTGGCTTCGGTGATTTTGGCCAGCGCGGCATCGCGCTCCAGCGTAATCTGCTCAACTTGCTTTGCACGATTCTCCGCGAGGGTCTGGAGCTGGGTGACCGTAGCCGATTGATTCGCCTTCATCTGGTCCGTGGAGGCCGAGAGTGTTGCGTTGGCTTTCGCCAGTTCCGTAACTTTCGCCAGCTTCTCTTCCAACGATTGGGTCAGCTCTAGATTGGTCTGACCGAGTTCCGCCAGGCGGGCGTCCATGGCGGCTTTATCCGTCGAGAGGGCTTTCGCCGTCTGGCTTAACCCTGCAGCCTGGGTTTCTTTGGCCGCGAGGCTCGCCGCCATGGTGCTTTGCTCACTGGTTGCGATTTTCAAGCGCTCACGAAGCGCGGCCAATTGCTTGACTGCTTCAGCGGATGCCTGGGTCAGGGCGGTGTCTTTTTCGGTCAACTGCTTGCCGAGGTTTTCATTTTCCTGCTTCGCCAGTTTGAGGGAGGCGGCGAGTTCCGTGGTGCTCTTGAGCTGCTGGGATTGCAGATCCTGGATCTGGTTTTTATAGGCATCGAGTTGGCTCGATGCCGCCAGGTTAGAGGACTTCAGCCGATCGATGTGTGCCACCTGCGTTGTCATCTGTTTTTGCGTGTCCCCCAGGGACATGCGAGCGGTATCGAGTTCCGCCTTGAAGACTTTCGCCGCCTCAAGATGCGACGTTTCGCGGGCGGTAAGCTGCGCCTTCGCTGTATCGAGGCGTTCCTGGATGGCCGTATTCTGGGTGGTCAGCGTAGCCACTTGGGTTGACTGCTCTTCCATATGGGTCGACTGAACGGTTTGCAGCTCGGTTGCCGTTTTGATCGCGGTCTTCAGCTGAGTAAGCTCTTGATTGAGCGTAGCCGTTGCCGCGGCCCCGGACGTACGCATAAGCGCCAGTTCTTTAGCGGATTCCTTGCGTGCCTTTTCGGCCGCTGCGTGTTGGGTCTCCAGTTGTTCCCGTGCCTTGGCAGCTTCTGTGAGCTGCAGGCTCATGGTGGCCGACTGATTCTCGGAGGCTTGTTTGAGGGCTGCATGCTCGGCGACCAGCTCTTTTTCCGAGGCCTGGGCATGCGCTAATTGGTTTTCGTAGGTCGTCAATGCCTGCTGTTGCTTGGCCGCCGCTTGTGCGTTTGCATCCGTTAAGGCCTTGAGCGAGGTTTTCGAGTTGGCCAGCTCGGCGTTCAGCTTCGCGGCCTGATCTTGCATCGCTTTGGTCATGGCTGCCCGGGCTGTGTCCGCCTGTGCGGTGAGGGCCTCAGCGTCCGTCAGCTTTTTGGTCAAGGTGGCGATCTGTATGCCGTGTTCATTGTTCAGCGCTTTGAGCTGCTGTTGCAGCGCGGTTGCATTGGCGAGTTTGTTCATGCTGGCCTGAGAGGCTTCCTGCAGTTGGGCCAATTGTGCCTGCAGCTTCTCGGCGTCCGCTTTGCTGGCAGCCTTCACTTGTGCAAGGAGACCTTCGGTTTCGGCGACCTTGGCCAGGAGGGACTGGGCTTCCTGTGCGTGAGCGGCACGTGCAGCATCGGTCTCTTTGCGAAGGGCGAGCAGGCTTTTCTCCATATCGGATCGTCCACTTTCCATGGCCTTCACCTTTTCGGAGAGGGAGGCGACCATGGAGGTGTGCGCTTCCGTCGATTCCGCCCCTGCCAGTTCCACGGCTTTTACCTGGCCTTGTAAGTCCTTGCTGATGCTCTGTTCCTTCTGCACGGCCTGCTCAAGTGCAGCCATGGAGGTTTGAGTCGTCGTTAATTGAGCCGTCAGTTCGGCGATCTTCACCCCCCGCGTCCTCAGCAGTTCTCCTTGCTTGGTTTGTTGCAGCATGTGTCTTTCCTCCAGAGACACCAATGCTTGCTGGTGGGCGAGGGCGGCTTCCGTGACATCCTTTTCGGCTTTCGCACGTGCGACATTGAGGCTTTCCTCCATGGAAGCTACGTCCGCCTGATGCGCGCGTGCAGCCTCTCTGATCGACTTCTCGACGTCAGCCCGTGCTGTCATGTCGCTTTGCTTCAGGACCGCGAGGGCGTTCTGGT
>JBLIND010000054.1:0-21934 GCA_047639095.1 Candidatus Omnitrophota bacterium | reverse complement strand
GGATAGCGGGCTGGAGGCGCAGGGCGTTGGGCTCGATGCCAACGGTTTCGTGGAGGTGAACGAGCAGCTGCAAACGAAGGTGCCGCATATCTATGCCGCCGGAGATGTGCTCGGCGATCGCATGTTTGTGTATACTGCTTCACACGAGGCCGAACTCGCAGTGGAGAACATGCTCACGGCTGCGCATCGCGCGCCCGATTATGCGGCCTTGCCCTGGGTCGTGTTTACCGACCCCCAGGTTGCCGGCGTGGGCCTCGATGAGTTTCAGGCCGTCGAGCAGGGCCTCGTAGTCGAGACCGCGGAGCTGCTGGTGGCTCGATGGCCCCGCTTTCGGGTGGCGCGTGAAGACCGGGGATTCCTCCGCCTGATTCGTGATCCGCATACCGATCTGCTCGTGGGGGCGCGTGCGCTTGCACCCGAGGCCGGCGACTTAATGACCGAACTCGGGATGGTGATGAAACACCGGATCAAGGTGAAGGAGTTGGCTGAGACTCTTTCGCCTTATCTGACCTTGAGCGAAGGTATCCAGCGGGCGGCGGCAAAGTTTTACCCATAAGTCTTATAGGACTTACAGGACCTATTTCTTAAAAAACGAAACCGAGGTCGCCACCAGTCCCGTCAGCGTAAACGGCGCGCCGATCAGCGTCGCCATCACGCCCAGTTCCGGTATCCCGAGTCGCGGTGCCAGCATGTACGCGACAAAGATGATGGTCAGGCCGATGCTCAGGAGGGTGAAGCCGGTAATGCGTAAGCGATTCTTCATAGGGTGTGTGTTTCGTTGGTAAGCAGGGCCATGCAGGCCGCGGTATCCGCAAAGGAATCCCAGACCAGGTCTGCACCGGCCGCGTGCAGGTCGTCGGCTGAATAGCCCCCGGTACTTACGCCGATGGCTACCGCGCCCACCGCGTGTGCGGCGGCGATGTCGCGCGGCGTATCGCCGATGATAAACGTTTTCGTCAAGGGGTGCGGTTGGTTTAAGGCGAGGGCCCGTTCCCGTGCGAGGCGGGCCATTTCGTTGCGGTCGGCATGATCATCACCAAAGCCTCCGTGGTCAAAATGATGGTCCAGTTGTACCTGGCGCAACTTGGCATAGGCCAGCTTTTCCGCGTTGCCGGTTACCAGGCCCAGCAGGCATCCGGGGTGATCGTCGAGTTGTTGAAGGAGTTCGCGGACGCCGGAATAAACCGTAAACGCTGAAATTGCGAAGGCTTCTTCGTAGGCGCTTTCCATGGCTGCGAAGAAGCGATCCGCTTCGGCGAGGCCTTCGGGTTTGCCATGATGGGTGAGGATGTCCTCCAGCACTCCGAGGTCGGTTGCCCCTGCGAAATGGATGCGCTTCATGTCGGCTTCGATGCCAAAAAAATCGCGCACGGTTTTTCCGTAGGCACGGCTTCCGGCGCCACCGGTGTCGAGGATCGTCCCGTCGATGTCGAACCAGATAGCAATATCAGCCATGCGTTTTCTTGCGGGCGGTGCCGTTCTCGTAGAACGGGAGCGGGGTGACCACGGCTTTCAACTCCTTGCCGCGAACCGAAATCGCGAGCTCGGTGTCGAGTGCGGCCAGGTCTGCATCGACGTAGGCGAGGGCCACCGCGCGATCGAGCGAAGGGGCGACGGATCCGCTGGTGACTTCACCCACGGTTTTGCCGTTCATGACCACGAGGTCGTGAGCGCGGGCAGCGCGTTTGCTGTCAAGGAGCAGGCCGGCGAGCCTTCGGGTCGGATGTTCCAGCTCCTGGGCCACAGCGGCTTTCCCGATGAAGTCTTTCTTCATGTGGATGAAGCCTCCGCCGGTCGCTGCGGCCGGTGTCAGCTGGGCGTTGAGCTCGCTGCCGTACAGCGAGTAGCCCATCTCCAGGCGCAGGGTGTCGCGCGCGCCCAGGCCGGCGGGTTGGATCAGCCCGCCATCGACGAGCAGGTTCCAGACCTGAATCGCCGGGTCGGCATCAAAGTAAAATTCGTAGCCCCACTCACCGGTGTAGCCCGTGCGCGAGAGGGTCATTGGGATGCCCCCGAGCTCGATATCGACAAAACGGAAGTAGCCGAGATCGGGCAAGGGGCCGAAGGTAGCCTCGACCGCCTCGCGTGCTTCGGGACCCTGTACGTCGATTTTCGTGCGATGCGGGGAGAGGTCCCTGAATTGGGTGTCCGGCGAGAGATGTGCTTGAATCCAGGCGGCATCGCCACCGCGGGTGCCCGCATTCACCACGAGGAAAAAATGATCGGCTGAGCGCCGATAACAGGTCAGATCGTCGATAACGCCGCCTTCATCGTTGAGCATAAAGCCATACCGGCATTGGCCTTCACGGATGGTGGCCACGTTCATGGTGAGCAGGTTTTCGAGGTCCGCCTGGGCGGTGGGCCCCTGAAGGTCGAACTCCCCCATGTGGCAGGTGTCGAAGATAGAAGCGTGGGTCCGGGTGTGATGATGTTCGTGCAGGATGCCGGCATATTGGATGGGCATATCCCATCCGCCGAAGGGTCCCATGCGTGCGCCTGCGGCCAGATGCACGTCGTGCAGGGGGGTCTTTAAAAGTTGCTCGCTCATAATTCCTGCTTCGTCTTGGTTGAAATACGGTCCGGCAGTGACTATCATACTCCCAGACACAGGAGAACACCGAACTTGAACAAAGACATCTCTAACTTGATGAAAGAGTGGGAATACGACCCCGCTACCGTGAATGCGCGACACATTGTCGGCGCAGACGGGGCACAACGTATTCAATTGCGCCTGGATCTCGGCATCCTTCAATTGGAGCGGACGGGCCGACCGGACGGCACCCGCCCCCGGGGATATGATACCCTGCTCGACTATTTCACGATGTGTGCAGGTACCAGCAAAGGTCGGTTCCGGTTGACGCCGGATGATTGTAGCGAGTTGCAATCGGAAGCCACCCAGTTTTATTACCGCTACATCTCCAGTCTCTCCCTCAAGGATTATGAAACGGTCATCCGCGATACGCAGCACAACCTCGAACTCTTTGAGTTTGTCGAAGCGCATGCCGAGGATCCGGATTTGGCCTGGGAGTTTATCCAGTTCAAACCGTACCTGCTGATGATGCAGACCCGTGCGCGCTCGGAGGAGGCCGCAGCGGCGAAGGACTTTGCCGAAGCATCCTGTGTCGTGATGCGCGGTCTCGAAGAAATCTGGGCGTTCTGGGAGGAGCAGGAGGAGCCCGAATTCAAGACCGACAGCTACGAGGTGGACGTGCTTACCAAGTTGCTCGAAACCTACATCAGCGAACGCCCTTTGAATCAGGCGGACGAACTGAAAGAAAAGCTCCACTACGCCATCAAGTCGGAAGACTACGAGCGGGCGGCCCGGCTGCGGGATGAGCTTAAAGCGATGACCCGGTCGAAGGTCGAAGAGTCAATCGCATAAGAGGCCTGTCGCATCCCCAAGACATCTGAAAAACCTTTTGCAATCCGGCCCTGGCTGGAGCTGATCCGGCTGCCCAACCTGTTCAGCGTGCCCGGCGATCCGCTGGCGGGATTTTTTATCGTCGCTGCGGGTGTGACCATCAATCCCACCCATCTGGTCGCCGCCTGTGGGGCCATGCTTTTCCTTTACATGGCCGGGCTGATTCTCAATGACCTGATGGATTACGAGCAGGATCTCGCTGAGCGCCCCGAGCGACCTCTGCCCAGTGGGAATATCTCCCGCCGCGCGGCGCGCGGGGCGTTTCTGTTCTGTACGGTCGCGGCCTTTGCCCTGTGCAGTCTTCCGGGTAAAAAAGCGCCGCTGTTCATGTGTCTGCTCGTCTTTCTTTGTGTGTGTTTATACAACGTCGCGCTCAAAGGTGTTCGGGTGATTGGTCCGGTGAGCATGGGCCTGTGTCGGGGATGCAGCATGCTGCTCGGGGCTGCGATGTTCTCCGGAAAACTCGGCGATCCCACCGCCCTTGTGATGGCGGTCTATACCGTGGTGATCGCCATCGCAATGATCACCATGATCGCCGATTACGAAACCCGCAAAACGATACCGGTGGTGGCCATCTGGTTGCCGGGCGTGATAGTCCTCGCGGGGCTGGTCGCGTATCGACTCTCGCTGCCCTTCGACTGGCGTAATGTCGACTACCTCTACTGCCTGGCCGGGGGAACCGCGGTATATTTTCATGTGCGCACTGCGCTGCGGATCTGGCGGCGCAAGCAGGTGATTCCCCCCGATATCGGCGGCATGATCGGCGCGCATATGTTTATCCAGGCGGCATGGTTGTTCGGCGCGGGTGCGCTGATCGCGGGTGCCTTTGTGCTGCTCCTGTGGCCGATCAATCGCCTGGTCGTGCGCAAGATCTACGCGAGTTAACCTTGGTAATTCCGCTTCGGATCGGCGATAGTAGGCCATGAATAAAGCGTTCCTTTGTCTGTTGTTCGTTCCTCCCCTGTTGCTTATACCTTCGTTGCTCCCTGCGGCTGAACCGGAGGTGGGGGATGGCAAGGCGGCGGTCGTCCGGGTACTCGGCCAGCCCAAGGGCGAGATGCTCAACTCCAAAAAGGAAGTGCTCTACTATTCGCGCGGCCTCGTGGATCTGCAGTTGGGCAAGGTGAATCAAGTGGACCTGCTGAGCGAGGCCGAACTGGCCGAACTCAAACGCCAGATCGCCCTGATGGAAGAGATCAAGGAACTCGAAGCCGAGGCGGATCGCGAGGCCCGGAACGACAAGGGCCGCGAGGAGCTTGCGAGGATCCTGGGTGATGAAGTGTTCGAAACCCGCCCGGCATCGGTGCGTCTGCATGTGTGGGAAGCCTTTAAGGCACGCTATCCCGATGTCGAACTCGATGAGTTCTCCTATCAGCGAGCCCTCGAAGAAGATCAGGTGCAGCGGGCCAAGGACCAGGTGGTGATGCTGAAGCGGGTCGAGGAAGAAGCGGCCAAGCTGAATGATCCCGGACCGCGCCCGAAAATTTCCAGCAAACGCGTGAAGAAAATGAAGCGCGCGGGCACCTGGAAGTGGGATGAAGAGGAGAAGAAATAGGATGAATCGCCGTACCTTTATTTCCACCGCCAGTGCCGTGACCGCGGCCGGAGCGACTGCGTTGGCCAAGTCGCCATCGCTGCCTTCGAAGATCATCGATGTGCATACGCACTTTTACGACACGACGCGGAGCCACGGGGTTTCCTGGCCCAGGGACCAGAAGGACGAGGTGCTGTTTCGCCCGGTCTTGCCGCCGGAATTCGAACCCCTTACTCGGCCGTTTAACGTGAAGGGCACGGTCATCGTCGAGGCCAGCACCTGGATCGAAGACAACGCGTGGATCCTCGAACTCGCCGCGGACAATCCGTTCATCAAGGGATTTGTGGGCAGCCTCGATCCCTCGGTTCCGCACTTCGAATACTACCTCGACCGCTTTTCGGCGAACCCGCTGTACCGGGGCATTCGTTTGCGCGGGGCGACCCTGCGCGATGTCCGCGATCTGCTGGGGCCGCTTGAGCGCCGCAAGCTCACGGTGGACTTCCTCGGTGGCAATGACATGCTGCTCGAGCTTCCGTACATTGCGAAAAAATTTCCCGAGCTTACCATGGTCATTGATCACCTGCCCTTTGATCCACCAAGCGATCCGGCGCAAGTGGAGGCGGTTCAGCAAGCTTTTGCGGCCTTGGCGAATCACCCCAATGTGATCGCCAAGGTATCCAACGTGCCCCGGCGCAAGGAGGATGTGTTGATCACCGATGCCGCCTTTTATAAAGAGCGTCTCGATTTTATCTGGGAGACCTTTGGGGAAGATCGGGTGATGTATGCGAGTAATTGGCCGGTTTCCGATCATGTGGCGAATTATGGGGATCAATTGATGCCCGCACTGAACTACGTGAACGCCCTGGGCGAAACGGCGGTGGAAAAGTATTACTGGCGGAACAGTAAACGTGTGTATGGCTGGCTGGATCGGGCGTAAAGACCGCGCTTGCGTAACATTCTTGCCAAACACCCCCTTCGTCTGGAATAATCGCCCACTTATGCGCTGGCCTGTCACGATCATATTCAGTCTGACCCTCTCCGTTCTTGCCGAGCAATCGCCCTTGAACCTGGTGGTCACCGAAGGGGTGTGGAAGGGTGCTGGGGTGAATGACGTGAAGGCGATCCTTTCTTCCACCGGTCGCGATCTCTGGAAGTTCTCCTCGGATCAAAAGCTGAAGCCGATCATCGTGACCAACGGAGCGGACGGACCGATCGTCTTTTATCAGCGTGGCCCCAATGGCGAATACCGCGTGCGCCTCGACACCGGTCAGCAGTTCTGGAGTCAGTACGCCTACCAGTTCGCGCACGAACTCTGTCACATCATGTGTCATTACACGGAGGGGGATAAATCGAACCACTGGTTCGAGGAAAGCCTCTGCGAATGCGCGTCGATCTTTACCCTGCGGGAAATGTCTAAAACCTGGGAAAAGCAGCCGCCCTTCTCGAACTGGAAAGACTATCGAAAGTCGCTCGCCCGTTACGCGCTCGATCGCATCGAGGAGCATCGTCTGCCCGAAGGCCAGTCGCTGGACGCCTGGTACAAGACGCATTCGGCGTACCTGAGGGAAAACGCCACCGACCGGGCGAAGAACTCCACTGTCGCCACCGAGCTGCTCAAGATCTTCGAGGAGAAGCCCAGCCGCTGGGGCGCGGTCGCCTATCTCAATGAAGGCCGCACCGACAAGCCCGTCAGCTTTGCCACTTATTTAACGAATTGGCGCACACACTGCCCCGACGAGTACAAAGAAACCGTCGACTGCATTCGCGGCTTGTTCGTGGAATAGCCTCTCTGGAGTGGGGCCATTTATTGCCGCTCTGGGCCCGCCAATTTATTGGCAGGCATGAAGAAGCATTTTTAACCAGACCGACACGGGGAACACACATGAAGCACCTTTGGAAACACCTGCTCGCTGCCCTGCTCTGCGCCACCTGCTCGGCCCAGGACGCCGACCCCTTCGCCGACCCCTTCGCCGACGTCCCCGATCCACTCCCCGATGCTGGGCTCGATGCGCCAAAACGCGTCCCCAGCCTGGAAAACCGCATGCGCACCTGGCTGGTTCCCGAAGCCAGCTTCGAACACGCCTCGCTCAACGATGTCATGGACTTCATCCGGACCATCAGTCGCAAAGTGGATCCCGAGAAAAAAGGCGTGAACATCATTCAGACACGATCCACCCAGGGAGCCCCGCCTATCACCCTGTCCCTGAAAAACGTGAGCGTCCGCGACTTGATCGAATACACCTGCACGGTAGCGGATGTGGATTTTCGCATCGGCGGAAATGCCGTGGTAATCGATAAAATCCCACCCATGATCACGCACACCTATTCGGTGGATCCCACACTTTTCTCGGAACGAATCCCCCTGGGGATGGGGCCCGGCGGATTTGATGACGATGATGAAGGGGGGGTGGGTGACGATGGCGGCTCTTTTGATGATTTTGACGCTCCCAACGTGGTTGCTGATGGCGTCAGTTTGAAAGCCGTGTTCAACGCCTACGGCGTTCCTTTTCCCGCGGGCTCGTCCATCACCTACGAGCCGGTGATCAGTCAGCTGATCGTTCGGAACACTGAAGAAAATTTGAAAATCTTTGAACGCATACTCGATACCATCAACATTCAACCACGGCAGGTCGAAATCAGCGGGGCCTTCGTGACCTTCACCCTCGCCGAGCTGGCTATGATTCCGGATCTGGTTCTTCCCGAGCTCGCGAGTACCGCCCAGCTGGTCGCCCTGCGCGAAAGCGGGGCCGGCATCGGCGCTCCCTTTCGGGTCGTGACCATCAATGGGGTGAATGCCGTGGTCGAGGATGTTGAAGAGATCATCTACCCAACGGAATTTGATGTATCGGAAGGGGATATCAAACGCATTGCGGTTATTCCTGGCGCGTTTGAAACCCGTGAGGTCGGTCAGATTCTGAACGTGACGCCGATCGTCTCGCCAGACAATCATACGATTAATTTGACCTTGCTGCCGGAGCAGGCGGCGCTCGTGCGGGAAATCGATTACGGTTTCGACTACACCGACGAGAAGGGCAACCTGATGCACGTACCGATGCGACAACCGGTCTTTCACAGCCGAAATCTGACTACGAGCATAACCATCTATAATGGCTCAACCCTGGTCGTCGGTGGCGGCTACGATGAAGCGAACAAGGTCATGGGGTATATCTTTATTACCGCCCGCTTGATCAAGCCGGATGCGAAGCCAATCGTCGTCGGGGAGAAGAAATGATGACGCTGCGTTGGATTTCAGCTCGCGTCGTGGGTCCGGCAATCGCATGGCTGATGATCAGCCTGGTCTCTGTCGGTTTTGCCCAGGATCCGTTGGAAGAGCAGGCGTTCGGCACGGAGGCGGCTGCCCGGCTGGCATCGGTTCAGCTACCCGCCCTGGAATTCTCCGAGGCGACGGTGTTGGACCTCGCTCAAGTGCTTGAGGAGCAGCTGCGCCAGCTCGATCCGGCTCTATCGTTGTTGGTGACCGCAAAAGCGGCGGCGATGGATGTCGCATTCACCGCCTCGTTGAAAGCGATGAATCTCCAGCAGCTGCTGGAGTTGCTTGCGGGTGATTTGAGCCTGGATTTTCGGGTGAATGAAAACGTGATTGTGCTCGATCAGGGGGAGGAGCGGCTGAAACGTTTTTATTCGGTGGATCCCTCGCTGATTGACGAGCGGGTAAGTAGTTCGAATGGAGGTTTCGATGATTTCGGTGGGGGAAGTGGGGTCGACGATCTGAAAGAATTGTTTACCAATTACGGTCTCTCCTTCCCGCCGGGCACATCGATTCGGTATGAACCCCTCACCAGTCAACTCGTCTTGATCCAAACGGCAGACAACATTGAACGATTCGAGCAGATCGTCAACACGATCGATGGTCCGCGGCCCCAGGTGGAAATCAGCGGTGCCTTCGTAACCTTCGCGCTTGAGGATTTTAAAGCCCTGGGTAAGTTGCCCGAGAACGCCACTACCGAGGAGCTGGTTGCCCTGCGCAAACAGGGCAAGGGTCGGCTGGTCCAGCCGTTTAAAATCGTGACGATTCCCGGAATAAACGCGGTGATCGAAAACGTGACCGAGATCATTTATCCGACCGAGTTCGACGTGTCCGATAATGGTATCCCGGTGTCCCTTCCCGGTGGGCCGGGTTCTGTCGCCCATCCATTTACCTCCCCGGTGATTCCCGGCGCCTTTGAAACGCGTGAGATTGGCCAGATCATCAACATCACCCCGACGTTATCGCCCGACAATCGACAAATCAACCTGACCCTGCTGCCGGAAGTCGCCGAGCTGGTTGGCTGGCGTGAAGAAGGGTACAAATACTTGGATCATCAGGGCAAGGAGCTGGAAATGCCCATGCGAATGCCCATCTTCAAGAGCCGAAATGTGTGCACGAGCATGATCGTCTGGGATGGCCAGATCGTGACCGTAAGCGGCGGGTACGATGCCGGTCGCCAGACCTACACCATGCTCTTTGTGAGTGCGCGTCTGATCGATTTTGACGGCACCGCCTGGAGTAAGTAAGCGTAGCATGGCAGCCCCCTGCCGTGGTGATATCCTAAACCACGGCAGAGGACGGCCATGCTGCGATGGATCCGTCGGCGCCCTGGCCCATGAAGATGATGGTGTCGCCAATGCCGGCCTTGAGATTGGCGGCGAGTCCGACCCCGACGAGCACACCTTTGCGATCGTCGGGCTGAAGGAAGGTTCCCTCGACGAGGGTTTTGTGCAGCGTGGAGAACGCGGCCTCCCGGGTGGGGTCGATGCCGAGGATGAGACCACCAAAGGTTTGCTCGTCTTTGCTGATCAGTCCGGCTCCGTTGATACGCACGGTGACCGCTTTCACCCCGGGAAGCGCTTCGGCCAGGGCAATCAGTTTATCCGGGTTGTGCACATACCGGACCATCTCGCGGTCAGGAAAATAGCCTTTACGCAGGATCTGAAGGTGCCCGGTTTGGGCGCTGACCGTGCCGCGGATCATGTCCGCGTACGAGCCCTTCTGCAGGGACATCGTGAACAGCAACAGTCCCCCGGCGAAGGCGAGCGCCAGCATGGTGAGGGTGGAGCGGCGCTTGTTGCGCCCCAGGTTTCGCCAGGCTATGCCGCAGATGCCCACCTTACCTCTTTAAGTTTCTCAGGGAAAAGGTGTCGGGTTTGATGGGCGGATCGAAGGTCAGTTCATCGTACGTCAGGGTGGTGGCGTAGCCTTCACGACTGTGGTTGCGCATGGTCATTTCCGTAGCCACCTGCCGACCTTCGATCTCTTTAATCTCCGCGGTGGTGATGCTTTTAATTTTTACCCCCTCCTCGTCAAAGTAGTCGGCTCCTTCGCTGACGAAGTTTGCCTTGTTTACCTGGAGGATAATTTTCCCCCAGACGACGGGCGCTTTTGGCTTGGGCCGGGCTTCGATCGTCCAGGTGGTTTCACTTTGTTCGACGAGCTGATGCGTGTAGTCCACAACCAGGCTGTCCGCGCGAACGACATCATCGTTGGTGAAGTCGCTGCCCATCCAGGATTGCAGCATCATGGAGGGCGGAATTTTTATGGTTCGGTCGATCGCGGGAACGTATTGCCAGGCCTGCCGATCGAGCTTGAGAAACGTGACCCCCTGATCCTTGCGCGGGGTGAGCACTTCGATAAACGATTTGGTGGTTCCTTCCGTCCAACCCGCCATCTTCATCGTGCGTTGCCATTCCGGTCGCGTGATCTGCATCGTAATCACCGCGTAACTTTTTTCGCCGCGCAGCAGCTCGTCGGAGCGCCGGATGATTTCGGTCGCGTCCAGATCGGCCAGGGCATTTCCTGCGAGCATCAGACACGCGCAACACACAGACCTCCAGTTCCTGCGAATCTTCATGACGAAAGATTAGATCCTTCGCGGGGATTTGCCAGAGGGAAACCATCAGGATGCCAACGAAGCCATTATCAGGCATTCCCTTGAGCCTTAAATGCTCAATGGTTTCGAAATGCTTAAGATGATCGATGCTCCATGGTAGATATCCCCCCAATGCTTCGTTTTATCATGTACTAAAGAACCCCTTCTTTTTATAAGCGTGGCCAACGAGGGAGACTCATATGAAGTTACTTTTAAGCTGTTCCACTTTCGTTCTTTTGGGCGTTTTGCTCACGGGGTGCATGACGCCCGGTAAGAAAAAGGTGAAAAGGGCGATGGAGGTGATCATTCAGGATCTGGATGCGCAAAATCTGACCTTCGAAGAATACGTCGACAAAGTTTTTGCCAACATTGTTCACCGGCCGCCTACCGCAACTGAATTGACGATGTTTACAAAGTCCGCCGAAGATCACGGGGCGGACGAACATGAGGCCGGAGAGGAAGCGTTTGACACGTACCGACTTAACCTGTCGCGGGATGCCGTGCTTGCGTATGCCTTGATGCTGGAGCAGAGCGATTGTGCGATTCCGGATCACGAACACAGCGGTGAGGAAAAAGGGCAGCCGGAAGTTGCGCAGGCCCCGCTGGTCAATCTGGCCGGTCGGGTCCTCAGCCTGGAGGGCGCACACCCCACCTATCGGTCGATGCGCCGTTTTCTCGATAAGCACGCGCTGAGCAAATGGATTAAAGTCAAGGAGCTGAAGAAGCCCCTTGAGGCCATTGATGACATCATCGCGTTTCCCTTCAAGAAGCAGGAAGATCTTGAAGAATTCTCGGTCAAGAAGGGCTGGTTCACGCCCAGCCCGATGACGCTGCCAGAATACACCTCGCCCAAGGTGCTCAAGGATGAATACCATCATTACTTTGGTTATGTGCATTCGCATAGCGACTTATCCTGGGATGCCGAAGGCGATCATCGCGAGGCCTACCCGCATGCCCGGGCGGCCGGGCTCGACTTCTTCGCGCTGACCGATCATTCGGAAGCCTTTATCTGGCCGTGGGAGAATAAATGGAAAACGCTCAAAGGCCTGGCGAAGAAGTATAACGACAATGGAAAGTTCGTCGCCTTGCACGGGTTTGAATGGAGCAACCCGCTGCTGGGTCATCTCTGTGTGATCAACTCCGACGACTACATTTCCTTCCTGTCCCACTACTCGAATGCGGCGGTCTACGATTGGGTGGAAAACCAGACCGGCGACGATGTCTTTGCGACCTTCAATCATCCGGGGCGCGGCGAGGCGAACGAGCTGGATGAGTTCCGTTGCTCCGGGCGCGATGGCATCTCCAAATTCGTCGGGGTGGAAGTCTGGAGCAAGAAGCATGACTTCGATGATTTCTGGCATAGGAACTTCATGGCGACGGATAAGAATTCCTTAAACCTTGCGGTTCAAAACGGATGGTACGTGGCCCCGATCGGTGGTCAGGACAACCACGACCCCGACTGGGGAACCCGCAACAGCTATCGCATCGGCGTGCTCGCGCCCAAGTTGACGAAAAAAGAAATCGTCCAGGCCTTTCTCGCCCGGCGCATCTACGCCACCGAAGATGAAAACCTCGAATTGGATTTTCGCGCCAGCGGTTATCCGATGGGAAGCCGGGTTCACCTCCGGACACCCCGCACCTTCACCTTGACCGTGAATGACCGCGACATGGAGGAGACGGTGAAAGAGGTGAAGGTCTTTTGCGATGGCAAATCGCTGGACTGCGAGATCACCCGGGTGGGCAACGTCTATACGTTCAGCGATACGGAAAACACCTCGGCCGCCTATTACTATGTGATGGTTGAGCAGGAAGAATCGGTCTGGGATGGGGAGAATCAGGCCCGCTTTACGGGTCAATCGCCGAATAGAACCCGGGGTGACCAAGCGGTCACCGCGCCCATCTGGTTTAAGTAGTCCCGCATCCATTTGATTGAGTGAAACAGGTAACAAGGAGTCTGCATGTCTGAAGTATTTCCCGTCACACGTCGTCAGTTCATCACCACCAGCGGTCTGGCAGCAGCCAGTCTGCAATCCGGATGTTTCACTCTCGGCCATAAATGCCCGCCGCCCTACTTCATGGAAAAGGCTCCGGGTGCGGTGTATATCGATACCCACGGCCATATCTTTAACGGAGCCGACATTCCGATCCGCGGCTTCATGTACCAGGTGTTGCTGGGGGAACACCCGGACCGACCGACCTGGTGGCTGACCCTGCTGAAGCCGCTCCTGAACACGGTGGTGGCGCTGATCCAGAAAAATCAGGACAACTGGAAAGTGGAAGACCATTTCCTGGATGATCTGCTGGCGGAGCAGGATAAAATCGAGAAGGAAAAAAATCCCACGGGGGATCGCTTCATCAGTCGTCAGATTCTCCATGATATCCTGGAGCCCAAATTCAAGCAGGACGACGAGATGGTCTTTAAGACGCTTTCCAAATCCATCAAGGAGTTCGGCGGAGCGCAGAAGTTACTCAAACCCTACACAAAAAAAGTGGCCAAGCTCGTCCAGCAGCCTGCGCGCGCGGTGGGGCTCGATCTGACCATTCGCCTTTCCGAAGAGGTTTCGGAAATTGTCAAATGGCTCGGTCGCCTGGCCAAGTTCCGGGTGTTCAACATGTATGAGTGGGTGCGCACCTATCCGTCGGTCGATATCTTTATGCCCTCCTTTCTCGATGTGGAAGCGTGGATCAAAAACGATGGCATGTTGAAGCCTGATCAGCGCGTTTCCATCGAACAGCAGATGATCCTCTATGGAAAAATTGCCCGTCTGTTCCGCGGGCGTGTCCTGCCCATGATCGGATTTGATCCGATGCGCTCGCCCGGGGACGACGCGTTGAAAGTGGTGAAGACCGCGCTCACCGACCACGGGTTTGTCGGGGTCAAACTGTATCCGCCGATGGGCTTCCGGGGCTTTAACAACGAGGAGATTCCGGATAGCGAATTTCCATCCAAGCACGGAACGGATGTCGGCAAGCGGATCGATGCTCAGCTGAAAGGCTTGTACGAGCTCTGCCTCGAGCAGGATGCCTGTGTTCTGGCCCACTGCGAAGATTCCATGGAGTCCAGCAAGGGGTACAAGTTGCGTGCGCATCCCCTCCATTGGAAACAGCTTATTGAAGGCGACGACCGATACAAAAATCTACGGTTGAATCTCGGCCACTTTGGCGGCATGTCGGATCTCAACAACGGCCTGGATGAAACCGGGACGAACGGGCGTGGCTGGGCCAAGCTGATCGCCCGGGATATGATGCAGCCCGACCGCAAGGTCTATGTCGACACCGGAGATTTTAATGGCATGAAGCGGCTCAAAGATCGCGAGCTCTATCATCGCCAGCTCAAGACCCTGATCGACGGGAACCCGGACGTGGAGAACAAGCTCATGTACGGTTCCGACTGGTACATGCTCGCCAAGGAGCCGGGCAGCACCTATTACCTGCATTACTGGCACCAGGCCCAGCTTCGGCACTTCCCCGACAGCATGGATAAGTTTTTCGGCCACAACGCGCTGAACTGGATGGGACTATCTGATCCGAACAGCGTGGCCAAAAAACGACTGACCGCCTATTTTGACCGCTTTGGTCTGACGCCTGACTGGGGGTAAACCACCCAGCGTCATCTGTCGTGGTGTTTGGGTTCCAGCCCACAGCAAAGGATTGCCATGCTACGGTGCAATTACAGACTGGCACCTAATCTGTAATTGTATCCTCCGGTGTCTGTCGCTAGACTCCGTACCAACTTGAAGACCTTTCAACACATCAGGAGCGCCTGCTTATGAGCATTTTTGGATTCCTTATTGGACTCGTTATTTACATCGTCATCCGGCTGGTCCTCAGCGGATTTTACACCGTCCGTCCGGATCAACGTGCTGTCCTGACCTCCTTTGGTCGCGCGGTTCGCGTCGGGACGGAGCCGGTTCAGGATCCGCATCTGTCGGAGGATGAAAGCGAACGCTACGTCTATCCGCAGGTCCAGGTGATTCGTCCGGGTGGACCCTACTACAAGCTCCCCTGGCAGAAAGTGTACAAGGTCAGTGTGTCCACCAATTCCGTCGACCTGACCTGGGACCCAACCAAGGAGCAGAACACGGTTGAAGCGGTAACCAAGGACAACCTGACCACCGGGACTAACGGTCAGCTCCGATACAAGGTCAGTGAGAATAATCTGTACGCGTATCTGTTCGGAGTGCAGGACCCCCTGCAGCACGTCATGGGATTTTTCATTGCCGTGCTTCGTGAGCGTATCGCCAACTTTGTGGATCCCAAAGGGCAGGCCCTGGTGGTTAGTGATGAAGGACCATCGACAACCAGCGCGGTGGATCTTTCCGAAGGGGTATCCATCAACGACCTGCGTAAAAACCTCCACGTGCTCAACGAGTTCATGGAGGAGCAATGCCGCAGCACCTCGGGTCGCTACGGGATCGAGCTCGATGCCGCGCTCGTCACAGAGATTGATCCGCCCCCCGAAGTGGATCGCGCCTTGTCTGCGATTAACAGCACCCGCAACCAGGTCGCCGCAGATATCAGCACCGCGCGTGCCGATTCTGAGCAGCAGATTACGATGAGCAATCGCGCGGTGGAAATTGCCACCAACAACGCGCTCGCGGAAGTGGCCCCGCTGAAAGTGTTATCAGAGACGCTGGGCAAGGTGAAAGGCCAGGGCGGTTCGACCGCGTTGAAAGCCTACCTTCGAAACATGCGGGTTCCGCTGCTTAGCAAGGCCCGCAACGTCATCCAGATCAGCGAATAAATTTTTACGGAGAACGACTATGGAATTTGTAACCTCAATTATTGTTGGATTTTTTGCCATCCCGATCTTTCTCGTGATCTGCCGGATCTTCGGCGTGTTCGCGATCGTGAATGAATGTGAAGCGTTGGTATTCACCCTCTTCGGCAAAGTCATCGGCACCTTCGATGAAGCGGGCCTGCAGGTGCCCCTGCTCAAGTTTGGCCCCAAGGCTTTTCTTGTCCCATTTTTCGGGAAGCACTACCGGGTGAACACCAAGCTGCGGCAGCATTACCTCCGGAGCCAGATGGTGAACTCGGAAGAGGGGACCCCGATGGGCGTCGGCATCTGGTACGAAATGCAGGTGTCCAATCCCGTGGATTTCCTGTTCATCAACTCCAATCCCGACGGCTCGCTCGTCGCGAACGTGGCCAGCGCGGCGATCTCCGTGTTGAGTAATCTCGAAATGGAAACCATGCTCGAAGATCGCCACAGCCTGAGCCGGACCGTGCGTTCGGTGGTGTCACCGCTATCGGAAAAGTGGGGCTATCGTCTCGGATCGGTCTACATTCGTAAGGTGGAGTTCACCGATACGCACATGGTTAAAAACATCACCGATAAGGTCGTGAAACGCCTGGTTCAGGTGACCAGCGCCATGAAGCAGGACGGGGAGAACCGGGTCGGCTTAATCCAGAGTGAAACCGCGAATAAAGTTTCCAAGAAAATGGCGGAAGCCGCCGCCAAGCGTCCGGAAATTGTCGGCGAAACCTTGAATGGTATCGCGCAGCAGGACCCCGAGATTCTGGAGTCGGTCCTCAATGTGATGGAGACGGAACAGTTGTTGAAGTCCGGAGCTCAGGTGGATGTCGTACCGAAGAATATCACCCTGCTCATGCAGACCGGTGGCGGCGATCACCACACAACCAGCGGTCCGCCGCCGCTCCAGTTCGACCGATGATGCCCGCGAGCACGGGCGCTTCCGCAATACGAGCGTCTCGAGTATGCCGCCCATAAAGAGGCGGCTGCCCGTCGGCTGCAGACCCTGGTGTCGACACGCTTCACGCATGGCCTCCCAGTCTAAGGTTTTTGTCGATTGGATTTTCTTGTCGGCATCTGCACCAGGGACGCTGACCGGTAGGGGATAGTGAGCATGGCGAAATAGGCGCTGACCTTCCGGTTGCGGCCGGGATGGGCCAGCAGGTCGTGAATCAATTTTTCCCGAAGGGCGGAGAGCAGATAACCTGTGCGGGTCCCCAGCCACATCCCGCGCGCCGCCCGATTTGCGGCGACGTTAAAGGCTTTGCGGCGTACGCGGTCGTACACGGGGAGTAAGCTGCCCGCCTCGCCGGGGTCCGCCAACAGGCGCGGGAGGATCTGGGCGAGCAGTTCGACATCGGCAAAGCCGGTGTTCATGCCCTGTCCTCCGATGGGGCTCATGGTGTGCGCCGCGTCTCCGCATAAGAGCACGCGACCCCGGAAAAAGCTTCGCGCGCAGTGACGTTGCGCCCGGAAGGCGCTTTCGAAGTCGGGTGTCAGTTCGGTGAGTGAAATTCCGGCGAGGGTTTCAACTTGCCGGGCCAGTTGGATGCGCTCATCGGATTCCTCTCGCCTGGCGAGGACAATCCAACGCCGTTTCTGGCCGGGCAAGGGAAACGATTCCACCGAGCCGCGTGAGGTAAAAAACAAATGAGCGCGTGGACCGAGGTCGGTGTGATCCGGGTAGTCGGCCATGAGGAAGCGGGGCCGGTATTGTTTCTGCACCGTCGGCATCTGGATAAGTTTTCGGGTAATCCCCTTGGCCCCGTCGCAGCCGATCATAAACGCGGCGCTTCGTTGCTCGCGCTCGCCCTGGTGCTGGATGGTCAGGGTAACTGCACCCGGGTGTTGCTCCAGCCCGATGAGTTCCGCGCGGTAGCGAAGCTCGACGTTTGGACAGGCCTTCAAGCGGTCGCGGAGCAGGCGAATCGTTTCCGACTGGGGGAGCGATAAAATGTAGGGAAAGGCCGAAGGGATGTCGGAAAAATCCAGGCGACCCAGAAGGCCTTTACCCGTGTGTACATGAGCCGAGCGAATCGGTACCCCCTGTTGGGTAAATACCTGATCCAATCCCACCGCCTGGAGGATCTTTAAGGAGGGCGGCGTAATACCGATGGCCATCGATTGTTCTGGAGCCTGCGCACGTTTCTCAATCACGAGCACCTTCACCCCCTGAGCGCCCAACAGATTTGCGCACAACAATCCGATGGGTCCGGCACCGGTAATGCAGACGTCATAGTCGACGGCCTCCTGTGATTGTTCGAGGGCTTGGTGTCGATTCCGAAGCAATCGGGGCCGCCAGAAGGGAGCCCGCTGTTGATAGGCGTGATACGCGACTCCGTTGAAGCGCGCCATGCGTCGATCTTTCAGGCGCACTCCCGCAAAACAGTAGCTGGTCCAGATCGCGGCGATGAAAAGCTGGTCCGGCGTCCAGGTGCCTGCCGCCCAGAGAATCAGCGAAAACGACAGGTAAATCCGTTGCCGTGCATGCTTGTACAGACCCGTGGATGAAAACGTTTTGTACACCGGTTTCCTTCCGCGGAAAACGGCCCACCAGCCGAGAAAACCGGTCTGTAGGCTCCGTTGCGCATCCGCCATCGATTTCATCAGCAATAGCCAGGCGATTCCGGCGATGCCGCGCTGGATCGGATTGAACAAGGGAGCCGTTTTCATGTTGGAGTTTCGTCAGTTGGCGGGGGTGAGCGACGGTCGGAGCACGGGCGCAAACGTTTCGGCGGGTTGCAGCTGCAGCATGGCGGTTTCAATTGTCAATCCGGGGCCGAAGGCCATGGCACACACGCGGGCGGATTGCTCGGCCTGGTGTTCCAGCATATGTTGCAGCACGAAGAGAATCGTCACGCTGCTCATGTTGCCAAAGTCCCGGAGAATGTTGCGAGAGGCCATCACGTGTTCCGGGGTGAGGCCGAGCTCGTGTTGAACCTTGTCGAGGATGGCTTTTCCTCCCGGGTGAATCGCCCAAAGGTCAACCTCATCCGCTTGACCCGCGGTGTCCTGTACGATGCCTTTGATATTGGCCGCGATGATGTCAGGTACATAGCTGGACAGCACAATGTTGAATCCGTTCTGGCCGATTTCCCAAGCCATGTCTCCGCCGCCTTCGGGCGCCATGGCCGAGACAAATCGGTCCAGCCGGAAGGCCGCGCGATGTGCTTTCGGGGTTCGCGAGCTGACGATGGCCACGGCCGTACCATCCGCAAAAATCGCGTTCCCGAGCAACGAATCCGTGTTGCCGTTGATTTGTAAATGAAGGGAGCAGAGTTCCAGGCAGACGACCATGACCACGGCCTGAGGATTTACTTGGCAGAATTGTTGGGCCATGCGCAAGGCCGGAAACGCGGCGTAACAGCCCATGAAGCCCAGGTTGTATCGCTCTACGGATTCCGACAATCCGAGGGCGCGTACCAGATGGAAATCCAATCCCGGATTGTAAAACCCGGTGCAGGAAACCGTGATCAAATGCGTCACGTCTTTAGCTAAGTGGCCCGGGCAGTTTTTCAGCGCTGCGCGTGCGGCCTTCTCCGCCAACGGGCCCGCCTTCTTAATGTAAAAGCGATTGCGGGTTCCGGTATCCGGCTCAATGAGATGCCCGTCGTCGTCTGATTTGAACAACTCCGGTGTCGCCCCGGGCTGCCAGTCTCCAATCACGCTGTGGCGGGTTTCAATTCCGGACTTTTTATACACGAAGCGCGCGAGTCGTTGTGTGCGTGGATCAGGTAGCCAGCTCGTCATGCGTTCGGCCGCGTAATCCTGGGGATACGCATGTTCCGGCACGGCGGTTTCGATGTGATGGATCCAGGTCGACATAAGCATTTCCAGGTTAACAGGTGGTTCATCCATGAGCATCCCTATGAGAGCATGCCATATCATAGCTTCGAAGGATGAACTATTTCCAACGATGGATACTTAATCCCGTGCACGCCCTTCCAGGTGCAGGGTTCATATCAGGCCTTCCATCGCCGTATTGGCCCGCTTCTAGCTATACTAAGGCATTACACATGAAGCACTTGCGCAATATACACCGTGTGCACGGTCGGTCTGATTCAGACCGATGGTTCAGCCCTTTCAGAAACGAAGAAACATCAGGTACGGCCATGAAAAAAACATGTATGATCACCGGCGCGAACAACCTTCTCGGCCTCGCCCTCGTCGAAGCCCTGCAGCAGGATTATCAGGTCATTCAGATTGCACATCAGACCGATGTATCCAGTTCCATCCGCGGTTCGGGCCGTAGTACCACTGAAAAATTATATGAAGTGGATTTGAGTGATCCTGCGGAGTGTCGCAACCTGGTCGCTGCGCACAAACCCGAAATTCTCGTGCATGCAGCCGAGTGCTCCGATCTGGATTTTTGTGAAGCCAAAAGCAGCTCCAAGTGGCTGAACGTGGAAAGCACCCGCATGCTCGCAGGTGCGTTGGCTCCCGAAGGACGCTTTGTTTTGATGAGCTCTGATCAGGTGTTCGGTGGCGATGCCGGGCCGTATCGCGAAATGCATGAACGTAAGCCCATCCATGCCTATGGCCGGCAAAAGGCTGCTGCTGAAGAGCTGGCGGAAGCCCGCCCGAACGGGATGGTGATTCGGACACCCAAATTAATCGGCCGCGAGCCGGAAGATCAGCCGGGTCTGTTGACTGGTATGCTGCAGGCCATTTCCGATGGTGAAGCTGGGGAGGTGGACGATGTCTGCATGCAGTATCCGACCTGGACCGGCGATGTCGCCGAGGCCGTGCGCTTCCTGCTGGTCCAGCAGGCGAGCGGGATTTTCCATGCCGCCTATCCCGATGGTGGAACCCTCTACAATCTCACCCATCGTCTCGCCAACTTCACGGGCCAATCGTTGACCCACAAACAGCCTTCAACCGAGATCGTTCGGCCCCGCCATGGTGCGCGACGACCCGTAAACAACCAGCTGCTCTCCCAGAATCTCTTGAAGTTGGGCTTTCCAGGTTTCCATAGCTTCACCGATACGCTGGCCCTTCTGGCTGATCACGGCTGCCTTCCCGGCATGCTCACCGAGCATTAAGCCCCCGGGGAGCACGGGCATCTTTAACCCTGCTGGTATAGGTCTAATAAGTCCTATAGGACGTACAGCTGCAGCCTTTGACATCCCGGCCAGATGAATAAACTGTAATTATAAATCCCTAAATATCCCTTCTTCACCTGACTATCTTGCTTATAAGTAATGAGAAGCCGTGGATGTCGTTTACCGCGTGCTCACCAGAAAAGAGGTCAGAATGATTAAGAAAACACTCCATATTTTTGTTTGTTTGCTCGGGTTTTTGACCGCCGTACCCATGGTCCTGGCGCAGGGTGGACCCGGTGGACCTCCTCCCCAATCCCCACTTCCACCAGTTCCCGTTCCTGCGGGCAACCCCATCACCACCGCCAAAGCCAATCTCGGCAAGGCCCTCTTCTGGGACGAACAGCTTTCATCGACCCGAACCACCTCCTGTGGAACCTGTCACCAGCCGTTCAAGGGCGGGGTGGATCCGCGCGGTGTTTTTGGCACCTCCCGTGCGACTCACCCCGGACCGGATGGTGTATTCGGAAACGCGGACGACGTGACCGGCTCCGTGGGCCTTCCCCTGAGTAACGCGGATGGTACCTATGATCTCGCGACCTTCTTTGACCAGCGGGAGCAGGTCACCGGGCGCTATCCGCCCACCTCCATTAATGCCGGATATTTTAACAACGCACTTTTCTGGGATGGTCGGGCAACGAGCCCGTTTCGTGACCCCTTGACGAATGCCGTGATTCTTCAGAACGGCGGCGCTCTGGAAAGTCAGGCGGCGGGTCCGCCCCTCGGCGACAGCGAAATGGCCCATCAGGGTCGCGACTGGAACGAGGCGGCTGCCCGCATCGCCGGTGCAACCCCACTCGCCCTTGCGGTGAGCATGCCCGTGGACCTGCAAACCTGGATCGATGGCCGTGACTACCCGACCTTGTTTAATGAAGCCTTCGGAACGAGTGTGGTCACGCCCGCCCGCATCGTCATGGCCATTGCCACTTACGAACGCACGCAGAACTCGGATCAAACAGCGTTGGACCTTTCGCTCCTGCCGGGCGGTACGCCCTTGTCCGCCGCCGCGCAACGTGGTCAGGGTGTTTTTAATGATCCCGGTACGGCCTGTGCCGGCTGCCATACAGGCGCGCTATTTTCCGATGGGCAGTTTCACAACATCGGCGTTCGCCCGTTCAACGCGGCAGAAGACCAGGGCCGCTTCGACGTAACCGGCAACAACGGGGACCGTCAGCGTTTTAAAACACCTTCGTTGCGCAACGTCGGCTTGCGTGGACCGTACATGCATACCGGAAGCCTGCGCACCCTGGAAGACGT
>JBLIND010000053.1:0-21996 GCA_047639095.1 Candidatus Omnitrophota bacterium | reverse complement strand
TTGAGGGTCGGTAGAATTTCCTGCCCAAGGGCTTCCGGGAGGTTGGCGATGACGTCGGCTGCATCGTCCGTATCCATTTCGTCGAGCACGGCCGTAAGGCGCTCGCGCGGAGCGGCCTCCAGGAGGTCGCTTTGGAACTCGTCCTCGAGCTCCGCCAGGACATCCCCGGCTTGCTCATGGGAAAGCCAACGAAACAGGGTGCGTCCATCGTCCTCATCGAGTCGCATGACAATTTGCGCGAGATCCGCAGGAAACATGTCGATCACCGCGCTCAGCGTGAGATCTTCTTCCCCGCGTCTGACGAGCGACTCTACCGCTTCGACCAGCTCGGCATCGGGCGTACGTAGGTCTTCAGCTGGACTGGTCTCGGATGGCTTCATGGCGTTCCGGTCATCCGTAGTCCAGGCAGGCTACGGCGTAAAGCGCTTAGCGGAGAAAAGCATGGCGCATTTCATCACACCCTGCCAGGCGAGTCGCCTCAACGCCGCGGGCGGGTAATGGCTGCAGACTTAAAACTCGCTGGCCATGGCCTCAGCCACATTCTGCAGGTGATCTTTTATTTTCCGGTAGGCATTCAGCATGCCGATGTAGGACAGGGTCAGCGAAGGATCCATCTTCTCCTCACTCATACGCTCCAGATGTTCTTTGCGAAGGCTCCTCACCTGGTGCTTGATCCCTTCACCTTGCGAATGGGCTTTTGTCACGATTTCGGGTTTGTTTAACCGGAAGCCCTCAGAGACGAGTTTGACATAATTGGCCACCTCATCATGGAGCAGATTGAGCTCCTGTTGCTGGGCATCTGGAATTTTAAGATTGTTGTTTCGCAGCGTCAGGTAGGCCTTCAGGAGTTCGCTGATATAATCACTGACCGATTCCATCTCGTCGACCACTCGGATCTGAATGCGGCCTTCATTCGCAACCCCGTGTGAGATATTTCCGCTCATCAATTCGGTCAGAAACTGGGTGACCTCCACCTGGACCTGGTCCATCACTTCTTCGCGGTGGAAGACCTTTTTGGTCAGTTCGGCATCCGGCTCATCCGAATTCAAAAGGGTGCGGGTCCAGTCCATCATTTTGACGAGACCGTCGCCTAATTTCGCCAATTCGCCTCGGCTTTGCTCGATGGCGATGGCGGGTGATTCCACCATGCGCATATCCAGGCTCTGAAGATGACCGACTTCTTTGGTTCCCTTGTCTGGAACCAGGCGTTCGAGAAGACGTGCGAAAAACCGCACGAAAGGCAGGAAGAGGACGGTGTTGGTAAGGTTAAAAATCGTGTGCGTGGCTGCGATGGCCGTCGTAACCAGTTGCGCGTAGAACAGTTTGTCCGGGACGTCGCCGTACACGAGGTTGAGGGGCGACTCACCCATGCTGGATGCTATAATCGCGCCCACAATCTTGATGTACACGGCGAAAACCGCGGTTACCCAGAAGGCGCCGACCATGTTAAAGAGGACGTGAAAGTAGGCGGCTCGTTTCGCATTGGTAGTGGCACCCAGTGAGGCCAACCAGGCCGTGATCGTGGTTCCGATATTTTCCCCGAGGACCAGCGCGGCCGCCGTTTCAAACGGGATGATTCCGGTCGAGGCGAGGCCGATGGTGATCCCGAGGGTTGCGGAAGAGCTCTGGACGATAAACGTGAGCAGGCAGCCGATAGCCGCACATTTCAGGACGCCCAGGTAGGTGTGAGCATCGAACATTCTGAACGTGGCCTCGAACTGGGGTACCCCGGACATGGGTTTGAAACCATTTTTCATCATCTCCAACCCAAAGAAGACCATGCCCAGCCCCATTATCGCCATGGCCGTATAGCGAATGCGCTCGCGCTTCGACATCAGGTAGAAGAAAGCAGCGACGCCGAGAATGGGCAGCCCGTATTTGCCAATTTTAAGTACGAGGATCCAGCCCGTGATGGTGGTGCCGATGTTTGCACCCATGATGACCCCGATCGCCTGGTGTAACAGCATCAATCCGCCATTTACAAAGCCGACGACAATGACGGTCGTTATGGAGCTCGATTGAATCATGCAGGTGACCAGGGAGCCGACGCCCACGGCCGCAAACCGGTTGTTGGTTACCGCACTGATCATCTTCCGCAAACGGGAACCCGCTACGGCTTGAATTCCCTCAGACATGCTTTTCATGCCGATCAGAAAGATGCCGAGGCCACCTACGACCGCAAAAATCATTTCCCAATAATCAGGATGTAGTTTTTCATCCAGCTTTTCCGCGTCCCGCCCTACTACGGAAAGCATGTCGTAGGCGATGGGAACCGTAGCGTTAACTGGTGCCGATTTTTTGGTCGAGATCCGTTGCAGGGCATCCATCTGCTCATCTGCCGTGAGCTCCGCGGCCGTTTTTTTCTTCGCTGTTTTTTCGGTCTTCTTTTTCGTTTTTTGCAGGACGATGTATTCGTGAGCCTTCTCGATGGCCTCACCGTAGTCTGCCGCAATGGTCTCCCATTCACCGTCTTTTGGCGTCAGCACGTTGTAGCTGATTACCGTTCCGCTCTTGGTGGTTATTTCAAAATGCCCGGCCGCCAGCTTGAACGCCCGCTTGGCCAGGCTCAGGCCTTCCAGGCTCTTTGCCTGGTGGGTGTAGAAATAATGCCCAAGGTCGAATTGCCCCTCAGCGCTGTCCCCAAAGGTCGCTGTTTTTTCGCCGTAAATGGCCTCCAGACCGGAGTCGCCATCGGCCGGATCCGCGGCCTGTACCGATCCGTTCCAGTGGGTGAGAAGGCTCGCGACCAGCAATAGGATGGAGGCCAGACGCCGGTGAGGTGGAAGGGGTTTAAGGAAGCAGCTCATGTTTCTCGTGTCCTGGGATTTGTCAAAAACCAATAGGAGCCAGCGCTCCAGCCTGTGGGTGGCGCTTTTTGACGGAGTTTCGCGGGCGAAGCAAGGACTAATCAGGAGCTAATCTTAAACGGATGATCCGCTAACTGTTTTATATTCAAAATTATGGGGAGTTTAGGGTTTTTAGAGAAGTGCCAGCCTTGTTTCAGGCGTGCATACCCGTGGCCCGATCCGGTTGACCCCGGTTTAATTAGGAGGGGGCGACGTGCTGTCTGGAGTTTGTTGTTCCTTCTTGTGGCGGACAATTTCCCCTTCGAGCATGTAAATGATGTCTTCAGCGATATTCGTAATATGATCCGCCGCACGCTCGATGGCTCGCGCCACGGTCAGTAGATGAATCAATTGAGGCGCATGTTGACTTCCGGCCACCAGGCGTTCGCGGACGTAGTCAAAGATTTCACGATTAAACAGATCAACGAGATCATCATCGGCCAGGACGATGCGTGCCAAATCAGAATCGTAATTGATCAAGGCGTCCAGGCTTCGCTGAAGCATGCGTTGCGTAACTTCAGCCATCTTGTGGAGGCTGACGGGTAGCACGAACCCGGGTTCCTGTTCCGCCTGAAAAAGCTTTGCACGAAAACTGATACTAGCGGCCAGATCGCCGATGCGCTCCAGGTCGCTGTTAATCTTGAGCACCGCGACGATGTAACGGAGATCCCCGGCTACCGGTTGGTGGAGGGCGAGAATCTTCAAGCACGCCTCTTCGATTTCGACCTCCTTGTCATCGATGAACAGATCCTCGTCGATGACGGTCTGAGCGAGGATTGCATCCCCTTCGATCAGCGCCAGAGTGCCTTTGCGGAAGTGCTCTTCAACCAGTCCGCCGAGGGCGAAAATCTGTTGTTTCAGCTTTTTGAGTTCACGTTGAAAATGCTCGGCCATGATGTTTCCAATTCTTATCCAAATCGACCGGTGATGTAGTCTTCGGTGTGTTTATTATGAGGGTTGGTAAATATTTTTTTCGTTTTGTCGAATTCCACGAGATTGCCTTCAAACATGTACGCAGTAAATTTCGATACGCGTGCGGCCTGCTGCATGTTGTGGGTGACGATGACGATGGTGAATTGTTGCTGCAGTTCGCCAATGAGATCTTCGACCCGGGCGGTTGCCCGGGGGTCAAGAGCGGAGCAGGGTTCATCCATGAGGATGACCTCGGGATTGACGGCGATGGCTCGGGCAATGCACAGACGTTGCATCTGTCCGCCGGAAAGCCCGAGGGCCGAGTCGTTTAAGCGGTCTTTTACTTCATCCCAAAGCGCGGACCCTTTCAGGCTTCGCTCGACGGCTTCATCGAGCACCTTGCGCCGCTTTTCGCCGCCAATCCGGAGTCCGTATATGACGTTTTCATAGATGGATTTTGGAAAGGGATTTGATTTTTGAAAGACCATCCCGACCTTGCGTCGCAGTTGGATGATGTCGGTCCCGGGCATATAAATATTCTGTCCGGCAATTTCGACTTTGCCCTTGATGACCACCCCGTCGATGAGGTCGTTCATCCGATTAAAACAGCGCAAGAGCGTCGACTTTCCACAGCCGGAGGGGCCTATGAAGGCTGTTACTTCGTTCCGGGGGATGCGCATCTCCACGCCAAACAGGGCTTGGGCGGTTCCTCCGTAGTACAACTCGAGGCCTTCGGTCACGATCGCAGGATCTGCGATCATTTGGGTGTTCAACGGTGCTTCCCTGGTGTCGGGCACTGCGTTGTGTTCTAAAAGATCATTCATGTTTAGAAGGCTCCCATGGTGTATTGTTTGCGCATCTTGTTTCGGACACGTATGGCGGTAATGTTCAAAAGCAGGACAATCAGCAGCAGGAGCATGGTGGTTACGTAAACCATAGGCATCGCCGCTTCCACGTTCGGCGACTGGAACCCGACATCGTAGATGTGAAAGCCCAGATGCATGAACTTGCGATCGAGGTGGATAAAGGGGAATTGTCCATCAACCGGTAGGGAGGGTGCCAGCTTGACCACCCCGGTAATCATCAAGGGAGCGACTTCACCCGCTGCACGCGCCATGGAAAGAATTAAACCGGTAAGGATGCCGGGTGACGCCATTGGCAGGAGGACTTTGCGAATGGTCTGCCATTTCGTTGCGCCCATCGCAAGAGAGCCTTCTCGCATCCCCCGAGGAATCGAAGACAAGGCTTCTTCGGTGGCCACGATCACCACCGGTACCGTGAGCAAGGCGAGGGTCACGCTGGCCCAGAGTATGCCTCCAGTCTTCATCTTGGGCTGATGAAGCTCTGCAAGGTGGGGGAAAAAGGCGTCGTCCAATGCTCCGCCGAGTCCGTAGATGAAGAAGCCGAGACCAAAAATTCCGTAGACAATCGATGGGACCCCCGCGAGATTGTTCACCGCAATCCGTACCAGGCGAACCGTGAAGCCCTGCTTGGCGTATTCGCGCAGGTAGACCGCCGCGACGATTCCCATGGGCATGCAGAAGAGGCTCATCAGAATCACCATCATGATCGTCCCGAATATCGTAGGGAACAGGCCGCCTTCGGTGTTCGATTCACGTGGATTCTCAAGGATCAATTCTTTGATCTTCAGCAGGTAATGTCCGAGCTTCGCCGGCAGTGACATGGCGTTCGGTTGATAGGCGCGAACGATATCCTTAAGCGGGATGACCTTCTCTGTTCCGTGGATATCATGGAAAACCGATTCGTTCTCGGCCAGCTGCGCGAGGAAGGCCATCAATATAACTTGCTGTGCTTCGAACGCTGCACGAATAGTGTCCCGTTGGAATTCTATCGCCGCAATGCGATTGGCTGCCGGCCCCTCAGGCTTCGCTCCCGGGCCCTTTTTTTTCCGCGCCTGGTATTCGATCTTAATCTTCTCAATGCGTAGTTTTTCCAGCTGATAATTCAGCGCGGACATCTGATGCTCGATTTCCTCCTGCTGCTTCAGCATGTTTCGGGTTAG
This sequence comes from Candidatus Omnitrophota bacterium, assembly GCA_047639095.1. Lineage (GTDB taxonomy): Bacteria > Verrucomicrobiota > Kiritimatiellia > SS1-B-03-39 > UBA6053 > JAPYUI01. The sequence continues at coordinate 16,215 of JBLIND010000053.1, read as the reverse complement.
GGCGAGCGCGGTTTTGAATTGCGCCCAGCCCGCTCCGGTGGCTTCCATATTCACCAGGCGCAATCCTTTGTAGCTACCGTAGAAGTTCCCGTATTCCATCCGCTCAACGACGACGCCCTCTTCCGGTTCCTCCCAGCCGACGATTTCTTTTTTGTCGAACCACTTGAAGTCGAGTCCATTCAGGTCGCGGTTGCCTATCTTCAAGTTGACCCGTTCGTGGGTGTTGCTCCCCTCGATCACCGTCTCGTGTTTTTGAATTACCCCCAGGATGAACGAGCCATCCTTTAGCTCAGCCTGACTAAGCCTGTGGGGCCAGAAGTATCCCAGGCCATTCACGAGGATGACCACGACCAGGGTGATGGTCATCAAAAGCGTGAGGGTGACCGCCGATCCGGTGAACCAGATGAGCGAGTCGCCTTTACCTTGCTTTTTAACTGCTGAAGAATTCATCAATAATTACCGAACTTTTCCCGCAGACGGATGCGCACCATTTCGGCGACGGAGTTGATGACAAACGTGAACATGAAGAGGATGACAGCGGAAAGGAACAGCGTGCGGTAGAGGGTGCCATTGAACGGGGCTTCAGGTATCTCGACCGCGATATTCGCAGACAAGGTCCGCATGCCGTTGAACATACTCCAGTCCATGATGGGGGTGTTTCCGGTTGCCATGAGGACGATCATGGTCTCGCCTACCGCACGGCCCAGGCCGATCATGAGCGCTGCGAAAATACCCGGACTGGCGGAGGGTAAAACGACCGTCCAGGCGGTTTGCCAGCGACTGGCACCCAGCGCAAGCGAGGCGGCGGTCAGATTTTTGGGCACCGCCATTAAGGCATCGTCCGACAAGGTGTAGATGACGGGAATCACGGCGAATCCGAGGGCGAAGGAGATGACGATACAATTGCGTTGATCCACCCGGATCTGCATCCACTCATAAAGTGACTGTCGAAAGTCGCCCCCGAAAAAGACCTGTTCGCAGCCCTTGCCGATCATCCAGGAAGCGAGCACAGCAATCAGGACAACCGGAACAAGGCCAAGGAATTCATAGCCATTCTCGAGGCGCTGTATACGGGGATACTGCCGCGTTGCCTTGTAAACAAACAGGGCAATGATCAGCATCACCGGCAGGATGATCACAAACATGAAGACGCCGGGAATTTTATCCTCAAGCAAAGGGGCCAGCCAAAGACCGCCCAGGAATCCCACGACGACGGACGGCACCGCAGCCATTATTTCAATCATCGGTTTGACGCGGTTTCGCCAGGAGGCGCGCATGAACTGGCTGGTGTAGAGTGCTCCGAAAATCGCCAGGGGTGCGGCAAACAGCATCGCATAGAACGTGCCCTTGAGCGTTCCCAGGACCAGGGGGACCATACTCAATTTCGGTTCAAAATCGTCGCTTCCCGATGAAGACTGCCAGATCAGGTCGGGTTCCGAATACCCTTCATAGTGGACCTTCCCAAACAAGGTCCGCGCGCTGGTTTCGGGGTGGGGGGCCGAAATCTGATGCAGCGCAAATTGGCCGGCTTCGCTTAACATGACCAATCCATTTCCGCGGCGTGCGTAGCCGACGTGTTGCAGGGTCTTGTTTGCGGTAAAGGTGAAGAGCGGACGTTCGCTGGTGAGGTAATCGCCGTGGATCGCTCCACGGTCTGAGACGCTGAGAACGGTTTTATCCCGTTGGGAGCTGATAAAGTCGACCACCCCGTTCGCCATCGGGCGGAGCGTATGAATGCGGGTGAGGGCCTTAAGGGAGCCTTCGGGCGAGGTGCGGACGGGCATCCATGACGTGACGCCCCCTTTTTCGTCCCCGACCATGAGGGAGATATCCCCGAGCAGCAAGTTGAGGCATTGAATGGCCCGACCATCCTCGAACGCTTCGATATGATCGATCAATTCCGGTTTGGCCAGGTTGCGCAGGTCCCAATGGCCCAGCTGGCCCGCATCTGTGCTCGCATAAAGTGATAGAACGGCGGTGTCTACCGTGAAGTCGGTGATCCTGCCGGCCAACGGATGTTTGATGCGTACCGACGAGGTGTTGCGGGTGATTTCTTCGGTGATCGGGTTTTCTTCTTCAACCAATGTGGAGAGATTGAGATCACCATTTTCCAGCAAATCAATCCGCACTTGTTTATCTCCCGACGCGCGGCAGAGGGTTCGCTGGATCGGTTCATCTGATGCATCCCATGTAGATTTGATGGCGATCTTGTGGGCGATTTTCCTGACACTCTTTTCATCGAACACGGGCGCGAACGAGACGGTCACCAGGGCGGAGGACCCGTCGTTCCATAGATATGTATGTTGTAAGGCACCCGCCGTATTGATGGCTTTAATGCCTGATATCTTACCGGGCATGACGCGCTTTACATCCAACAGCAAACGCTTGCTGGTGTCGACGGTGACCATCCCTTCCTCATCGGCGGAGGCGCCGGTGCTGAAAAACTGGATGCTCCCATCGGGCTGAATGAAATATCCGGTCTCCAGGTACTCATCGATGCCCAGTCCGAGTGTATTCACGGCTTGTGGGATCGTCCAGGCTGCCAGAAATGAGGTGCTTGGCATTTTAAACAGGGGCAGTGCGACGCTCGCGATAATGAACAGCATGCCAATTACGATACCAATGATTCCAATGCCGCCGATGCAGATGCCTGCACTGGCAATGCGGTCGTTGCGTTGCACGCGTTTGAAATAGCGATTCGGATCGGGTGGTTCACTCATGAAGGGTGCTCATGACGGTGGTAGGGCCTGGATACTTAAAGTGCAGAGCCGGGATAAATCCCGGCTCTGCGGAGAGGAGAATAAGCATCGATGAAGGTTGATTGCTTATAATTTACCCGACTGTCCGTCGGCTAATTTGGCCGTCAGCGGAAGGTAGCCATCTTTCACGACAATTTCCTGACCCTCTTTGGAGAGGATAAAGTTCAGGAATTGCGCCACCACGGGCGAGAGTGCTTCGTTGGGTTTCTTCGCAACGTAAATATAGAGCATGCGACCCAGGGGGTATTTCCCCTGGAGAACGTTGTCGTAATTCGGCTCAAAGGCCTCTTCACCGTCTGCCTTGGCGAGAGCAATCGCTCTGACCCCGGAGGTCTTGTACCCGATACCAGAGTAGCCGATGCCGGATTTTTCATTGGTCACTCCGTTTACGACCGAAGCACTGCCCGGTTGCTCTTTGACGGTGTTTTTGTAATCACCTTTTCCCAGGGCGACGGATTTGAAGTATCCGTAGGTCCCGGACGCAGAATTTCGCCCATAGAGGCTGATCGGCGTGTTGGCCCAATCCCCGGCAAGACCTGCCTGGCCCCATGTGGAGATGTTGGGTCCGCCCTTGCTCTGATTGGCGGAAAAAATTCCGTCTACCTGGGTGAGGGAGAGTGATTTGACCGGGTTGTCCTTATGCACAAAGACTGCGAGCGAGTCGAGGGCTACACCGATCGGCGTCGGAGCAAAACCATACTTCTTCTCAAAGGCTTCAATTTCCGAATCCTTCATTTTGCGGCTCATGGGGCCGAGTTGAGAGGTGCCTTCGATCAATGCCGGCGGAGCTGTGCTCGAACCTTTGCCTTCAATCTGGATGATGACGTTCGGGTATTTTTTATTAAATGCCTCGGCCCACAAAGCCATGAGGTTGTTCAGCGTGTCCGATCCAATGCTGTTGAGATTTCCCGACACCCCGGTTGTACGAGCGTATACCGGCAGCGCGGCATCTACCTCAATGGTCTGTGCACCCGCGAAGGAGCCCATAGTTGCAGCTGCGAAAGCTGTGGCGATGACTTGGGTATGTTTCATAAATATATTCCTATTCATTTTGGTTGGTTGTTTGGAGTGGAGCAGGGCGCTCTCTCCGGTAATTCTGTGCTTAGGATAGGCGGGGTCTGTGTCGTTTCGATTAGGCCGATATGAGGATTGCGTAACCGGGTTCTTTCTGGCGAACGACCCTGCTCGCTGTTTGAAAAATTTCGATTAGCGCAGAATGGGCGCGAAAGGCTCGGTTGGGAGGTGCGTCGGGTCAGGCGGTTGTTGTATGTCGGCAAGCCGTCCTTTTCTAAGTCGCGACGTGTTTCGATAACAGCGAAGGGCCCCAGAACCAAAAAACCCCGACAGCCTGAGGCTGCGGGGTTTTTCCTTATTACCTGTAAGCGTTGTCGTTACGCAGGCGGAACGGGGCTGCCATCCGCATTCTTTTTCGGGCCTGAATGGCGGATATCTTTCGCCGATTCCATGTAGACGGCATCTTCGCAGATGTTCTTCGCATGGTCGCCAATACGTTCCAGGAATCGAGCCATGAACGCGAGGTGCAAATAACCTTTGGCGTTTGCAGGATCTGTTTCCAGGCGTTGGGTCAGCTGCTTCGAGACCTGCTTGCAGAGGGTATTCAGCTCTGCGTCCCGCTTAAGAATTTCCACCGCACCTACGGTATCCCCCTTGGCAAAGGCCTGCACCGAATCCTCCAGTTGTTTTACGGCCTTCTCATGCAGCTCGGCGAGCAGTTCACGCTCATCCAGCGCATCGGTCCGATTCATTTTACGTGCGCGCTTGGCCATATTGGCCGCCTGGTCTCCCACCCGTTCCAGATCGTTGGCAACTTTCATAATCGAAACCACCCGACGTAAATCCGAGGCAACCGGTTGGAACAAGGTCAGGATCTTCATCCCTTCATTGTCGATCGTCATCTGGAGCTGATCGATTTCATCATCATCGGCCAATACCTGATTACACACGTCGGTGTCCCGCTCAATCAGACCCTTGAAAGCCAATTGGAGGTTCGTAGATACCGCGCGGGCCATCTGGGCCAGAGCCTCGTTAAGCTCGTTTAAGGCTTTCTGGTAGTTCGTTAAAATGTGTCGATTATCTTCTGACATGGTACTTCCTGGTTTAGCCGTATCTGCCCTCAATATACATCGCTGTGCGTTCTTCGCGCGGATTGAGGAATAAATCCACGGTCGAGGAATGTTCGATAATTTCCCCGAGATACATATAAATACATTCGTCACTGGCCCGCTTGGCCTGGCCCATGTTGTGGGTGACCATCACGATAGTGTATTGTTCGCGCATGGTTCGAATCAATTCTTCAATCCGCTCGATCCCATCCGCATCCAGCGCTGAACAGGGTTCGTCCATCAGGATGACTTGGGGCTTCAGGGGGAGCAGCCGCGCAATACACAGCTTTTGCTGTTGTTCCAGCGTCAGGGTGGTTGCCTTGCGTTTGAGTTGATCTTTCACGGCATCCCAGAGTTGCACTTCTTTCAGCGCATGTTCGACCAACTCGTCTTTCAGGTTCTTGTTCAAGTCCTTCTTGCGGGAGTGCGAGCGGATACCGAACAGCACGTTCTCGTAGATCGAAATGGGCAGCGGATTCGGTCGCTGGAAGACCATGCCGACGGACTTGCGGAGCACACCCAGCGAGACGTCTGCGTCGTAAATGTTTTTTCCCAGCAGCGAGATTTCTCCGGTGGTGGTTACGTTTCCGTACGTCTCGTTGATGCGATTAAACGAGCGGAGCAGGGTGGTTTTCCCGCATCCGGAGGGACCGATCAGCGAGGTGATAATGCCCGGCTTGATATCTACGGAAATGTTGAACAGCGCCTGGAAATCGCCATACCAGAGACTGAGGTCACGGGTGCGAATGCTGACATCGGCAGGTACACTCATCAGCCCATTTCTCCGGTCAGATATTTTGATGTCAGCTCATGTTGCGGATTCGCGAACAAGTCGTCGGTTCGGCCCCACTCGACCAGTTCGGAGTCGTTGAAGAACGCCAGTTTGTCGGAAATCCGCTGGGCCTGCTGAATCAGGTTGGTCACCAGCACAATCGTCATATGCTCCTTCAGCTGTACGAGGATGTCTTCGATTTTCATCGTCGTCACCGGATCGATCGCAATCGAAAATTCATCCAGGCAGAGGATTTCCGGCTGGTGAGACAGGGCGCGCGCCAGCGTGAGGCGCTGCTGCTGTCCACCGGACAGCTTGGTGCCGAGATTGTTGAGGCGATCCTTGACCTCGTCCCAGAGAACGGCCTGGCGCAGGCAGCGTTCAACCAGCTCATCCAGCTGGTCCTTGTCGTGCATGCCCGCGCGGCGCGGCGCATAAGCGACGTTTTCATATACGCTGAGCGGAAGGCCAACCGGCAGAGGGAACACCATGCCTACCCGGCGTCGCAGGGCGTATACGTTTTTGATTTTAAAGACGTCTTCCCCGCTGATCTCCACCCGTCCTTCGACCTTCGCACTCGAAATAAAATCGATGGTGCGATTGATACACTTGAGAAAGGTCGTCTTTCCTGAGTTGGCCGGGCCGACAATCGCGAAGATGCTGTTCTTGTCGATGCCCAGAGAGATGTCGTCCAGGGCAATGTCCGAGCCGTACTTGACGGTCACGCTATCGAAGTCGATGTGGGTCGCCATGCGGATTACCATTTCTTCCGTGAACGCAGCCAGATGCGAAGGCCGATTGAGAAGCTGTTGACCACCAGGATGAGGCCGATGAGGACGGCGGCCGTGCCAAACTTCATGGCTTCAGGCATCCCGCTGATCTGCTCCGTGATAATGTGGAGGTGGTACGAAAGCGCCATGAACTCTTTATCCAGGTAGTAGGGGAAGAGTGGATTCATGTTGGACTTGATCACGTACGAGGCGGTGGCGCCGGTGAATAGGATGGGTACGGTCTCACCCGCCGCACGTGCAATCTCCAGAATCACGCCGGTAAGAATGCCGCTGACGGAGTTAGGCAGGACGATGGTCCGAATCGTCTGCCAGCGCGTGGCGCCCATATTCCAGCAGGCCTCGCGAAAGCTTTGTGGGACGGCCTGCAAGGCCTCGCGTGTACTGGTAATGATCACCGGTATCGTCATCACCGCCACCGTGCACGCCGCCGCGGTCAGGCATTTGCCCATGCCGAGGAAAAGTACAAATGCCCCGACGCCAAACAGCCCGTGCACGATGCTGGGAACCCCGGCCAGACTGGTCACGGCCATGTTGATGGTTCGGGTTACCCCGTTGTCGGGCGCGTACTCGGACAAGTAGATGCCCGCGAGAATCCCGAGTGGCGCCACAATAACCAGCGAGGAAAAAACCAGGTAAAAGGTGCCGATCAAAGGCAGCCAGATGCCCCCTTCGCGACCGCTGCTCTTCGGGTTGGTAAAAAGGTAATCGAACGACAGCACGGGGGCCGCCTTCACAAAGATATCCGCGATAATGAAGAGCACGGGTACGATCATGATCAGCGTGATCGCCAGGGTCGTCCACTTGGCCACCGATTGTTTGCGGGCCTTGGTCGTTTCCTGCTTCGTGGTCGCGAACGGGTTCTCCATCGTCACCGTGTCTTCAGCATTAACCATGTTGTTTTTTTACTCCTTTAACGACTAAGTCTGAAATCACATTGATGACCACCGAAATGATCAGGAGCAAAGTCGCGATGACGAAGAGCATGCGATAATGCTCATCGCCGTAAGCCGTATCGCCCATTTCCGAGGCGATGGTGGCGGTCAGTGTTTTCACCTGACTGGTCAAGAACGCCGGGTCCGCGAAGCTCTTCGGAATCTTATCGGCATTGCCCGAAGCCATCAATACGGCCATGGTTTCCCCTACCGCTCGACCGACGCCGAGCATACACGCGGCGAGCAGCCCGTTGCGCGCCGCGGGAAAGAGGACGCGATAGATGACCTCCCAGCGGCTGGCACCCAGGGCGAGTCCGGCCTCACGATAGGAGTCAGGAACCGCGCGCAAGGCATCCTCGGAAATGGAAACAATCAAGGGCAGGGCCATCAGCGCAATGATGATGCCCGCATTCAGGAGGTTCACTCCCACCGGCGCCCCGGTTACCTTCTGGATGAGTGGTCCAAGCACGACCAGCCCGATGAAGCCCCAGACGATGGACGGAATGGCCGCCAGCAGCTCAATGAGCACCTTCAGGATTTCCTTCATCTTCGGACCGGCGAATTCCGAAATGTAAATCGCCGCACCGAGCCCCATCGGCACGCCCATCACCATGGATAGCACGGTCACCGCGGCTGTTCCGTAAAGCATGGACAGCGCCCCGTATTTGGGTTCATTCCCTTCCGCTGGATTCGGGATCCAGTTGTTTTCCGTGAAGAACTCTGCCCAGTCCACATGGGGTATAATGGGGAGGGCTTCTCGGAAGATGAAGATGAAGATTGCTGCAACGAAGATGATCGAACTCCAGCCGCTGATATAAATCAGCAGCTGGATGAACGGTTCAGCCTTGTCCAGAAACCCGGATGTCTTCGCTCGGAAGGCGTATGTTCGTTTGGCCATGCAGTACGTTGGATCGGAGATTTTTGTCCAAGGTGTGAAAATCTATTTCGTCTGCTTGTCAGCCGGAATAGGTACGAATTTTTCAGCGGCCAGGACGGCTTGTCCCGCGGCGGATTTGAGCCAGTCGATGTATTCTTTTACGACACCTTCGGGCTCGCCAACCGTATACAGGTACAGCGGGCGAGCGATGGGATAGCTGCCATCGGCCACGGCTTCAATCGAAGGCTCAACCGCCTTGGATGCGTCGTCACTGTAAATAGCCAACCAGTTTACATGGTCGTTTTTGTAGCCCATACCACTGTAGCCAATGGCGGTTTTGGTGGTGCCCACGAATTCGACGATGGCCGTCGAGCCGGACATGGTGGTCGCGCCCTTTTTGTATTCTACGCCTTTGCCGCAAACCGCTTCCTTGAAGAAGGAGTAGGTCCCGGAGGTACTGCTGCGGCTGGAACGATCAATCGCACCCGTGATGCCAGGATTAATTTTTTCCCAAGCATCAATGGTACCGCCTTCAGCATAGATTTCCTTGAGCTGGGCCAGGGAAATGGACTTGATGGGGTTTTCCTTGTGCACGTAAACCGCGATACCATCGTAGCCGACGATGTGCTCCACGGGCTCTTTCCCATGTTTCTCCTTAATAGATGCGATTTCTGAGTCCTTGATCTGCCGACTGGAATTGGCAATCTGCGCCGTGTCGTTGATCAATGCGTTGATTCCGATACCCGAGCCCCCGCCGTCTACCTTTACGGTGACGTCTTTATTCACCTCCCGGTAGGCCTCACCCCAGGCCAGGCCCACCTGGAGGAGCGTGTCAGAACCAATGATGGAGAGGTCCTGGTCCGAGTCGCTGGGGCTGCTGCAGCCGGTTATCAGGAGGGCAGACGTAGCTGCCGTGGCGATGGTCAAAATTCGTAAAATGTTTTTCATGTTGTACATCCTCTTTAGTTGATCAGGGCTTCGACTCGTTCCACGAGGGCTTGGGGAGATCAACCAAAGTCGATCATCAGCTGCCCTCGTAAGTCCCGCCCTAATGGAGTCTAAATCGGATGTTTACAAGCCGGAAACGGAGCAGGATCACATCCTAACTCCAGCCTAACCGTACCCTAACAATTGAGCCGGAAAAGGTCGCCCCAGCGGGTTATTCCCCTCGCCCGTTTACTCCTGGTAAATGGGCAGGTACTGGTAGTGCACGCAGAGGCAAATCACGCCGAATGCGGTGCTGTAGACTCCGCCCTGGTGGCCGCTATGTTTGGACAACTCACCATCGTTTTGCTGCAACTTCATAATCGCTTTTTCAAGCCGGGGGAGAAAACGCTCGCGGAGCTTATCGCCCATCATGTTCGCCGCCGTCGCGAGGTAATACACCGTGTACCAATAATGGGCCTCGTGAGTGGGGTCGAGGGTTTCCAGAAAGGAAGCCGACTGTTCCATCATCTTCATATCTTTTGCATCATGTCGGGCACCCAGGGCCTGCAGGGCAACGACCCCTGCGCTGCGCATCGCGGGGGTTGCCCCCTTGCCGGGTTCGTAGGCGTAGCCCTGCTGACTTGCGTTGTAGGTCCGGCGTACATAATCCTTTGCCAGCTCGATGGCTTTTTCAGGTACGTCCAGCTGGCAGTTCTGCGCCGATCGCAGGCAGAGGATCTGCCAGACCGTCACGGATAAATCGGCATCGTTGGGTTTGGGCTCGTACCGCCATCCGCCCCGGTTCTGGTCCTTGTCCGATTGGGCGAAGAGGATGATTTTCAGCGCGGCATCGATCGCTTCCTTGACCTGCAGATTGTCCTTTTCCTTTTCCATCATTCCGTACGCTTCGCAGAGGGCGAGGGTGCAGATTCCATGACCGTACATGCGGGCATTTCCCTCGTTGCCGAAGTATCCCTTGTGCTCCTTGCTCTTGCGTACGAGGTACATGATACCGCGATTCAGGTGCTCGCCATACTTGGACTGCCCCGGGATCTGGCCCGCCGCCATCAAGGCCATGCACGAGAGGGCGGTGTAACAGTTGGGTAAGTCGCCCTCAAATTTTCCGGTGGCCGGATCCTGTTTGGACACCAGGTAGGCGAGTCCTTTGCCGATGGCCTGGTCGATCTCATGCGTCCCCTGGATGTCTTCCAGGTGTTGACGATCGGTTTGTTCTGCCGCGTCGAGCGGTTGGTTACAGGCGAGGGCCATAGCCACTCCCAGGATGAAAAATTTAGTGATCACGCATCGCTCCCAGTTTTTCTCGTTCCACATCCACCATGCGACACCATCATTCGCCATCCTGCTTGGATTCTTTCAGCAACTTCTCCAGGTACTGCGCATTCGCTTTGCGATAATAGTCGGTATACTGATTCTTATCTCCCTGGAAATCGCCTGACTTCAATTGGTCTTTCGGCCCGCGCCATTTTTTACCCTCAAAGTCTTCCTTCAGGTCCGCGATGTCCGCCGCTTTCGACTGGGGAGACCGGTTGCCCTGCGGTCCACCTTCACCGCCCTGGGGATTTCCCTGAGACGCCGTCTGTGCGGGTTCGGAACCTTCCGTGGGATGATTCACCTGATCGAGCAGCGTCTCGGCCAGGGCGGCGGACGCCTGCTGAAGCGCCTCAGCCGCGTCATCCAGGTGTGCTGCGGTATGCGGACTGGCTTTGCCATCCTGCAAGTCCGTTTGGGCCGCCTGGAGCTGAATCATGGCTGCGGATACTTCCTGACCCGGCAGCGGGTTCGCACCCTTCGCTTGCGCAGGCATGGGCTGATTTCCAGTTTGGGCCTGAGCCTGATAGGCCTGTTCAGCCCCACCTTGGGGTGCGCCTTTTCCCGGCGTTTGTCCCGCCTGGCTGGGCTCACCTTGAGCCGCTTGAGCGGGCTGGGCTTCCGCTGCCTGTCCGGCTTGGCCCGGCGTGGCTTCGGCTCCTGGGTTTTGAGCGCTCTCTCCGGAAGAGGGGGATGCCTGGGCCAGCTCCTGTGGTGCCGACGCCTCGGCTGTCGCTTGTGCAAAAGCTTCCGCAGCTTTTTGTGCCTCGAACGCGCCTTGCGCCTGTTGGCGGGCCATCTCGCTTGCCTGTTCCATGCGGTTGCCGTTCATGGCCTGTTGGGCCCGGTCCAGTTCCTGGCTGGCCCGTTGCGCGTTTTGTTGCGTCTGCCGGGCAGCTTGTTCCTGTTCACGTGCGGCCTGTTGCGCCTGCTGCAGGGCCTGTGCCGCATCGCGTCGGGCCTCCGCGGGTGCACTCGGCTGCATTGATGCCAGCTGTTGGGCGAGTTCCGAATCTGCCCCGCTGGCTTTGGCCGCGGCTTGGGCTGCTTGCGCGGGATTGTTCTGGCTCAAGGCCTGTTGCGCCTGCTGCAAAGCCTGTTGGGTTTGCTGCGCCTCTTGCATGGCCGCCTGCGCGGCTTCGGACGCCGCTAGCTGGGACGCCTTGGCCTGTTCCAGCGCCTGTTGTGCCTCTTGCATCGGGCCGTGTGCTTTCGCATCGTTCAATGCCTCTTGGGTCGCCTGCTTTGCGGCTTCCTGTGACTGCTTCGCCTGCGCGAGGGCTTCCCGTGCGTCCTCTCCGGCTTTACCCGCCTGCTGGGCTTGTTGCATCGCCTGATCCAGTTGGTTGTTCTGTGCACTGCGCGCCGCGTTCTCCAGCGCCGGTCGGCCTTGGTTCTGCGGCGTATTGAAAGCATCCTCGAACGCCTGCTGTGCTGCGTCACTTGCCTGCTGGTCGGCGGTTTGAAGCGCTTGTGCGGCCTCCTGACCCTTCGGACTTTGTGCCGCCTGCGCAGCGGCTTCAGCCATGTGATTCTGTTGTGCTTCGCGCACGGCATTTTCCAGGGGCTGGATCGTCTGCTCGTTGTAACGCTGCGCTTCCTCCAGTGCGTTCGCGAGGGATGCTTCCGCAGCGTGGGCTTCTGCCGCTTTCGCAGCCAGCTCCGATGCCTGGTCGTAGGAGCCCTTGCGTGCGGCTTTCTCCGCATCCTTCAGCATGGCTTGTTCTGCTCCGTTCGATTGTTGGATGGCCTGCTCGAGCTGGCTCAACCCTTCCTGAACGGGTGCAGGCAAGGCCGCCCGTTGTTGATCGGCCGCCTGCTGAAACGCCTTGGCGGCTTCCTTTTGACCTTGTTGTTGAGCCATCTCTGCTGCGGTTTTGTAGTCCTCCGTTTTTGCGGCTTCCGCAATCTCCGGATGGGCGGACCCCAGTTGTTTTAATCCTTCGCGTGCGGCCTCGACCGCTTCGCCATATTTCTCCTGCTCGTCCTGTTGCAGCTCTCGCGCGAGCTCGGCCGCCTGCTTGAAGCCCTCGTTCGGCAGTCCGAAAGCGGCCTCCGCGACCCTCGCGGCCGCTTGGCCGAAGTCTTCCTGCTCTAAGGCCTCTGCCGCATCGGCCAGGGCAACTTGTGCGACCGGATCGGCCTGTCGGGATAACGCTTCTACCGCTTCCAAGGCCGATTGGGCTTCGGGTGAGCGGTTGGCCTGCGCGCTTTTTTCAGCGGCATACGCGTCCTTGATGGCCTCGTCGAGCTGGGCCAGCTGTGCCGGGTCCTGCGCCTCGGCCATGGCTTCCTGCAGGCGCTCCGAAGCCCTGGGTAGATCACCGGCGCGAGCCGCATCGGCGGCATCCTCCAGAGCGGCTTCGGCCACCGGGGATAAGGCGCTGTTTTCGGATGCCGTCAATGCATCGGCAAGTGGTTTCGGCAGCGCCTCCATCTGCTCCTCCCGAGCGGCCCTGAATTCTTTTGCCGCCTGTTCCGCCTGGGCTTGTTTTGCAGACGGTGGCAACGATTGCGCGAGCGCTTTCATGCTCTCGGCCGCTGCTTCGTAGTCACCGGCCTCCGCCTGCTGAAGGGCGTCCTGGTTTTCCAGGGCGGCGGCCTTGGCCGAGGCATCAAAGGCTTCTTTGTTGGGCGCCACGCGCGGCGCTTCGGCCGGGTTTAAGGCCTCGACGGCTTTGGCCACCTCCTGCATTGCTTGCTGGACGGCTGCCTCAGGGGCTTCTTGTTGTTTCAGCGCATCTTCCAGGGCGGCTACGGCTTTTGCTGCTTCCTGTGAGGCCAGGCCGTTCCGCTTTTCAAGGGCGTCACCCAGCTTTTCTGCCTGGGCGGTTTCCGGCTGCTGGGCCAGGGCGTTCGCGAGTTCCTTGACCTCTTCAAAGGCCTGTTGCTGTTTCATTTCCGCTTGCAACTCCTGTTCATACGCGGCCAGGTCTTTTTTAACCTGCTGCATGGCTTGTGCGGCTTCTTTCGGCGAGGCCTGTGCTTCGACCGCTGCTTCGACCGCTGCTTCCATGGCTTGATGCGCATCGAAATCGCGTGCGCCCAATTGATCGCGCATCGCTTCCAGCTCGTCCACTGCGGCCTGTGCCGCCGTGACCTGAGGTTCGGCTTTCTGGCCTTTGGCCAATTGTTCCTCCGCCTGGTTGGCCGCCTGCTTAGCGTCTTCCAACTTTTCCTGCGCGTCGGCGATCAAGCTTTTGCGATCATCTTGAGCCTGTTGCGCAAGGGCCTGTTCCTGCTGGGCCGCGAGCGGCTTGCGCGGTTCACGGAAGGCCGCTGGCGTTTCCGCCGGGCCATCGGGCTGCGGGTGCATGGCGGCCAGCGCCTCCAGCTCCTGGCCGACCTTCGCGGCGTCTTCGGGTTTATTCGCCATGCTCAGCGCCTCCTGCTGTTTGGCCAAGGCCGCGATCTGGTCGAAGGCCACCTGCTCTTCGGCAGCCTGATTAAGATCTTCCGCGTACGCTTTCAGCGCATCTTCGACCTGCTTCATGCCTTCGTCCGCCTTTAAAAAATTGGCTCGATCGGTGGCGAGCGAGGGTTCCACCTGTTGCTCAAGTGCATCCTGGGCCGGTTGCTGAGACTTGCCCATCTCCTGCCGCATGGCCTCTGCGGCATCGATGGCTTCCGCCAGCTTTTGCTGTTCCGCTTCACTCGGGCGCTGACCCTGCTCCACGGCATCGGCCACCGCTTCAGCGGCCTCACGTGCCTGGTCGACCTGGTCCGCAGCCTGTTCGATGAAGCCGGTCGGATCCTCCTGATACGCCTTCGATTTCGGTTGCGTGGGCTCGGTCGCGGCTTCCAGTTCCGCAGCCTTGGCGAAGTCAGCTGCGGCTTTCATCGGTGCGGTTTCGGCCGCGCGCTGAAGGTCCCCCTTTGCCGCCCATTCTGCTTCAGGGATCTTAGCTTCCTGGGGCGTTTCCATGGCGACCGCGGCCGCTTCCATCAGGGCTTTGCGTTCATGCCAGTTGGTTTCCGGATTCGCCGCTTGCTCCAGGGCCGGATTCTGTTGCAGCAAAGCTTCCGGGTCGAGGGCGGGTGGTTTGTCGGGCTTGGGCAGACTGACGGGCAGGGTGTCGGGGGGGAGGGGAGCGCCCGTCCTTTGCGCCAGAGCCTGCAAGTCTTCCTCGATCGCCTCCAGGTTTTTGTCTGCACGCGAGAGATCTTCGTTTTCGATGTTCTCCTGAAATTGATCCAGGGTTTCTTCCGCGGACTCCACCTCGGGCGCATCGAGACGCGCGAGGTCAGATGCCAATCGATCTGCTTCCTGATTCATCTCCCGGATCCGATCCTCGGTACGGCGTTCCAGCTCCTTCATCGGCTCAAACCCATGCTTGCCGATCTTGCGCAGGTCCTCGGCTTCGCGACGGAGTTCCTTGTTCAGCTCGGGATCCACATTCTTCAGAGCGTTTGCGATGTTCTCGAGGCCCGAGGCCATCTCGTTCGGGTTGTTCATCTCGTCAAAGGTTTTGCGGGCCTTTTGCACCGCCTGGGCTTGCCCGTCATCGAGACCGAGCTCCGGGATGTCTTCGAGCAGCTTGGCGGCGGCAGCAAATTCCGGGAGGAGATCCTCCTTCAACTGGTCTTTCGCGGTCTGCGCAGCCTGGGCTTCCTGCATCAAATCTTTCATGCGTTCGAGACGGCTATTCGCCTGTTTCAGGTCGTCCGGTTTGATGGTCGTATCCTGTTCGAGGCCTGCCAGTTGCTCGGCTTGCGGCTGCAGGGACGGCATTTCCTCGGCAAAATCGTCCAAGGCTTTCGCGGCTTCTTTTACCCCAGCCACCGCGCGTTCCATCGCCTCATTGGCCTCGACCACCGCCCGTTGCGCCTGCTTCTCTTTTTCCGCGACCTGCTCGGGAGTCAAGGCGGGCTGGCCTTCAGCAGGCGCCGCTTTTGCCTGCTCCAGGGTCCGTTCTGCCTCGTCTAATTTGCGCGCGGCGGAGAGCAGGTTGGGTTGGGCTTCCTTCTGGAGGGGCTCCAGGGAGGGATCCGCTTCGGGTTGTAGCAAGGCCTTCACCGCATCGGCGCGCGCGAGATCGATTTCCAGCGCCTCCGCCTGGCGGGCCAATGCCTCCGCTTCGGCTTCCAGTTCCTCCCGACTTTCAGCATTCATTTTTTCGGCATCCCGCATCTCCGCGCGCAGGGCTCGGGTGTCTGTGAGCAGCTCCTCGGTACCGCGCTGGGCTTTTGCGATGACGGATTCAGCCTCTTCCATGAAGGCTTCGCGGCCTTCCATCATCAGCGCATGGCCCAGATCCTGGCGAAGTTCTTCAACCGCTTCGGCCATCGTCTTCGCCGGCGTTTTTTTGTTTTCGAGGGCGTCCACCATTTCCTCGACGTCCTCACCACTCTCGCGGAGTTCCTCCAGGGTCTCCAAGGTTTGGATGACCTCCTCCGGAAGGGTTTCCAGCGCCAGTTGCTCCAGGGCCGCATCGACTTCCCGGCTTTCGGCCAGGGAGAGTTCCTTGTTCGCCTGTTGTTCCGCCCGCTCTGAGAGGGCTTGTGATTGCGCGAGTTCCGCCAGGGCTTTTTCCAGGGCTTCGCGGGCGGCCGCGACCTCGTCCGGATGAGCGGCATCTTTCATCGCCTGAGCGGCGGGTTGCAGGCCTTCCTGATTCAATTGTTCAAGGGCCTCCGCCATGGCCATTTTGTTGCGCGCCGCTTCGGCATCGCCATCCGGACGGGCAATTTCACGTTGCGCCTCC
>JBLIND010000052.1:0-22230 GCA_047639095.1 Candidatus Omnitrophota bacterium | reverse complement strand
GCCCTGGGTAATTTCCGCATCATCGCGAATGCCATCCGCATCCGAATCGGGATCGTCCGTTTTGGTGCCGATGACCCGCTCGCCAAAATCGGGGAGCCCATCAAAGTCCAGGTCGAGCCCGCCTCGCCCACTCAGGGTGACATTCGTATTAACGATTCGACCGTTGGCCCCAGAATTGCCTTCCAGTTGCGCCCAGCGATTGTACCGGGCACTGTACATCATCAGGGTGAATTCGGTATTGGAGGGCAAGACCTGCCGGATCCGACCCGCATTGTTGGACTGGCCGGCAAACTCGAAGCCATCCATGACGTAGCGGTAATAAATTCGCGGATCGGCACCGAACCCAATGGCATCGGTAAACAACTCAGCCTGATCACCCACAATAAAATGTAGATTCTCGGTGTCGCTCAAAGCGCCATCGGTAACCGTGATGTCAAAGTCGTAAATGCCGGGAGATTGATTCGTATCGGGAGTCCAGGTAACCCTTCCGGTCCCGGGATCGATGATTGCTCCGAGCGCAAGTGCATCGCTGTCCAATGAAAAGGTAAGCGTATCCCGATTTAGATCCGAAGCGGCAGGTGTGAAGTCGACCACACTGGATTCAAACAATTGAGGGGAAGCAATGTCTTCGATTACGGGTGCCAGGTTGGAAGGCAAAATGGTCAGGATGAAGGGGCGCGCGACACTGGTGACGCCATCGCTCACGACCAGTTCCATAGTCGTGTAGGTACCGGGCACGAGGCTGGTCACCGGCCAGTGAATGGCTCCGTCCTGGGTGACTGCGCCCGTCACGGGGTTCACCTGGGCGGGCAACAGGTCCGGCACCATACCCGGAGGCGCATTCGTAATGCTGTAAATCAGCTGTGTGCGATTATCGCCATCTGCGGCCTGAAAGGGAATGAAGACCGAAGCCGTATCAAAGACCGACACGGGATTGATCGGCTGGATGGTCGGAGCCTGGTTGGATTCGTTTACATCCACCAGAACGGACAAGGGGGAGCTCGATTTACTTCCGCTGTCACGAGCGTAGAACTGAACGAGGTAAGAGAACCCGCCATCGAACTCGGTGCTGGTCCAGGAAAACTGTGCGCCATTCATGGTCGCGTTCGCCATTCCGGGCGCGAGAAAATGATATGTTACATTGCTGCCGTCTTCAGGGTCGCTGGCACTAATAGTGAAGCTGACGGTCCCCCCTTCACCGATGGTTGTATTTGCAGCGCCGGTGGGCGTGGAGGGGGATTCGTTAAACGGCGGTGGGGCACCCCCACCCCCGCCTCCGCCACCACCCGCATTCGGATTCGCCTTCACGTCAACCATGACCGTGAACGGCACCATCCCACCATTGCCATCATTGACCGTGCCCGAAACACTCGTTAGACCGGGCGGGGTGCCTTCGGGAATGCTCCAGGCAACCGTCCGGCCGGCTACGCTCATATTCGGACCGTTGGCTACGACGGTGAGGGTCTGACGCGGAAGATCGAGGTCCTCAGCGACTACCGTGAAGCGGGCAATACCTTCGACGAAAGCACTTTGCTGTGGGATCGGTGCCACGATGGGTATCTGGTTGTCTTCTTCAATGGTTAACGTGAACTGCTCGGTAGTGGACACCGCACCACTGCTGTCAATCGCGCGAACCCGCACGACCTGGTCGCGCAGGAAGTGCCCGGGTGGACCGCCGGTGCGTTCATCCGGGGTGTACGTGATTTGTCCGGTGACGCGATTGAGCTCCAGGCCCTCCGGTGCCGAACCCGCCAACTCATAGAACACGAGTTGTTTTGGAAGATCCGAATCCGTTGCGCTGAGACTCATACTGAATGGCGCCAGCTCAGAAATCGTCATGTCCGCTACTTCCGCCAATACGGGTGATTCATTCCGCTCCTTCACCGTTATGCCCAGCACTTGGGTACGTGACATGCCATGTTCATCGGTGACCCGCACGGTCGCATTAAACGTGCCGGGTCCGTCCTGCTCGCGTGGGGTCCACTCGAAATAACCGTCATCGGTCACCACGGCTCCACTGGGTCCGGCGACGAGCTCAAAATCCAATTCATTGAATGGGGTGATGGAATCTTTGGCATTAATTTTTGTCCGGGTTTTCTTCGATTCATCAATCGTCAACTCGCGGGAATAAGCCAGGACCGGTGGTTCGCGCGTCTTATTGTTCTCCTCGAAGAAACCGGTTAAGGTCAGGTTTAAGGTGCTGGTCGCACTGAGTTCGATGACTGGTCCAATTTCCTTATCGATCTTGTAGGGCAACGGAACGGAGGTCGTGATGGTCACCTCGTCGACATCGATGGGAGGAATGCCGAGTATCGGATAGGTCAGTTCATACGTTTTACAAATCTGGCCCGCAATCGGTATGTCGCAGATGATTCCGTTCTTCACTTCGGCGGTTAAGGTCGCCGAAATCCCTGCAGCAATACCACCTCCGAAGGTAATGGTATTGCCGCCCTCTTCGCCCGACACCGTCAGGTTGGCTTTAGCATCGCCGCCAATTCGCAGTTTCACTTCAACCTCCGCCAGACCCGCTCGCCAAGGCAAGGCCCCTAGAATCTGCTCGGCCGCGCCAACATCAAAAGCGGAGAGCGAGAAGCTCGCCAGGTCCAGTTTCACATCAATGGGAAAGGGCGTGGCGGGAATATTCTTCGTAAGATCGATCTTCTGTTCAGGGAGGAAAGGAATGTTGAGGTCGAAGAGGAAGTGCAGGCTTACCGGCTGAAAAGATCCTGAGATCTCAACACCGACGACATACTTTTCAATCTTGTTCTCCGGATTGTCCGATTCAAAATCCGGGTGATCGGGATCATTGATATCCGGAACGTTATCGTTGTTGTCGTCGGGATCGAGGTTGTCGGGGATTCCGTCCCCATCCGAATCGGGATCCTGAAAAGGGTCATCGACATCTTTGATGCCATCGTTGTCGTCGTCGTCATCCTCACTATCCGGCATCCCATCCCCGTCGAAATCTGGATCATCCTGGGTTGTCACCCCATCGACGGTGCGCGCAGCTGCGACATGCCAGCCAGGCGCGACAATGCCCACCCCGGGATCAGAAACGATCACCAATCCGTCTGGGCTGACCGTACCCGCCCCTACCGGAACCCATTCACCCGCATCGTGATCAAAGGAGAGGAACAGCGATTTTTCTCCGGGTGCCAGACCGTCCAGGTTCGGGAAAACAATCGGGGCGGGCACATCAAAGTTCGTTGCGCCTCCGGCTTGGATCGAAATGACCAGAGGCGTGACAATTTCTGCCGGCAGTTGTCCGGGAAGACGATCCGGTGGCACAGGTAGAATGCTGGCCTGGGTGGCCGGAGTTCCGCTTTCATCGATGGCGGAACCAGGAGGAAACGTAATCGCAACCTGATCCCATATCGCCGGATCGATGCCTGGGAACATGCTGACCAGTTCCGCCTTGCCTTCGACACCGAAACCGACCTCGGTGTCCTGCGTCGTTGAGAGGGTTTGCAGATCAGCAAGCGCCATGGGAGGAAGGAAAATATCAAAGGGTAAGTTCGTCGCCTGGCCGGGTGTGCTGTGGAACGGTTTGCCCACGCTTGGATAGGCGAAGCCTGCAGGTGCATTTACGGCGGTTGAACCGTCGACGTGCACGAAGAAGGTTGGAGCGGGCATATCGACCAGGGTGAAAAACCCATTGGCATCGGTGACGACATTGGCCGCGGGAAAGGCATCCACACGAATGGTCACGCCTTCGAGCGGCAGATTCCCTCCTCCGGGCAAGGTGTTGCTGCTGTCATAGATAAATCCCGAGAGGTTGGTGCCTTCAATCCGGGTGATGGGCAGCGTGCGAAATTCCGCAGCACTCATTCCGCCGGGCAAACCATCTCCATCGCCATCCAGTAAGTCGCCATCGGCGGCTTGAATGCCATCGCCGCGGATCTCGACCAGGAACTCCGTGCTGGAGGACCAGGGGTCGGTTGGAAAGAAGGTCACGAATTCGTTCGTCGAGCTGATCACCAGATTGCCCGGTACCGATCCGCCGAGTGCGGTCACGGTTACATCCGTAGGCGAGATGGAAGACGGATCAAACAGCTCGGTGAATTCGACCCGCAATTCCCTCGTCAATGAAACGTCGCCATCGCCATCTCTAGGGCTCACGGATTTAATGCCAAAGGATTCCGGGACCACCTGCTCCAACGCAAACGGAGGGCTGACACGGTTGCCCGCCAAATCCGCGATGGGTGACAGCAGCTGCAGGCGAAAAGCGGTGCCGTCGGGAATCGACTGCGAAAGTGCAAGCTCCAGTTGATCTCCTCCAGCGTTCTGCACGCTGCTTACGCCGATGAGCTGACCGGTGCCCGGACCGGAAAGCAGCTCAACCTGATAGGCCAACGGCGACAATGCATCCGGGCCCAAGGGTTCATTGCTCACCAGGGTGAGTGCAGTGGCATCTGAGGCCGCAAGGGCTTCAACCGATAAGACCGGTTGAAACCGGTCCAGTTTGAACTCGAGTGAGAAGCGGTACAGTTCCTCCGCCGAACCAGAAAGGATGAGCTGATAGGCCTTCGATCCGTCGGCAAGCGAGCCGCTGTTGATCGCTTCGAGACCCGCCTGATCGATTTCAAAACGGTTGCCGATAAGCTTGCTGGAGAGATCTTCAGGCCCGCTGCGTTCATCGGAGCGCTGGCCTTCGAGGCTGATCGTGGCCGGCGGATGAATCAGGATGCCCTGGATCGTTGGATCAGCGGATATCGTATCCCCGCCCACCCCGGTGTCTGACTTCAACTCCGCATACACGCCGGATTGGACGTCTAAATCGGTTAAGAATCCAGCGGAGAAGAGGTCGCGTTCGTCCCGATCGACGTCCCCGTCGAGATCCTGGTCGAAGCGCGCATCGTAGGTTGGGTCCGTGTCCACCTGCTCATTGGACCGGCGGAATGCCCAGAGATCGGCAAAGTCGACGTCCCGATCGAGATCGGTGTCGCCATAGAAGGCATACGAATCGAAGACAAAGCTGTCGCCGTTCTCGGTGGAAAGGTTGCCATCCAGCAGATCTCCATCGACATCCACGATGGACGCCCCTTGGATGGCTGCGAGGTAATTGCCCGGCTCCAAGGTTTCCCCGGGGAGGCCCGGAAAGGTCCATGAAGCGGTGTTCGTGAACACATCATACTGTAAGGAAAAATTGTTGGTACCAACCGTTGTGTTGGTCGACAAATTTCGAAGAATCAACGCATTCGCGGTCAGCGAAGCGGATACATCTTCTGAAAAAGTAACGTCCAGGGAGCGAACGACCGAGCGCTGCGGATTGTTTCCATTAATGGAAGTCGAAATAACCGTGGGGTCTGAAGGGACACCCGGGCGAGCGCGAAGAGCCGAGAGTTCAGGTGGGGGTTGTGCGGCCAGTAAGGTATTTACCCGGAGCCCTTCAGGACCTGGTTGTTCCGTGGCCCCGTGGGAAAAGGGTAAGACCCGATCCGTTTCGATTGGAAGAATGGTAGACGAACTTTTCACCTCAGGAGCCGATTCAGCTTCGATCGAGACGTCCTGCAACGCATCAAAGAGCGGAGTAGAGGCATGAGCAATCATTGCTTCAGGCGCATCGGCAACAATCACGACGTCCGATGCATCCGGCAACAATGGTGCCGCCAGAACAGAATCCGCAGATAGCAGAACCCGCCCTTCCAGGTTCTCCAAATCGAATGGTATTACGTCACTGATGTCTTAATCCTCTGCCTGTATTAGTCTCATTTCTCTATAGCTGGCGCAAGGCTGGAAGCCCTTTACCTGTTTCATGCGTAGTCGTGATCCGAAAATTATTCTCCCGTGATGCTTCAAACAAGCTGTTTCTATATGTTGTTTATAATGTATTCAGCTTTTATGTACAACATGTACCGGCTGGACCGGGTTCAGACCTTCTTCATGCCAATAACCTTGGAAAACAGCCGCCAGTCGTTATCCAGAGAAATGATAAAACGCACGTTTCTCGGCCTTACCCTCTTTTGCAGCGTGATCGCTTCTGCGACCGAGATGATCTATGCCCCTGCGCCCCTCAATAACCCGCTCAAGGGGCTGGTACCGTACAGTTCCTCCGATGCGAAGAACCGATTCCCTCACAGCATGGAATTCCGCTACTTTCCCATGCACAAGATCATGAGCGGCCCGGATAGGTTCGACTGGACGATCATTGAAGAAGCCCTCACTTTGACCCAGGCAAACGGGTGTCAGCTCATCTTCCGTGTTTACGTGGAATATCCGGGCAAAGGTTTGTCCACCCCAGGCTTCCTGGTGAATGAGGGACTTAAGATTACCACGTGGAAAGCCGACGACGGCATCAGCCATACCCCGGACTATACAGATGCGCGTTTAATCCGAGCCATTGAAAGCTGTATTCACGCGTTGGGAAAAAAATATGATGGTGATCCCCGCGTGGGATTTATCACCGCCGGTTTTCTCGGCTCCTGGGGTGAATGGCATACCTATCCAAAGGATGAGCTCTGGGCATCGAAGGACGTGCAAAGCCAGATCCTGGATGCCTATGAAAAGGCCTTCAAGACCACCCCCATTCTCCTCCGCTATCCCGCGGGAAAAGACGCCTGGGACCAGGCGGATAATTCAAAACGTCCTTTTGGTTATCACGATGACTCCTTCGAATGGGCGACCCTGCACACAGGCATAAAAAAGGATGACTGGTTTTTCGAGGCCCTGCTCCGCGCTTCCGGAACCACGGAAAAATGGAAACAGTTCCCCATTGGAGGGGAGCTTCGACCGGAGCTCTGGAAGCAAAGCTTCACCATAATCCCGCACAAACGCAGCCAGGGATTTTCAGCCTGCGTGGCAAGCACACATGCCAGCTGGCTCATGGACTCCGGCCTGTTCGAGCAAAGGTATCCCATGAGCGAGCATCGCAGCGAACGCGCAAACCTGGAGGTGAGGAAGATGGGTTATGAATATCATATCGCCACCTGTTCTCGCGCCGAAAACGTGCTTACGCTGGTAGTTGAAAATCGAGGCGTCGCCCCGTTCTATTACGACTGGCCGGTTGAGCTGGCCCTGTTTAATCAGGGGATACTCCAGGCCTCAAACATCGTTCAGCCCGGAACCAAAGGCATCCTACCTGGCGAACCGGTGACCTGGCGACTGCAACTCGAGCCCTCCTGGACGGGCGAGTTTCGCCTGCGCATTCCGAACCCGATGCCGGGCGGCAAGCCCTTGCGTTTTGCCAACCAGGCCAACGTGGACGAATGGACGATCCTGGGATCATGGTAGGGCATTGCTTCAAGCGAAGGAGCATGATACATGCATCTACCCTTCCCCTCCCGCCCACATGATAAAAGCCTGTACGTTTCTCGTCATCATTTTAAGCGGCCTCTTCCTGACCGCCTGCCAGAGCCCGCGTTCCAGATCGATCGCAACACCGGCTGAACTTCTGGCTGTAGCAGGGTTTTACAAACCCTACCTGGTCTACCAAAAGGCGCCCTATACCACGTTGTATATCGAAGTGGATGCGGTCGAAACGGCGGTTCCCGAACAAGTATGGCTGGATACGCTTCAACGCTATCTTGAGAAGGTGGTTAAGCAAAAAGTTACGATTTATCGCAGCGATGTCATTCCTGCCGAAGAGGCGCGCGGGCGCTCTTCAACTGCGCTCGCCCTCGAGCACATGGATGGCCCACCCGATGCCGATGCGGCCTACATGTACCTTCATTATTACGACAGCGATGTTACGTCCGATCCCAAGACAGAACCCCGCGCCATGGTCGCCCCCCATCCTTCAAGTATCGGTATCGACTGCCAGTATGGCCCGCGGACCTGGGGCCAACAGGACCAGCTCCATGGCCGCTTCCTCATCCACGAAACCTCCCACCTGCTCGGGCTGACACGGAACAAAAAGCACGGCGACGGACTGCATTGCACGAATGAAGGATGCATCATGAATGCCGCGATCCAACGGGCTCCCCTGCGTCTGCTCGTCGGTCGCGATCCGTGGCTTCAAAAAGGTCCCTGCCTGGCCGATCTCCAGGCGTATCGGACCCAACCCGCACCCGTGAACCTTCGATTCCTTGGCCCCTATTTCGTGCGAAGCGAAAAGGCCTACCACGTACTGACCTTGCCGGGGTTTGCCTATATCCATGTGGGCGATCTGGACACCATAGATCGGGAACACTTGCGAAGCGCTCGCAAACAAGCCACTGGAGCATCAAGCGAACAAAACGGCTTTTTCATCTCCACCGGTGCGATGGACCTGGAAACCACTGAACGCGTGATCCCCCTGCTGCGGCAGGATCCCTATAGCGCCATCCGACCTATCGCCGGAGACCTGCAGCGCAAGGTGGATGAGATCCGCAATGCCGCGACGCGGTCGTGATGCCTTACAGCGCCGTTCCGAACAACACGCAGATGGAACTCGGCACCGAATAGATGCGCTTGGTCGGATAGGCCAGCTTGCCGGTTTCCTGATCAATGGAGAAAATCGAAATCGTATTCGAGTCCTTACCCGCTACCAGCAACCAGCGACCCGAGGGATCCATATTAAAATTGCGCGGCCATGCGCCGCGGATGGGTTCGACTTCGAGCACATCCAGACGCCCGGTGGCGAGATCCACCTGATAGGCGGTGATCGAATCATTTCCCCGATTCGCGCTGTAGACGAATTTTCCTGACGGATGCACAATAATTTCGGATGCCGAATTGAAGGTCTCCTGTGCCTTCGTCTCCTCCGGCAGAGCCGGAGTCGTGCTGAGTTGAGTCATGCCGCCCGCGCCGTCGTAACGAAAGCTGGTGACCGAGAGCGCCAATTCGTTCAACACATAGGCATAGTCGCCATGGAACTTCATATGCCGAGGGCCTCCTCCCGGCGGCCCTGCTGCTCGTCCATGCGGCTCCAGGGCCGTTCCGTCATGGGTTACACGGTAAATTACCACCGCATCCAAACCTAGATCGGGGACGAAGGCAAACTTTGCCCCGGCATCGAAACCGACGTAATGGGCGTGCGAGCTGTTCTGGCGATTGCCAACCACTTTCGAGCCGCCTTCATGATCGATCAACTGGGAGCGCGGCCCCACGCCGCCATTCGCAGCGACCGGGAAGACCGCAGTGGATCCGCCTCCGTATTGCGCGGTAATCACCATCTTTCCTTGCGGATGTACCGCAATATGCGCCGCCCCGCCATCGCCGACCGGGGAATGATTGATTAGCGTGAGTTTGCCGCCGGGTTGAACTCCAAAGGCCGCAACCGCCGGGGCGCCCTCCATCTGGCAGGTAGCATACAGCGCCTTGCCATTCGGATGGATCGCGAGAAACCCGGGCGAACTTACTTCTGCCACCAGCGTAACGGCGGAGAGCTTGCCCGCGTCGCTATCGAAGGTGGCGTGGTAGATGCCCTTGCTGCCATCCGGTGCATTCGAGGTGCTGGTGCCAAACCATACATCGTGCGAAGCTGCACCGGCGGCACATGCCGCCAGGAGCAGAACAAACAAAGGGGCCATCTTATTCATAAGCATGCTTTCTCAAACGACCTGGACACTTATTTCCCGGGGGGCGGCGTACCTTCACTGTCGGGATCGACGGTATTGATCGGACGCACCCAGATGTTGCGGTAGCGAATCGGATTCCCATGATCCTGCAACGACAAGCCACCTTTAGACGCGGCTGTATTAATCTCGCGTGCGAAGTGTACCACGATGCCGTTATGGAGAACGGAAATACGCGCGGGGGCGCTTACTTTACCCTCGGCATCTTTTTTCTGACGTTCGATAATGATATCATAGGTCTGCCATTCGCCGGGCTTGCGACAAACGTTAACCATAGGAGGATATTGATTGTAGAGCCCCGCTGCCTGGCCGTCCGGATAGGTGTCGTTCTCGAAAGAGTCGAGGACCTGGACCTCGGGAAAACCGCCGATAAAGACTCCGCTGTTGCCGCGGCCCTGACTGTTCCCCACGACGACATGCGGGGTGCGCCATTCAATATGCCACTGACAATCCCCTTCGATTTCCTCTTTCGTCTGCATCGTTCCCCCACCCTTGGCACATTCCATGTAACCCGCTTCCAGCTTCCACTTGTCGGTCTTCCAATGCTCGAAACTCGTTCCATCAAAAAGCACAATCGCATCGGATGGAGCCTGACCTGCTGTGGCATCGGTGGTGAATCCGGGTGGCGTAACCACGCGAGGCCTTGGACGATCCATGTCGCCTTTAAAATATTTTCCACCGGGGGTGAGCGGCCGAGGCTTATCTTCCGCAGAGGCGGAGTTCACGCTCGCGGCGGCAATGAACAGAGTTATCGTGATTAGCAAAATACGTTTCATACTCGTCTCTTTTCGTGTGTCCCGAATCCTCGGGTGTTATACTGTACGTCCCGAATCTTTCGGGACTTTTTTGGAATGGTTCGCAGCAAGCTGCTACAGAAGAAGGCGGCAGCAAGCTGCCGCACTCCAAGGTTACCCCTTGGGGATTTCGTTCAAGGTATAAAATGCTACTTTATGCAAAAGCCCTTCACCTGCGGCATTCTTAATCCCGTCGAGCTTCAGCTCGTGCACATGCCCCTTGGTTAATTCCGAAAGCGTCAGACGAACGGTTTTGCCGTCGGAACTCACCGTAACCGACGTGATGGAAGGATCCACCTTGTCGACAACCGGACTGCCATAGCCACTCTGGTAAATATACGTATACGCTTCTACCGCGTACGAAGCCACATCGCCCGCAGATTTAGGATCCAGCGCCTGGGTAAAGCTCAGCTCAAAACCATCCGGCATGGCTCGCATTTCATGCACCTCAAAAGGAATCTTACCGTTCCAGGCAACGCTTTCGAGATCGAAGGATTTGCCGCCCTTCGCCCCCCATCCACGGTTGGACCCGCCGGTGAAGAGCACGCCTGATTCCGCATCCATCCGCACCCCGATATTGCCGGACTCGAATCCGCCGAGGAAATGGAAGGCCGCTCCCTGGTAGACACCGTTCACTTTTTCGAGGAAGACTCGATTCACCTGAGAATGAGTCTGCTCACCGACCAGCAGCTGTCCGGCAAAGGGACCAAAACTTCCGTTCGCCGGGAACACATCAATACCGGTAGGCGACTGACCGATCTTACCGTGTGGTAAAACCACGGCGGGAGGTACGAACTCTTTAATGCGCTCGCGCTGAAGATTAATCCGGCTGCCACTTTCCGGTTGCACCGGGCGACCACCCAGCAGATGCTCATCCAGGTCTTCATACGCTTTCCAACCGCTTGGATTTCCCTGAAACGAACCTGGCGCCAGGTGCTTTACACAGGAGGAGCCATTCCACAGGCCCTGGTTGTCGCAGTAGAAAACATCGCCTTCAGCATTGAACCCGATGCCGCCCGGCGAGCGAATGCCGCTTGCGGTGGGGATCATCTTTCCATCCGGGGTAACGCGCACGCACCATCCGCGAAAGTCGCTGCTGTATCCGCCCGAACCTGTCAGACACAACACGGCCCAGATATTGCCTTCGCGGTCATGCCGGGTGCCAAAGGCGTACTCATGATAGTCGCCGTTGATGCCCCAGTGATCGTTGACGGTCATGAAAAGATCCGCACGACCGTCGCCATCTTTATCTTTGATCCGCGTGACCTCTCCTCGTTGCGTCGCCCACAGCCAGTCACCCTGCCAGGCCAGGCCCAGCGACTCGTGCAGGCCCTGCGCCCAGAGCTTCCAGACCGGCTCACCGGTTCCGGGATGCGCATGGGTGATTTGATAAATGTCGCCGCGACGTGTGCCCACATAAAGGGCGCCATCGGGTCCGATATCGATGCCACTGGTTTCAGGCACGACCCCTTCCGGCGGGCGAATCGGGGTGATGGTGTAATAGTCAGATTCTACCGGCTCCGCGATGAGCAGGACCGGGAAAAGCCAGATACAGAGGTTGAGGATTTTCATATGATGCTCCAAAGATCAGTTGAATGTGTAATGCAAGATGAGTTCGGCTTGGCCACTGGACAGGTCGATCGGCACGCGCGTCTCGGCTCCGCTGGTGATCGGCGTTGCGCCCTCCACCCGGCAGCTCAGGCCGGTATCCCCATTCGCGATCCGCACATACAGCGGACCGGTAGCCGGGGCCGGGCCCTTGAACTGCAAGGTCCGCGTGAAACCGCCCTCCTTACTCGGTACGGGAAAGTCGCTTACCGCCAGATCATGCCAGGTCCAGAAAAAGGTTGGCTGCCGCTTGGCATTCAACTCATAGCCCTTGAATTGGTATGCACTCGGCTTGCGGTCCGGCGCGGTGTAGAGTTTGCTTTTGCCTTTATCCACAAAATCAACGCTCGGCCATTCGTCCGCAGGAGAAGCCAGCGAGGCCAGCATCTGCCCCCGTGGATCCGCGACGGAAGGCGTCGCTGATGGCGGCTGGTACCCTTGCCCTCGCCCATTCCAATGCCGTTTGGCATCGATAAATCCTCCGCGCCACATCATGGCGATGCGTCCGTTTTCGGCATCATACGCCAAGTGAACGCCTTCGCTGTACCCCACGCCGATGCCACGCGCGCCGCCTACGCCTTCAATGAAATTGCGGTAGATCATCGCTTCGCCCGCGGGAGGATACAAGGGGATGCCCACTGGCCCTCCCCCTTTACTGCCACCCGAGACTTTGCCGGGCGTGAGGGAGACTTCCTTGGTGCCCGGGCCCTTCCAGGATGCAAACAGATCTTCCTGACCGCCGCCTTCAAAGTATTCCATGCGGAAATCGTGCGCACCGGCGGACAGGGTTACTTTTCCGTTACCCGGTTTTACCGGATGGATGCCATCGAGGGTGACGACCGCTTTGCCATCGATGACGATGCGTGAACCATCATCGCTGGCGAGGTTGAAGGTGTAAGCGCCCGTTTTAGGCGCGGTAAACACACCGGTGAAGACGAGGCCGAAGGATTCCTTTTGCCCGTAGGCTTTCATGTCACACAAGCCCTTTACCCGACCTTCTTTCGTCGGGGTCAGCTTCGACCAATCCGGTAATTCCTTCCACGAGCCTTTGTAGAGTTGGTATTTCACGTGATTCAGGCCTGGTTTATCAGCGGAAGAACCTGCGACGGCGGGTTCACCCGTATCAGCACCCCCGCCCACGATCAGCAACCCTTTCATGACCTGTGAATGTCCGGGAAAGGTGCACACATACGCGTACGATTCAGCCTTGGCCGGCGCATGAAAATAGAAGCGGGTCGTTTCATGAGGATTCGCCATCCGGCTCGCGGCATACACATCTTTGCCGGCCGGCACCCATTCTTTTTCCATGCCGTCGCCACCGAGTAGGAGTGCGCTGAAGGCCATATCCTGACCGGCGACTTCACCGGGTTTTGCACAGACGATGAGGTTGTGCTGCAGCTCGTCGGTATTGGTCAAGGAAAGCACCACCGACTCGCCCGGACCGGTCTCAAATTCTTCCAGGTCATAGGCCAGATTGCCGGAACCGGTCTCTATCTTGATCTCGTTCGCAGGCTTTTCAAAACCCGGGGGTACCGCTTTGCCGTCCAACCAGCTTTGCAGGGTCTCCTGATCCGGCTTGGCCAGCTCCTCGCGTGCTACGGCAACCACGCCCGCCGTGGTCTGCAGGGTTACGCCCCGGGCATCCGCGATACGCAAGGATCCGGTCACGGAGGTCCCATCCAATTTCTTTACCGTGATTGCGGCTTGGGCCAGTCCACTCAGGACCAGGAAGCAAACAAAAATGATCATTCTTCTACACATAAACGATTTCTCCAATATGGGATTATATACGGCTGTATAAGGGGATGTTTGCGGTTAATCTGGGATTAACGCGCGTAATACAGATTTAACGATTCGATTGTGCCACTGAAGCCATTGGGGACCTCGTAGTCCGCCACGGGCTGAATCAGGTCGGCCCCGATTTGAATCGAATCGCCCGGCATCGTCGTCAACATATCGGGTGCCGTGCCTTTTGCCACGAGCTTTTGGTCGATGCGCAGCTCCAGGCGGCCTTCCCGGTTCCATTTGACCTCCCAGTCGTGAGAAAGTCCATCGATCGCATCCGTCGCGGTGATGACCGTGCGGTTCCAATCGGTTGTGGCACAGAAAGCAGGCTTGCCCTCCTCCACGTACAGGCTGTAGCCCCAGCGATTGCCGCCGTGCGCGACCACCACCCCGTTTGGATGGGCAACAGATACGCGTGCCTTGATGCGAATCACCCGGTCTTTCCCCAGCTCCGGTGCTTTCGACCGGGGCAGGTCCAACCAGGCCTTTCCGTTGAAGCGCCAGTGATTCGCTTCCAGCTTTACCCCGTGATTTTCAAACGGGAACAACTGGCCGTTAATTTCGGCCGCCACACCCGGCATCGGACCGCTCAGGGTCGCCTGCCCATCGAAGGCGAATCCCGTGTCCTTCGCCCAACCGGCGAGTGCGGCCTGTAAGGTTTTCGTTCGTTCCGGTTCCCGCGCGGCCCGGTTGTGTTGCTCGCCGGGATCATCCGGGAGATGGAAAAGCTGCGCCTCACTCCCATCCGGATTCACCAGGAACTTCCAATCTCCATCGCGTATGGCAAAACTCGGGCTGATGTATTCCAGCTTGCCCGGTTTTAGACGCGCATGCGGGCCACCATATTGCCAGAACACGGGCTGCGGACGTTTCCATTTCCGGCCAAGCAAGACCTCGCTGGCGTCAAAACCATCCAGCCGCTCAGCTGCCGGCACCTCAACCCCCGCGAAATGGCAAAACGTCGGAGATAGATCGATGGCCGAAACAATACTCGTATCATCGGTGACCCCGGCGGGAATGGTTCCTTTCCATCGCGCGATAAACGGCATGCGGACGCCGCCTTCATAGAGCGACCACTTGCGCCCGAAAAAGGGCCCGGTAAAGCCCGGGGGCTGCTTCACTTGTTTATAGTACTTGGGCCAGTCCGTCGGGCCGTTGTCGCTGGTGAAAATGAACAAGGTGTCTTCGCTCAAGCCGAGGGCTTCAACGCAATCGATCACCCGGCCGAGTTGACGATCCATCTCTTCGAGCACGGCAAAGAAACGATGGTCGTACGAACTCTCCGACTGGGCTTCCCATTTCCGGGTGGATCCTTCCGCCGGGTCGTGTGGATCGTGCACGTCGTTTGGAAACAAGCGGACATAAAACGGCTGATCCTTGTTGCGCTGAATAAAATCAATCGTGCGATCGGTGTACTTTTCAGTTTTCACCGCGCGTGTACAAAACGAGATTTCACCGCGCCCCAGGTTCACGCTGGCATTTTTCGGATTGGTGAGCAGGCGGTCCCCCAGGCCTTCGAAGGCCACGAGCGTTTCATCAAACCCGTATTCCGTCGGCAAGGGTGCGTCGTCCACGTCGCGGCCACCGCCCATGTGCCATTTTCCGAAGTGCGCCGTGGCATACCCGGCTGCCTGCAATTTTTTCGCGGTGGTCGGCGCGGAGGCATCGAGGTAATCGCGCATGCCACGTGATGCATTACCTGCCCGGGAGTTCAGGTAGGAATGAATTTTCCAACGGCCGGGAAACTGACCCGTGGTCACCGCGACCCGGGAAGGCGAACAAATCGGCGAGTTGGAATAGTAGTTGGTCAGCTTGATTCCCTCCTTCGCGAGCTGATCGATCCGTGGCGTTTTCACGATGGGATTTCCGAAACAGCTAGGGTCGGCATAGCCCATGTCATCGATATAAAAGAAGACGATATTGGGTTTGCGGGCTTCGAGTGACATGGTGAATGCCAGCAGCAGGGCGATAAAGATTTTTCCGATCATAGGACCGATGCTAGCGAAGTCTTCCGATCATCGGAAGACAAACTTTTCGCCGTTCCACAGGTGGTCGGTGATGATAACGTATTGATCCAACATCCGGATTAGACTAGGTGACGATATGCGCTTACTGATCCCCAGTCTCATCCTGTTCACGAACATCGTCCTTGCCGCGCCCTTTGCCGACCCCACCCTTCCCTTCCTCTTTTCCACCGTGGATGCCCGGGACTTTGGCAATACACCCGCGAAGGACAACCTGACGGTTCGGGGCCTTTGCCTGAAGCTCGATGACGGCTATTCGGTTTGCTACGATACCGATCTGCTGCGGGTGTCGTTGATTTGGAGAGATGGCTTTCTCACGGAAAAGGGGGTGGCCGGGCTTTCATACGCGGACAACAAGAAGGCGGGAGCAGGCCAAAAGGATCTGCCGAAGCCCATCGGGAAGCCGATCCTTGCACATGCGCTCGTACCCGGCTGGTTACCGGCCGATACGAAGATCGAAGACACGCGTGAGCGATCACATGATCCCAAAGAGCTCGGGCTCGGGCCGATGGATCCGGAAATCGCGCGCTATCGGGGTTTGATCGATACGGAAACGGGCAGACAACTCAGCATCAGCTTCGATCTCTTCGGTGTATCCTGGAGCGAGCGGATGTCGGCCGATGCGCAGGGCATTCGGCGGCATCTGAACGGCAACAAGCTGCCGCGGTCCGCGAAGCTCGTCCTGGCGACCTTTGCGGATGCGACGGTGAAGATTCATGCAAGCGGTGCGGTGGTCAAGCGGGCTGGAGAACCGGATTTGCACTTCGATCAGTTCACGGGTGGGCCACTCCACTCGCCGACGAAAGGCGTTTTTCGCTGGGAGCAGGATCGCTTTCTCACCCTGCATCTTGCGCCTTCGGAGGACGTCATGGATTTGGTAATTTCCATCGGCATCGGCGATCGTTATGCGCCGAACCGGGTACGCGTTCCGGAGGAGCCGAAGCTCGGACGACGCTGGCCCGAACCGATCACGACCGCGTTGCAACGAATCGTTCATGCACAAGGGTATGTCATCGAGTCTCTGAGTCTTCCGGAGCCGAATCCCTGGCGTCGCCGGGTGCGGGTATCGGGTGTCGCCGCCGATCCCCGGGGTGGCCTTTATGTGGTCACCTTTGATGGCGATGTCTGGCATGTGACGATTGAAGCGGCCGTTGTCACCTGGAATCGGATCGCCGGTGGACTGAACGAACCGCAAAGCATCCAGGTCGTCGGCAACACGCCCTGTGTATATACTCGGACCGGCATCATTAAGATTTTTGTCCATGAGCCGATAGGCGTGCTCTACGACTGCCTGTCCAACCTGCCGGCCCAGACGGCGGAAACGCGTGAATTCCCGATGGACATGGTACTCGATCGCGGCGGGGGCCTCGGGGGCGGTTTCTACCTCGCCAAAGGCGGTCAAAACGCAGCCGGAAAATTAAACGGGACCATCGTGCATGTGCGGCATGACGGTTTGATGATGCGTCGTATCGCCACGGGCTTGCGCCAACCCTATCTGGGTATCCATCCCCAAACCGGCCTGCTAACGGCGAGTGACCAGCAGGGGCATTACGTTCCCGCCACCCCGATCCATAGGATACGCGAAGGAAAATTCTACGGGTATAAAGAGAGCGGCCATGGACAGGAGGACCATCGTATCGAGGAACCGGCGACATGGATTCCTCATGTGGTCACTCCTTCGGCCTCGGGCCAGGTCTGGGCGCTGGATGAACGCTTTGGTCCGCTTAACGGACGCCTCTTGCAGCTCGATTTTAACAAGGCACAGCTGAGTCAGATTTTTATGGATCCGAATGATGGGTATACGGCGGCCGTGCATCGCCTGCCCTTCGTTTTTCCCGCCCCGCTTTTAAAGGCCTGCATCCACCCGGAAGACGGCGCGCTCTATCTCGGAGGATTTAACATCTGGGGAAGCACCGCGAAGCAAACGTCTGGCCTGTTTCGTATGCGGTACACCGGGGATGAGTCGTCGGATTGGCCCGTGGAGGTGCGGGCATATCGTGAGGGCCTGTTGCTCCAATTCGCTCAGCCACTGGCAGAAGAAATGACGGAGCTCTCCCGGTACCGGATCAAGATCTGGAATTATCTTCGTTCCTCGAAATACGGTTCTGGCTACTACAAGATGGATGGGTCGATTGGACAGGATGACCGTTGGGCGAGTGCCGTCCGGCTATCCCGAAATCGAAGCTCCGTATTTATCGTTGTACCGAAATTGCATCCCGCCGATCAGTTGGAGCTCAACTACCGGATCACTACCGCAAAGGGCCATGCGGTTGAGGATCAGGTCTATATGACCTTGAAAGGACTTCGCCCGGTTCCGGATGCGCTGCGCAAAGATTTTGGTTTTCAGCAAGCCGATTTCATGAAGGCCGCACCGGTCCCTTCCGAGATTGACGGCGAGATAGATGCCGGTTCGGATTTGGGAGAAACGCTTTACCTGAGCATGGGCTGTATTGCCTGTCACTCCATCGACGGCACGACCTTTGGCAAGACGGGCCCCAGCTGGAAAGGCCTGCCCGGATCGCAGCGAACGTTGGTTGATGGATCCCGTGTCACGGCAACGGATGCGTATCTCCGCGAATCGATCTACGAACCGGGCGCGCATAAGGTCATAGGATTCGAAGCGACCGACACCGGCATGCCTTCCTACCAGGGGATCTTGAACGAGACCCAGGTGGAGTCCATCATCCGCTATATGAAGACGCTGGACGAAGCAGACCAGTAGCCCCTCGTGGCCGCACCCCTGCTCATCAATCAGACGGTCACGAGCGACACCTCGATGGGGAACATCAAACGAATGCTCGTGCCTTTCCCAGGTTCGGTCTGGATAAAAATGGCGCCTCGATGCCCCCGCACGATGCCAACGACTGCGGGTAAGCCGAGCCCGCGACCGACGAACCGCGTAGAGAAAAAGGGGTCAAAAATTCGCTCCAGGGTTTCGGCATCCATGCCTGACCCATCATCTGCGATCTCAACAAAAACATGTTTCCCGGGCAGCAGCTCATGATCAAAAAGGCTGGTGGAAAGGTAGTCCTGATCCGCATCCATGCAGCTCGTGATTACTCGAATTTCACCGCCCAGGCCCTCCACGGCCTCCGCCGCATTGATGGTTAAATTCAACAAGGCCTGTCGAAGCTGATTGGCGTCGCCCTTCATAGTCGGAATATTTTCGGAGAGCTCATATTTCAGCTGCGCTTTATTGCTCACACTCGACGTAATGAGACTTTTCATACTGATTACGATGTCGGATAGGAGAACATGGCGTTTAAAGAAGTGCCCCTGTCCTGAATAGGCCAGCATCTGGTAAGTGAGATCCGCAGCGCGTTCTCCGGCACTGGCGATTTGCACCACATCCGACCGATAGGGTGAATCTTCCGGCAAATCGGTCAGGAGTAGTTCCGCATGCCCGAGGATCGCGGTAAGCAGGTTGTTATAATCGTGTGCCATTCCGCCAGCCAGAACACCCAGCCCTTCCATTTTCTGGGCCTGCTGGATTTTAGCTTGAAGTTGATCACGCTCCGTTTCGAGTTGGCGGCGCATGGTAATGTCTTCGGCCAAGCCGACCACACGGCCCGTGGGTCCATCAGGTCCGATGATGGGAAACCCGCGATCACGCAGCCAACGGATGGAGCCATCCGGGCGAATGATGCGGTACTGACTATAGACCTGTTTGCCCGCTCGCATCTGATCCAGATTCTGACGCATGATGTCACGGTCTTCTTGATGAATGCAGTCAAACAAGACATCGGTACGCGCATAAATTTCATCCGTGGTACGACCGAAGATGCGTTCATATGCCGGACTGACATACAAGACAGACAAGACAGACGTGGTCGACATATCCACCATCCAAAACACTTCATGGATGTTTTCGGCCATCTGTCGGAACTTTTCTTCGCTCTCCTGAATGCGGATATTGAAAGACATCAGGCGCTGGATAAAAGCGACCAGGAGTATGGTGAGTATGAATCCTCCCAGCAAAGCGACGAGGGGTGCCCGGGTCCGATATCCGTCAGAAAAGGCTGCCAGCGGCCGGGTCCGTAACACCCAGTCACGGCCACCGAGCTGAATCACCTCCTTGAGGGATATTCTATCGAAGTCAGGCATGTAGGGTCCGACCTCTTCCTCTGGCGTCCGGTAGAGCGTCAAGGGCTCGTCCCCGCACTCATCAAGCAGCTCGAGTTCGATATCGAGCGTATTAAAATGCTTCATCGCAGCAGTCATCAAGTCCTCCACTCGAAATGCACCGACCATGAATCCTTGCAGCTCTTGCTGCGTGTCATATACAGGGGAAAGGAGGAGGAAACCCATCTGCGAACCGGATTCCTGGACGAGCTTAATCGGACCCGTAGCCGAAATATGTTTACTCGTGCGTGCACGATCCAGTGCTTCCCGGCGTACGGATTCCGAATAGATATCAAATCCAAAAGCCTTCTCATTTGAGACGAAAGGTACGATGTATTTTACGACGACATATTCCGGGCGGTCAGCAGCCGGAATGATGATGCCTTCCGATGAGAGCTCGGTGATCCGGAACGAAGGAAAACCCTGGGCCTGTACGGAAGCCTCAAAAGCCGCGCGCTCCTCCAGGGTTAGCAGCGGATTGTACCCAAGCGCCTGGACACTGGAATGCCGCTTGAGCATCGTTTCCGCAAAGCTTTCAAAATCCAGTCGGGAGATACCTTCAGACGATGTGTGAAAAGCAACAAGTGAATCGAGAATGAGGCTGGCGGCATCGAACTCTCGCTGCAGGGCCATCGCGCGTTCAAACGTTCGGTGACCAAATTCGATGTTTATCACGCGATCTTCCCGCATGCGGAGGTGCTGGAAAATGGCAAGGGATAGGACACAACCCAACAGGCCGAGTGCAATGTTGACCCATGGTACGCGGCGGTTTTTCGGTAAGCTCGGACGCTCGTTTTCTACATGTGACCCAGAATTCATGTGTGTGTGAAGTCGATAGTTTAAAATTTAACCAGAAATGATGCCGTTTAACAAAAGTCAAATGGTGAAATTAATGGACGGCGGTATATAGCTGTTTCCGAAATGAATGGCCTTTATGATTGTATGGTCAGGCTGTCCGGGGTGCGGGACTTTCGCGCAAAGCAGGCATAGCCTATTCGCCAGGCGATGAAACCCGGCAGCATCAAGATCACGATTAGACGCAACACCACAAATCCCAAGGCCAACAAGACCGTAACAATCGAACCACCTCCTGCGGCAAACAGACTCGTGATCACGTTGCTGTCGGCCAAGAGGTGCCGGCTGAACTCGTGCACAAGCACGAGAACGATGGCGACCATCGGGAAGGACCATTTCTTCACGGCGCCTCTCCTTGCAGGGGCGCCGTACATACCGCAAACAGGATGGCATTGCCCAACGGCCCTCCGGTGATGAATTGATATGTATCCTTTTTTCGCTGCGGTGCTCCGCAAAGCCAGGCGGTACTCCATAAGGCCCGATAGGTCTCCTCGTCGCCGTACATGCGTGCGCCCGCCAACGAAAAGCCGGTGGCTGACATGCTGAATCCGAACATGATGGGGCCGGAATCGATGTCACCCGTCCCCGATTCCCCTTCCGGGTATTCACGTACACCTCCAAAGCCGAGAAACTGTCCCTTCAACTCGCGGTGCAGCGCGGTATAAAGGTCGCGGGACAAATCCGGGTGGCTGTAGGCGAGAAAGTACAAGCCCAGGCTGGTACCTGATCCTCGCGGCGAATCGATCCGTTCGCCGCTTCGGGGATCGACAGCCTGGATCATTAAGCCGCTTGTCGCATCCAGATAGCGGGAGCGAAAATTCGCTTCCCATCGTTTCAGGATCCCGGAGGCATCCATCCCGGTGGCGCGCTGATGCAGCCCGATTGATGCAATCACCGCACTGTTGTCCACCGGGTAAACTTGATGCGGATAGGTTTGCAGCAGCAGGAGTTCGCTCTGCTCGAGACGCATGACCAAGGACGCGGTGATTCGATCGTTGAGGTCGGCATAGGGCGACTCCAGGCGCATGGTGCGATAGAGGCTCAGGGCCAGGTTCAGGTAGCCCAGATACGCCGCATGATGCTGGTCCGGATCATCCAGATCTTCCAAAGGGTTCGCGCGCCAGGAGGCGGAATCGAAGGCGCGCACCTGGTCCGACAGCAGTTTTTCCAGACAGTGCGCCATGTGGTCGAGATACTGTTCTTTTTCGGCGCCTTCGTGCTGCTCGGCCATCTGACCAAATCCCATGGCGGCCATGAAGTAGGTGCCGAACAACCATTCACCATCGAACAAGACGCTACCGGTAAAAAAGTCATCCTCGCTCAAAGGTTTCGCCGCCCAGGTCGCCACCTGGCGAGCAAGTGCTTCGGCATACACGCCCCGACTGTCGGCGAGGTCTTCGTGATGCCGGGCGCACCAGCGATGTGGAAGCTGGGTCACCACCAGCGTACTCGCAACCAGGCCCGCCAGGATGGCGGGTCCCTTGCGCCAGGCCTTACGGCTCGAATTCATCGATGGGCTACCGGGGGACGTTAAACCTGAATGTCGAT
>JBLIND010000051.1:0-22600 GCA_047639095.1 Candidatus Omnitrophota bacterium | reverse complement strand
AGGCCGATTATGGCGATGACCACAAGCAATTCGATCAGGGAAAAGCCGCAGCGTGAGAAGGGGTGTATTTTAGATGAGTTACGCATGATGGAATATACGTGCCCGAAGGCTTATTGGTTACGGTTATTTCATGTGAAGCACGTTTGCGTACGACGAGGCATAGGTTCTGGCGGACATCAGCCGAGTTCCCGCCCAAGATATACGCGAACTTCTTCGTGGGTGGGGAAATGGTCAAAACCAAACACGCGGTTCAGCGTATCTTCACGATGCTCCCAAACCACGCTGACCTCTTCGGGACAATCGGCCATGAGAATAAGAAAGACGAGATCCCAACGGCGGGCGAGGAGGCAGGCAACAAAATCGGGTCGCAGAGCACTGCTCACGCGAAACATTTCTACGGCAAAACAGGGGTCATAGACATCCCCGGCTAAATTGACGACTTCATTAATGCAGCGAAATGGAACCATGTACACCAACTGGATTTACGAATAATTACTCACAAATGGTACTAATGCTACGCCTGTTTATCCCGGGCGGTCAATTGTAGATAAGCTTTCTATTGTGTTTAATTCCGTGACATGAAAATTTCGCGTTCTTCATTTGAAAAGGGGATCCGGCTGGTTCGGAGAGGGCATGATGTACTGGCTGAGGAGGCATTTTTCTCGCTGGCCATCTGCAGTGGTCTGGCCGTGACCCTCCTCGTCGCTCGTCTTTACCTGACCCGGAAGTGGGAGTTGGGCTTTATGGCCTGGAATCTCTTCCTGGCTTGGGTGCCTTACGGGCTCAGTGATTTCGGTGTATACCTCGGACGCGGACCGGGCTTTAACAGTTGGGATCTGCTGACTCGGCCGCATCTGATTCTTGCCAAGATCTTCCACCTTGTGGCCTCGCCCAGCTAGGATATTCATGCGGCGGGGATCAGTGTGATTGTCGCGGCGATCCTGTTCGCGTGGTATCTGGCGTATGTGAACCTGCGTTTGTTTCCGCCTCTGGAAAAGTAAGGTGTCCGCTGCTCGCCTCCGGCTTCAGATGGCGTGACATGCTCCTCCTCGTACTTGTGCGCCGCCCTTGTGGATGCGAACGCCTCTATTTGGGTGGAGGATACTCCTGTGCATGCGCTTCCCATGGTTTTTTGGCTTGGAAACAGGGACAAAAGGGTTTTTGCTGCCGGGCTGTAAACCCAAACCCAACCTCGGAGATTATTATGAAAGCCAATCGTCGTTCCTTCCTGAAAACCACGGCCATAGCCGGTGCAGGTCCCTTCATTTTGCCTTCTCACATCTGGTCTGCCGAGACCAAGCCCAACGACCGCATCAATATGGGCTTCATCGGTATGGGTAAACAGAACGGCGGACTGATGAACAACTTCATGGGTCAGGGCACCCAGGTCGTCGCCGTCTGCGATGTGGATACCACCCGTCGGGAAGGGGCTCAGAAGCGCGCCTCCGAATGGTATGCTCAGCGTCCGGACAAAGGGTCTGCGGATATCGCCGCGTATGGCGATTTCCGTGAGTTGATCGCCCGCGACGATATCGATGCCGTCTGTGTGGCCACGCCGGATCACTGGCACGCGTACATCACCATCGCCGCATTGGCGGCCGGCAAGGATGTCTACTGTGAGAAGCCCCTCACGCACAATATTCATGAATCGAAGTCCGTGATTGCGGCGGTGGAAAAGTACAAGCGCGTGTTGCAGACCGGTTCCATGCAGCGTTCGAGCAAGGAGTTCCGCGTGGCCGCCGAGCTCGTACAGAACGGCGTGATTGGCAAAGTCAGTCACGTGGAATGTTCCTTTGGCGACCCCGGGAAACCGAATGACCTCAAGGAAGAAGAGATGGAGCCGGGCTTGAACTGGGATATGTGGTGCGGACCGGGTCCGTTGGCCACGTACAGTTCCGTGCTGAGTCCCCGCGGCATCCACAATCATTTCCCGAGCTGGCGGAACTACAAAGAGTACGGTGGTGGCATGGTCTGCGACTGGGGTGCGCATCATCTCGACATTGCCCAGTGGGGCCTCGGCATGGATGACAGCGGGCCGGTTGAAACCATTCCCGTGGCCGCCGGTCAAAAGCGCGGCGTGAAACTCAAGTATGCCAGCGGCATCACGGTTGAGCACAAGGACGGCTTCGGCGTTCATTTCTACGGCAGCGAAGGCGAAGTGAAAGTCAATCGCGGTCGTTTCGAGCTGGTGCGCAATGGCGAGACCTTCGCCAAGTTCACCAAGCGTGAGGATGGTGGTTCACTCGGAGGCGCTCTTGCACAATCCGAGAAGGAATTCCTCGCGGACAAGAAGATTGCCCTCTATGACAGCAACAAGCGCGGCCATGTGGGGGACTTCCTGAACAGCATGGAGACGCGTGAAAAACCGATCACCAACGAAATCGTTGGCGGCCGCACGGCGATTTGTTGTCACCTGATGAATCAGACCTATTACGAAAACACCGGCATCAAGTGGAATCCGGCGAAGAACGATTTCGCTTCCGGCGGAAACCCTGCCTGGTTGACCCGCAGCTACCGCGGCTCCTGGAAAGTGTAAGGATTCCGTCTAACTTTTGAGGCAAAGGGTGCGTATTTGCGCACCCTTTGTTTTTTCGAAGGGGGGTGTATGACGGCTCGGCTGGGAGGCCGGGTGCCCCAACACGGTGTAGGAACGCCATGTTCCTTTCAGGGGGTTAGGCCTTCAGCCACTCGGCGGCCTGGATGGCGTAGTAGGTGATGATCAGGTCGGCGCCCGCGCGTTTAAACGCGGTCAGGGTTTCCAGCACGACGGCTTGTTCGTCCAGCGCACCCGCCAGCGCGGCGTGTTTGATCATCGCATATTCACCACTCACCTGGTACACCGCGACCGGACGCTCGCTGGCCTCGCGAACCCGCGCGAGCACGTCCAGGTAGGGTAATCCGGGTTTCACCATGAGAATATCCGCGCCTTCTTCCTCATCCTGAACCGATTCGGCGACCGCCTCCCGAGCGTTGGCCGGGTCCAGCTGGTAACTCAAGCGTGTGCCTTTAAAGTTGCTGTCCACCGCGTCGCGAAAGGGGCCGTAAAAGGCGGAGGCGAATTTGGTGGAATACGCCATGATGCCGACGTGTTGAAATCCGTAGCTGTCGAGGGCGTCGCGCATGGCTTCGACCATGCCGTCCATCATGCCTGACGGGGCCACCATGTCCACGCCCGCCCGGGCCGCCACCACGGTCTGGCTTTGCAGGTTGTCCAGGGTTTCGTCGTTATCGACATCGGTTCCGTCTTCGTTCAGGACGCCACAGTGCCCGTGATCCGTATATTCGCAAAAGCAGTTGTCGCTGATGACCACCATGTCCGGAGCGGCTCCCTTGGCGGTTCGGATCATTCGGGCCATTAAGCCATTGTCGTCCAGGGAATCTTCGCCAACCGCATCCTTGTGTTCGGTAACCCCAAACAAGAGGACCGCCTTGATGCCGGCGTTCCACGCCCGTTTCACTTCCGCGGCGAGCGCGAATTCGGGCAGGTTGAACACGCCGGGCATGGAGGCGATCTCAATGGGTGCGCTAATGCCATCGTTGACAAATATGGGATAAATAAGGTCGTCCACCGACACGCGGGTCTCACGCAGCAGGCTGCGAAGGGCCGGGGTGCGGCGAAGGCGGCGAAAGCGATATGCGGGTTCGAAATCCATGGCTTAAGCTAGCGGTCCAGGTTGATTTAGCAAGTCTCCTCAGCCTCTGGCGTTAAAGGAGGGCCTCTTCGGCCGCCGCCTGCTTACGCTTTCTTTTGCCCGGTGCTTTTTCCGCGGGTGCCACCGGATTCGGAGTCGCATACCTCTTGACGTCGCCTACGGCCCAGGCGATATCGGCCTTGATGCGGGGGAGGGCGATGAACGGTTCCGCATTTTGTTCACCATAGGCCTGCAGAGCCTGGCTCATGGTGCGAATACGGTCGCGATGATCGGCCTCATGCAGCGCATTCACCACCTCGTCCGGGTCCGTTTCGAGATCGTATAGCCAGGGGATATCCCCGTTGGAAAACACGAGCTTGTATTGATCGCTGACCACACAGAGCCAGGCCGATGGAATGTCTGCGCTTCCGGTCGAGCGCAGGAACGCCAGATCCTTCCAGTCGGCGGGGGCTTTCCCCGTGCGGAAAAGGGTCGATGCATCGCGGCCCTGTTCCAGCCCCGCGGTTTTGTACCCGAAGAGGGAAAACGCTGTCGGGAGGAAGTCGACACAACTCAAGGCCTCGTTGATCACAGTACCCGCCTTAACCTTGGGTGGATAATACATGATGAAGGGGACCTTCGCCGACGCCTCGTACGGGTTGCCTTTGTTGTGGCGACAATGTTCCCCGCAGAGGTCGCCGTGATCGGCGGTAAATACGATCATGGTGTTTTCCAGGCGCCCCTGCTTTCGGAGTGCTTCAATGATGCGGCCGACGTTGTCATCGATGCATTTCACCATTCCGAAATACTGTTGCATGGATTGATTCTGCAGGGACTGCACCATGGCTTTGCCCCAGAAGGGCTGGGTCTCCCCGGGGTTCGTCATCGTCGCAGGCAGCTCAAATTTTATATGGCTGAACTGGGTGTTGTAGGGTGCGCGAACGGTGTTCGGGCCGTGCGGATCGGGCAGGGCCACCATCATGCAGAAGGGTTGCTCCTTATCGGATTCGATAAATTTAATCACCTTGGTTGTGAGCCAGTCCGTCGCGAAGCTTTCTTCATCGGCTCCGTCGAGATCATAGCTTGGTTTCCCATTCTTGCGTGCGCCAACCCGCGGGCCTTCCGGCGTGTCCTCAAACTTCTTCCAATGCCCGCGGTTGAACATGAATCGATTGTCCTCAAATCCGAAATTCCGCTTCGGTTGCCACTGGGGTTTGCCTGACCCGTCCAAATGCCATTTGCCGACGTAGCCCGTGCGGTAGCCTCGACGCTTCAAGAGCTCCGCGAACGTGACGACGTCATTGCTGAGGGGTACGTTATTGGTTACGACGGGTGTGTTCTGGGGGTAGCGGCCGGAAATCAGCGCCGCGCGGGAAGGGGAGCAGACCGGGGTGGTTGCGTAGAAGCTCGTGCACAGCGCGCCCTGCTTCGCCAGCCAGTCGATGTTGGGCGTTTCCAGCACCGCATCCTTGCCCCATACCAAGGCCTGTTCCGGTGGAAGCGTATCGCGATAGCAGCCTAGCGTGCGGAAGTTGTGTTCGTCGGTCTGGATCACCAGTAGATTGGGCGGTGCCGCCTGGGTGCTATGGATCATCCAAAGACTTAAGAAAAGGAGGATGGTGTTTTTCATGGCGCTACCTGTTCCGGTGTGGGTTGCGTTTGCCATCGAAAGTCGTGCCGATCATCTCAGTTAACCACGAAGTACATGAGCCTTGCCGCATGCCCTTTGCTGCGCTCATCTTTAGCCTCGGCCACTTTTAACTCGAGCACGTGTTCCCCGTCCGTCAGGTCCGTGGCAAACATAACCGTCCGTGGATAATGCAGTCCACCACTGTGACGATGATACAAGGCCACTGTTTTCCATTCCCCGCCGTCCACTCGGGCATCCACGTTCCCGGCATCCGGACCTGCAAGCAGGAACGCCCCTACGGCATTGCCCGAGAACTTCAATTGTGCGACTTGCCCCACCTGGTCCGCGGTCAGGCACAGGATGTTCGCATAGTCCGATCTGAACCCGCCCTTGATACTTTTCCAGTCGGGGATGTGAGCCTGCCAGTCGCCGGTCGCGTCTGCGGGTGAAATA
The DNA here is from genome assembly GCA_047639095.1 of Candidatus Omnitrophota bacterium. GTDB lineage: Bacteria > Verrucomicrobiota > Kiritimatiellia > SS1-B-03-39 > UBA6053 > JAPYUI01. The sequence goes on along the minus strand of JBLIND010000051.1, from coordinate 16,885 downwards.
AAATGACCATTTTCATACGAGAAAACATCGAGCGCTTTGGGCAGGGCGTGCGCCTTACGCGGCCCGAGTGTGCCCTTCCAGAGCGCATCTAACAACGCAATATGCATATCCGCACAGTGGCGATTGCCAAAGGGCTTGGGGTGTACGCCGCCGAATGCTTCCCAAGTCATTTTCTCGGTATCGATCTGTTCCTGGATTTCCTTGGCGAGATTGATCACCGGAATTTGATACTGCCTCGCCACTTCGTCATGCGCCTGGATCGAGGGGGCAACTTCCCCTTTGCGGTAGGCACCCATCAGGTGTTCATTCACGAAATGCGTCATCACAATATCAATGTCCGGATTGGCCTTACGTGCATGCCGAATGATGCCTTCCATGCCCCGTCGCGCATCGCGCAGGCTGTGCTGCGCATCCTGGTCGTCGTTTACCGCAAACTCCACGTAGAGCAGATCCACTTTTCCTTTTTTAAGAATGTGCTCATCCATGCGAAACGCTCCACTGGTGGAGCAGGTGGATCCCAGACCCGCTGCGGTGATCGTGAATTTCGTGTCGGGAAAGCGCTTGGCCAGGGCCTCGACCATCATCGGACGATAGCCATTCATCTGGGTAATCGATCCGCCAAGAAAGGCAACATGCCCGGTCTTTTGCTGCTCAAAAGTGACGTGCGCATTATTGAGCGTGCCTCCGTTCAGATGAATGTTCGGGTTGAGCTCACCGTAGGCGAGGAAGGGTAGCATCAGGCTTAGTAAAATCTTTTTCATAGCAGGTCTCGTTCGTGGTGAGGTCATTTGGGCGTAGAGCAAGCTGTTCCCGCGTTGCACCCATGGCTTGTCCTTCTAAATACGGACACATCTCGGGAGTATCACGATGAAAATGCGATTATCCAAAAGAATCTTACACGTCCCGAGCGTAGCACGAAATTTATTCCGTCCCAGAGCATCCGCTATGAAAAACCCATCCACCTCGCGATCGCCTCCATCATCCTGGCCATCTCCTGCTTCCAGCCGCATACCGCTCTTGCTCAATCATCCCCAAACATCGTCCTCATCTTCTGCGACGACCTGGGTTATGCGGATGTCGTCACGCCGCACATCGATGCCCTGGCCCGACGGGGCACGATCTTCAAGCAGGCTTATGTTGCGCATCCGTTCTGTGGCCTCAGCCGCATGGCGCTGCTCTCTGGGCGCATGCCCCCCACCTTCGGGGGTCAGAAAAATCTGCCGGATGTGGCCAAGCTCCTGGAGGACTACAACCAGAAGGGCATTCCGGAAGGTGAAACGCTCATCAGCACGGTGCTCAAGCAGGCTGGGTACGCGACGGGTTGCATGGGCAAGTGGCATGTCGAGTAAAGCCTTCCACCCGAATACCCGGAGCTTCGATTCGTTTTACGGCTTCGTCGGGGACTCAATACTTTCCGTCGGTGACCGACAAGGTCGAGCCGAAAATCAATGACTATCAATACTTCCTCGAGCGCGATGGGAAGGCATTTCACTCTCCGGAAGGCGCCTACCTGACGGATATGTTTTCAGAGGAAGCTGTGCGTTTTGTTTCCCACCATGCCGGCCGACCGGATCCGTTCTTTCTCTATCTGGCTTACAACGCACCGCATTCCCCGCTGCAGGCCAAAACCGAGGATTTAAAAAAGCTTTTTCCGGATCACCCTCCTGCCAACCCGGGCAACGGCGTCGATTACAAGGACTACGAAAAACAGCAGAACTACGTCGCGATGATGTATGCGATCGACCGGGGGGTCGGACAGTTGGTCAAGACCCTGATTGACCCCAATGCCGACGGCGATAAACGTGATTCCATCCTGGATCAGACCCTGATCGTTTTTCTCAGCGACAACGGAGGGAAGGTTTTGCAGGGGGCCAACAGTGCCCCCTTGCAGGCCGACAAAGGCTCCACGCTCGAAGGCGGTATTCGCGTGCCCATGTTCATGCACTGGCCCAAGCAGGTGCCCGCTGGAAAGGTGTTTGATCACCCGGTACACACCCTGGATTTTTATCCCACCTTTGCCGGCTTGGCTCGCGCGCGTATTCCCGCGGACAAAAAGCTGGATGGCGTCGACATCTGGGAGGCTTTTCAGGCCGGCCGGGATCCGAACCCGAACGAGCCGATGTTCTGGTTGCGCCATCACGGCGTGGGCAACGAAGTCGCCGTCCGCCGCGGCAAGTATAAGGCTTATCGGAAAAACTTTGGCGCCTGGCGTGTGTTCGATGTGACCACCGATTTTTCCGAATCCCACGATCTCGCCAAGCAGCATGCAGAACGCTTGAGCATCCTGATCAAGGATGGACTCGACTGGAGTGAGACCCTTCAGGAGCCTCCGTGGCATGATACGAAAGCCGGCCAGGAAAGCTGGCGGGAGAATAAGATGCCACGTTTCGAAGAGACGTTTAGAATGCGTTAAAAACCCCGTAGTACGGAATTTATTCCGTCCCAGCGAATCAAGAAAACGTAGGGCCGGGGACGAAATAAATTCCGTATAGCTACGCGAGGGACCAACTCAACGGGGCTCGGCCCGCACGCGCACCCAGATGCGCGCATTCGTCTCGGGGAGTTGGACCGTGACCTCCTGCAGTCCGTCCGTGCGATTTTCAATCGCGATAATCGTCCCGCCATCGATCCAGTGCAACCCGTCGATGGATACCTGATGCCTGAAGCGATAGTCGTCGGCCGCGATGCGTCGCGGGTAACGAACCGCCCAACCGGCCTCGGTTTGTTCGGGCGTCAACCCTTTCGGCGCATTAAACAGATATGCATCCAGCGATCCGCCCGGGTGATTGCCCAGCCAGGTGCTATAGCTGCTGGTGTCATTCGCGCCCGGAACTCCGCCGATGCTCGCGCTCGATCGCCAGGACGCGGGATCGTTGGCGGGTTCAGTTGCCGAGATACGCACCAGTGAATAGCCATCGCCATCCGCCTGGGGCGGCCAGGGGAGGTCCTGTGTATACGTCACCGCTTCAATCAACTGTCGATCCCGGTCGAGCAGGGCGATGCGATCACTCGTGTTGCCGAGTCCACCCGCCCATTGGCCCGCGATGGACAAGGATGTGCCGTAGCGATTCGTGAACGCGACCAGGTCCTCGACCACGAGGATACGTTCGCCCGCTTCGAGTACGATGGTCCCAAAGCGATAGGTAACCGCATCCGCCAGGGTACAATCGGCGAGATCCAGTCGTCCGGTCGATACGTTCAGCAGCTCGATGAACTCGGCGTCATCCGGACCGGTCGGGTTGTAATGAAATTCGGTGATCACGAGGTCGTTGCTCCGCGCGGGGCGGGCGGTGACAAAGATCGCTTCGGTGAGCGCCGACCATTCCCCACCGTCCAGCACGCGAGCGCGCAGCGTTGTCAACGGCAGGGTGATAGGGATGCCTCCGCTGAACACTGCGGCGCCGGGATCCGCCGGGTCGCTCTGGCCGTCCTCGGTGAAATAGATCGTTCCCGCACTCGCGCTCACGCCGATGTTTACACCGTTGCTGACCTGGCCGCCGTGTTGGCTGAAGGTTGGCGCATCTACATTCGGGTACAGCCCACGCGAGCGCAACTGACCGACGAGGATGTTGCCTCGCGTGGGCATGTATCCGGAAACCACGGCGTTAATCGCACTTTGCCAGTGACTCGGCAGACGCGGACTCGCCGTCACCGCGTCGCCCCAACGTGCGGATTCGCCGATCACGGCTTCGCTGATTTCTCCCGCCCGGGCAAAGAAGCGGGCGGTGTTCGCACTGGGGCTCAAGGCCCCCTGGTTGTACAAGTGTCGATGCGTCCGGTCGCCGAACAAGCGGCGATACCGGGCATTGCCCATGAGCTGTTGATGCAGCCATTTCGGATTAAAGTGCGTAATGCGACTCCCGGTATTGTTGCTCACGGTGCCGTCACGATTGAGGGTATTTAAGGTGTCTTCGTTGTCGTGAATAAAAAAGCGGAAACCGAATCGGCCATCCCGCGGGCGCAGGGCGTAAAAGTTTTTCGGAACGTTCGCGCCGAGGCTCACCGGTCCATCCGTGCTGCCGGTGTGGAAAATCACCAGCATGTAATCGATGAGGTTCACCACATCCACGAGGTTGCTGACGCCCGGATCGATTGCGCCGTTCACGTCACGTCCCTGGACAGCAAAATACTCCGCATCGGACGCGAAGCCGGCAACCGCCGCATCATACAAGGCCGTCCAGGCGATTTCATCTCCATCCAGGGCTTCCACCCGATGCGATTTCGTACGGGTTTTAAACACATCGTATTCGGCATTATCCCTGCCAAAGTACGAGGCGCCGTAAAAGCGATCCAGGCGCTCCTGGGTTTGAAAAAGTCCGAAGTAGATGCCGTTGATCATCAGGTGGTGGTATCGGCTCCGCGTGTAAGGCGCACCCATATCCCGTTGCGTATCCCGCCCGAAGACATCGCGATTAAATATGGTGCTGTTGCTGCCGGTACGATGCCAGGACGTGCCCTGCGTGGTGCGCAGATCGATTCGCTTGAATGCATCGACGCCTTCCGATCCAAAGAGCGGAAAGTTCAAGGCCTGATCCCGGAAATAGAGGTGAAAAGAGTGCTTGGGATTGCTGGCGACCCGGCTGGCGCCGCCGCGGATGCGCAGGCTGCCGTCAATCTGAAACCCGGGCTGCTGATTCGCTTCGATCCACTCCATGGAAACCGTGCGCTCCCAGTCGATGCCGCGATATTCCGCGTTCACATAAATCCCGGTGGCGGGATCGGTCAGCTTGCTCAGATCGGTCACCAGCGACCAGGTCGGAAGGTTCGTCATCGCGGCCGCCAGTTCGGCAGCGCTGAATTGCGAGGTGACATCGGGATCCATGCCGTAGTCAAAGGCCTGACCGTTCACACTGCCGGAGGGCCAGCCCAGAGGCGCGCTGCCATTGGCCTGCTGGGTGAGGATATCGACCAGAAATAGATAGCTCTGCGTGTCGGTATTGGACGGCATCCAACTCGGCTTGAACGCACGGGCGCGGAGCACGGTGGTCTGCGTAAGATTCAACACGACCTGTGGCGCATTGGTGACGCCGGCAACGTGTGTGCTGCCATTGACCAGCGACGGGGTCGATCCGTCGGTCGTGGTGACCAGGGTCGCGCCCACGGTGTCACAGCGAACCGTCACCACCTGGCTGCCTTCGTAAAACCCCCGGTCGAGGGAGAAACGCGTGTCTTCCACAAAATCGATAAAGCCGGTTGAAACATTCGCCGCACCCGGTGTCGGCTCCAGCAGGTAGCCCGTCGTGGTGTAATCACCAAACGCCCCGTAGCTGATGTCCGCCCGCTGTTTGGGATGGCTGGCGATCACCGAAGCGGGTGAGCCATCCGGATGGGCAAGGGCCAGGTATTCACCCGCCCGATTGTTGAGCCGGAAGTTGGCATGTGTTGCGTTGGTTTTGCCGGAGGCGAAAATGACCGTGAACCCGAGCGGGGCGAGGGTGGTCTCCGATGGGATCATCCACTTCTGCGGTACAAGAGGGTCGTCGCTCAGGTGCCAGCCCGCCAGCTGTACCGTCGAAGTGCCGGGGTTAAACAGCTCAATCCAATCCGGGGAGTTGCCGTCCTCGTCGAGCAGGCTTCCCTGGTTTTCTGCCATGAACTCACTGATCATCGGGCCCGCCGGGTGGATCACCGATAGATCGAAGGTCTGGTCCGTTTGTGCAACCCCGGAATCAAAGTGCAGGGTGATACGCGGCAGGCCAACATCGCCCGGACCGGGCGTGCCGGACAGCGTGCCTGCATTTACCTGTAACCAGGCGGGGAGATTGATGCCGGTTACATTGACCGCTGCAGCAGGATCGGCGAGGGCGACGGGCGTAAAACTGAACGGCAGGCCAACCTGGGCGAAGGGAGGGGGCGTGCTCTCGGAATTTACGAGATGCAAAGGGCGTAAGAGCACATCATCGAAGTGGACTTCCAGGCTGGAAGTGCCACTCGCGGTGCGACTCCGCAGGCCGAAGGTTTGACCCGTGAGGACCGCGTTGTCGGTGGCGTTCAGAGTATCGCTGGCCGCCCCGCGCCGCACCGTGAACGCCAGGTTCAGCGCCCCCCCGGCATAGGTTCCGATCAGCTCCAGCTCAAAGGGCTCCAGGTCTCTCAGGTCCAGTCCGACGATGTCCCGCTCCGGCCCGATAAATATATTTCCACTCTGTACTCGCACGATGCGAATCCGATTTTCCAAGGTTCGTACATCTGCCAGGTAATAACCCGAAGTCGCTCCACCGCTGAAATCATCGTCCGAACCGAGTGCACCAAAGCCGATGGTATTCGAGCCGACGATGGCCAGGGGATCCACGGTACAGGCGAGTTTGAAGTCGGTTGCACTGGCGGGATCCCCCCCGAGGGCCCGGGCCTCGATCGTGGCACTGACCGCTCGATTCCCCACCGTTACCCAGGTCTGGTAGTTGTGGGTCCGCCAGTCGTATCCCCAATTGTACCCATTGTGACTGGGGGCAAAAAAGTCGTCTGCATCCTCCGAGAAGTCATTGAAATACGGCAATGTCACCAGGTGGGCCCAGCCCGGGTGGGTGGTCGCACATACCAGGAGTAGGATCCATCGCAGGTGAATCGATAAGATGTGAGAAACGCGCATTGCCTTTTATCCTATATACGGTACCCAGAAGCCTCACCAACGAAAAAGGCGATTCGCCTGAAATCTTCACAACGGATTCCATGTCAGCACCCATCACGTATCAAGCGATCGGCACCTACCATTCTGCCGGCGCGTATAAGGCGAATGCTCCGGTACAGTCCGGCATGGATGATGCGCGAACAGGGGAGATCCGCTTTGCATCCGGGTTGAATCTCGCAGGTGCTTTCGACGGATACCAGGCAGACGATCGCATCTGGGTGCTCTATCATTTTCATGCGGCCAAAGGCTGGAAAGCCAAGGTGCGCCCGCCGCGCTGGTTAGAGATCAAGATCGGGCTCTTCGCGACGCGCTCGCCGCATCGACCGAATCCCATCGGGTTGAGCTCGCTCAAGCTGGTCGCGGTCGATGCCAAGGGCCTCACGGTCTCCGGCGGCGATTTAATTGATGGCACCCCCGTGTTGGACATCAAACCCTACCTCGATTTTGCCGATGCCCATGCCGGATGCGTGCCCTCCTGGTACAAGGAAGGCGTGGAGCATACGATGGCGTTCGAAGCGGAGGCGCAGGAGCGCCTGCAGGTGCTCGAAGAGAGCGGGGTGCAACTCGAAGCAGCTTGTGCGAGCAATTTGAAATATCCGCCCTTGCTCGATTCGCGAAAGCGCATCCGCGAGGAGGACGATGGATTCATCTACGCCTATCGGACCTGGCGCGTGCACTTCACCCTGGATGGTCTGCACATCCAGATCACCGGTATCCAGAGCGGGTATTCGGAGGCGGAAATGGCTGACCCAACCGATCCGCACGGCGATAAGGCCTTGCATCGACGGTTTCGATCGCGTTATGCAGATTGAACCGACGTTCCGATTATAGGAACACGTTTTAAAAATCGTTCAGATCATCGGAACGCCGACTTAATTGATTTCGAGTAAGATATGACCCTGACTCCCCGGACCCGTACTATGGAGCACCGCTCCGTCCCCCGGACCTTCGTGCTCTCATACTTCATCGCTCTCCTCACCCTGACCTCCACCTTCGGAGAGACCTACCCCGACCGGCCGATCAAGATCATCGTACCCTTTTCCGCCGGCGGAGGTAGCGACACCTTTGTCCGTATTATGCAACGGGGCTTTCGCGATCATGCGGTGCTTGCGCAACCGCTGGTCGTCATCAATGTGCCCGGCGCAGGTGGAACCATCGGTAGCCGCCAGGTAAAGAACGCGCATCCCGATGGGTACACCTTGCTGAACCTGCATGAGGGCATCCTGAGCGCCCGTTATTCCGGCACCGTAGCCTATGGTCCGGAAGCCTTCATCCCCATCGCGGGTACGGGCAAGGTCGACATGATTCTCGGCGTGGCGGACAAGAGTCCATATGCGAACCTGCGCGCGATTCTCGACGAAGCGGCCGCTCATCCGGACACTATTTTACTTGGCGCGAACATCGGCGCGCCCAGCCACTTCGCGGCCCGCCAGTTGGAGATGGCGGTTCCCGGCGCACGTTTCCGCTATGTACAATCCGGTGGGGGCGCCAAACGGTTCGGCGCGCTGACCGGCGGGCACATCGATGCATCAATTTTTTCCGTCTCCGAATATGCGCAGTTTCAGCCGGCAGGCTTGCGGGCACTTGCGGTGTTGAGCGACGAGCGTCAAGCGGCCTTGCCGGATGTGCTCACGGCGATGGAGCAGGGGGTCCCGGTAGTGGAAAGCAACATGCAATTCTGGTGGGCGCCAAAAGGGACGGCTCCGGAACGCGTGCAGATCATGGTCGATGCGTTGAAAGCAGTCATGCTGCTACCCAATGTGCGCGCGGACCTGGAACGCCTGCATGTCGCGCCGGTTTTTCTTTCCGGGGCGGCGCTGGCCGAGGAAATACGACACCGCGAGCAGGCGGTTGCCCAGGTGAAAACTGGCGAGATGATTCGCCTGCCGAATTTGCCGTCCATCGTGGGCGGACTGCTGCTGGCGATCGGTATCCTGCTGTTGCTTCGTCGATCGCGCGAAGTGGTTTCACGCCAACCGGTTAATTGGCCACCGGCCGCCGCCTTGACCGCGCTTACCGTGGTATACGTATTGATCATGGATCTGGGCGGACTTTCGTTTATGCCGGCGACCCTGCTGTTCCTCCTCGCGGCCGCGGCGCTGCTCGACGTGCGACGTCCAAAGGCCTGGCTGCTGGTCAGCTCCGTGGCGTTGGTCGTTGCGGTGGGCTGCACCTGGTTGTTTACGCAGATTCTCGTGGTGGACCTGCCATGATGGGCGTGTTCAATGATCCTGTCGTGTTTGCCTTGATGGCGCTCGGCGTTTCGCTGGGGATTACCGTGGGCGCCATTCCCGGGTTAACCGGGGCCATGTTGATTGCGCTGACCCTGCCGCTGACCTATCACCTGGAAAGCGGCCATGCGATGGTCCTGCTCGTCTCCATGTATGTCGGCTCAGTGAGCGGCGGGTTAATTACCGCGACCCTGTTGCGCATGCCCGGTACGCCAGCGTCGATCATGACCACGCTCGATGGCTATCCTCTGGCAAAGAGCGGTCGGCCTGGTCGTGCGCTTGGACTCGGGATTAGCGCCTCGCTGGTTGGCGGTCTAATCTCTTGGTTGTTCCTCTGGCAGTTGTCGGAGCCCTTCGCGCGTTGGTCCACGAAGTTCGGGCCCTTCGAGTTTTTCTCCCTGGTGTTTATGGCCTTGCTGCTGATTGCTTCGGTCAGCCAGGGCTCGCTGTGGAAAGGACTCTTCGCGGGTTTGTTGGGGATGCTGATTTCCATGCCCGGCATGCACCCCGCGACCGGTCAGATCCGCCTGACCTTCGGCATCGATGCGCTTTCGGATGGGTTTAAGTTGTTGCCGGTGTTGATCGGGCTCTTTGCCTTGAGTCAGATCCTGCAGGACCTGCTTCACCTGGAAGATCGGGCCGAAAAAATTACGGGCGATCACAAAGGTTTGTTCCTGAAATGGGCCGACTGGAAAAAGCAGGCGGTGAATTTGATCCGCTCGTCGCTCATCGGAACCGGGGTGGGGATTCTGCCCGGGGTGGGGGCGAATATAGGCTCGGTGATGGCTTATTCAGCGACGAAAAATCTATCGAGGGAGCCCGAGACCTTTGGTACGGGTGCCGAGGCCGGGATCGTCGCATCAGAGGCCGCGAATAACGCCACTGTGGGCGGCGCGTTGATTCCCCTGATTGCCCTGGGCATCCCGGGAAGCGTCATCGATGCGATTCTGCTCGGGGCTTTTGTGATTCATGGCCTAACACCGGGGCCTTTGTTGTTCACCAACAATCCCGAAATCGTGCACACGATCATGGGCGCGTACCTCGTCGCCAATCTTTTCATGGCGGTGTTTATGTGGCTGTCCGTTCGCTGGATCACCCGCTTGACCGACATTCCGCGGTATGTGCTCTTGCCGGTCGTGTTGGTCTTCTGTGTGATCGGTTCGTTTGCCCTGTCGAGCCGGATGTTTGATGTGTGGGTCATGCTGGGCTTCGGCCTGGTGGGGTTTGTCATGGAACGTGCGAAGATTCCGCTCGCACCCTTTGTGATCGGTTTTGTACTCGCGCCAGTGGCGGAAGAGAATCTCTGTTCGGGCCTGATGCAGTCGGGCGGGAGCTGGTTGCCTTTGGTCACGCGACCGATGTCCCTGGTGTTTTTGCTCATGGGCGTGGGCCTGGTTTTGTTCGGGCTGAAGCCCGTAGCTATACGGAATTTATTCCGTCCCAGAGGAATAAGAAAGTGAACGACCTTTGGACATGGGCCGGAATGAATTCCGTGCTACGCGATTGCCCTGTGGTCTGGCTCGGTGATAAGACACGCTCATGAGTCGGCCCAACATTCTGTGGTATGTAACGGATCAACAACGCTTCGACACGATCGGGGCGCTGGGTAATCCGCATGTGCGGACGCCGACGCTGGATCGGCTGGTCGCAGAAGGCACGACCTTTACCCATACTTATTGCCAGAGCCCGATTTGTACGCCGTCGCGGAGCTCGTACATGACGGGGCTTTATCCGAGTCGCCTGCATCACACGCGTAATGGCAATGACACGTTCCCGGATCATCCGCCGGTGATCTCCAAACTCCTGGCGAATGCCGGCTACACCTGTGGGCTCATCGGAAAGTTTCATCTGCGGAGCTCGGGCCATCGCACCGAGCCGCGGATCGACGATGGTTTCAGCTATTGGAAGTTCAGCCACGCGCCGCGCGACGATTGGAAAACCGGGCACGACTACGCGGAGTGGGTGCGTAAAAAAGGGGGCGATCTCGATGCGATGCGGCTGTCTCCGGAGCGTGTGCCGACGGAGTTTCATCAGACCACCTGGGCCAGCGAGCGGAGCATCGAGTTCATCTCCCAGGATCATGATGGCCCTTGGATGCTGAACGTGAACGTCTACGATCCGCACCCGCCGTTCACGCCGCCGAAGTCCTATGCCGACCAGTTTGATTCGGAAGCCCTGCCGGGACCCTATTTTCGTGAATCGGATTTGGCGCAACAAGCGAAACTCGCCGCCGTCGATTTCCAGGATGAAGTCCGTACGCCGGAAGAACACGACGCCCGGCGCAAGCAGGCGGATTATTATGCGATGATCGCTCAGATCGACGATCAGTTCGCCCGCATCCTGGATGTGCTGGATCAAACGGGTCAGCGCGAGAACACGGTGGTCATCTTTACCAGCGATCATGGCGAGACGCTGGGAGATCACGGTCTGATGTATAAAGGTTGTCGCTTCTACGAGGGGCTCGTTCGCGTGCCCCTGATCTTCGCTGGCCCGGGCATTCAGGCGGGTCAACAATGCGACGGCCTGGTCGAGCTGCTGGACAAAAGCGCAAGTATTCTCGAGCTCGCCGGTCTGGAGGTGCCAGACTATTTTCAGGGAAAAAGTCTGTTGCCCGTGTTGCGTGGCGAAGTGGATGGCTCCGAGCTTAGAGCCTTCGCCCGGTGCGAATATTTCGATGCCCTTGACCCGCACTTCACCGGCGGTTCCGGCGCCTTTGCGACCATGTATCGCGATGCGCAGTATAAGCTGTCGATGTATCACAGCCACGACCTGGGCGAGCTCTACGACCTCGCGGTCGATCCCTGGGAATTCGAAGACCGCTGGGATTCCGCCGATCACCAGGCGACCAAGCACGAACTGATCCGCCGTAGTTTTAACGCGCATGTGAACCTGAGCACCGACATGGGCTCGGAGCGTATTGCGCCGATGTGATTTCACTTCCCCGTCCTTAAACCTTGTCACTCGAACATCCCCCGGTAAAGATGCCGCCATGTCAGAACGTCCCGATTACGCCGAAATGAATCAGTTGCTCTACACGGGCAAAGCGAAGGAAATCAACGCCCTCACGGACAAGTACATCCACGAATGGAAACGTCCGGTGAAGGAAGTCCTGGAGGAAGGCCTGATCGCGGGCATGGCCGTGGTCGGTGAGGACTTTAAGAACAACATTCTCTATGTCCCGGAGGTCTTGATTGCCGCTCGGGCGATGAAAGCCGGGATGAAGATCATCCAGCCGATTTTGTCCGAGTCCGATGAGGTTCAACCTGCCGGGATTTTACTCATGGGCACGGTTAAAGGCGATCTCCACGACATTGGTAAGAACCTGGTCTGCATGATGGCAGAAGGCGCGGGCTTCGAGGTCGTGGACATCGGCGTCGATGCAAACACGGAGATGTACATCAATGCCGTGCGCGAGCACAAGGCCACCATCCTGGGTATGAGCGCGCTGCTCACCACTACGATGGGCTACATGGCGAAGGTGATTGAGGCGATGGAGGAAGCTGGTCTGGGTCACATTCCCTGTACGGTCGGTGGCGCGCCGGTCACCCAGATGTTTGCGGACGAAATTGGTGCGGACGGCTACGCCGACGACGCGGCCGCGGCGGTCGAACTCTTCATGGAACTGGCGAAGGCCCAACGCGCCTGATCTGCTGCCATGAGCGTTCAGCTCGAAATTAATCATCACACCCTCGAAGTCGAAGCGGGGAAGACTTTGTTCCAACTCGCCGATGCGGCAGGGATTCGTGTTCCGACGACCTGTAATCAGCAAGGTAAATGCCGGGAATGCCTGATGGAAGTCGTGGAAGGCATGGACTTGCTTTCGCCGCTGACCGAGCAGGAATCCCATCTCCAGGATGCCTTTCGCTTGTCCTGTCGCACCTGTGTTGAAGGCACCAGCGGAACCGTTCGTTGTCATACTTTACGTCGCGGCGATGTGAAAATTACCGACGAGGGATGCAATCTTCCCGTCAGTGGCAAAACCATGGAGTTGCACCCGGCGGTTACGCGCGACGGGGATCGCATTCTGATGGATGGCGAGGAGATCGCACGCTCGACCGGCCCGATCTATGGCATCGCGGTTGACCTGGGCACCACCACCGTCGCCTTAAGACTCATCGATCTGGAAACCGGTCATCTCCACGCGAGTGAAGCGTTTGAAAACCCCCAACGCTTTGGCGGATCGGATGTCATGGCCCGCATCCATTACGATACCGAGCGCAAAGGTCGGCTGCTGCAACGCGTGTTGCTCGGCTATCTCACGCATGCTATCGAAGCGTTACCGATCAACCCGCTGGATATTTACGAGATCGTCATCGCGGGCAACGCGACCATGCGGGACATTCTCTTTGGCTTGAGCGTGTATACGGTGGGCCAGAAACCCTACAAATCGATCACCGAGCTGGAGATGCTCGAAGGCAAGCGCTCATCGACGCATCTGGAGAAGCCGGCGAAGGAGCTGCGCCTGCCGATCCATCCCAAGGCCCGCGTGTATGGCCTGCCGCTGATCGGTGGGCACGTTGGTGCCGACACTGCGGCCTGCCTGCTCGCGATTGAATTGGATCAGGAGGATCGGCTGGTCGCGCTCATGGATATCGGGACCAATACCGAGCTGGTCTTAGGCAATCGAAACAAGATTCTGGCAGCCTCCTGCCCGGCGGGCCCCGCATTCGAGGGGGGCGAACTGTCCTGTGGCATGCCGGGGGTGGATGGCGCGATTGAACGCGTGGCCTTTGAGGAAGACATGGTTGAAATGGGTGTGATCGGTGATGTTGCGCCGCAAGGACTGTGTGGTTCGGGCTTGATTGATCTGTTGAGCGAGCTGCTCCGCACCGACCGGATGAACGAGCTGGGAAGACTGACCAACGGTGATGGTCGCTTTGTCGTGAGCGAGGAGGAACGCGTGTATCTGCTTGAGAACGACATCAGCCTGCTCGCCCAGGCGAAAGGGGCCAACGTGGCGGGTTTGCAGATCGTCTTTGAACGCTACGGTATCGCCTACGAGGATATTGACGTCTTTTATTTCGCCGGAGGCTTTGCGCGTCACATCGATGTTGCAGCGGCGAAACGGATCGGCCTGATCCCGAATTTGCCGGACGCGACGATTGTCCAGGTGGGGAATGCTTCACTGGAAGGGGCAACGATTGCCCTTTGTTCGACTCGCCGCCGCGATGCGATTCATGCCCTGGTGAAAACCATCCAACATGTGCAGCTGGAATCGCACGAGGATTTTTTTGATCACTTCGTCTACGGTTGCCAGTTCGTGCCGGTCGAAACTGGAGGCATGCAATGAGCGATGGCCCGAATGCGATTCAAGTTTCGGATGAACACTTCGCGCGTCACCTGGGTTATCCGGATGGCAAGCTGCGCGGCGGCGATTCCGGTGCGCTCGCGGATCGAACCCGACGTTGGTTTGGTCAACATGCCCAAGCCTGGGCCGTCGATCGGCGAATCGATATTCAATCCCTGAGCCTGGATTGCGTGCAGCTGGACGGCGGGATTGAATTGCACAGCGCGTATCTCGCGGCGCGATTTGAGGACGCCGGCTGTCATGCGGTCTATGTGCTTTCGATCAGTGCGGGCGTGGCGGTGGATACCGCGATCAAAGCTCATTGGGACGAGGATCGGCCGGACGAAGCCTATGCCCTGAATGCCTTTGCGGCGGCGTATATCGAAGAGCGGATCGTGGTCGAAGGTTTTCGTTTGTGCCAGACCGTGGATGAACATGGGGAGATGTTGCTTCCGCACTATTGCCCCGGTTACGACGGATGGGATGTCTCTGAAAATCGACTACTTGCGCCAGCGTTAGAAGCTGCGGAGTTGACGGTTCTGGAATCCGGGCAGCTGGTGCCCCAGAAATCCATGCTCGCCATTTTTGGCATCACCGCGTTTCCCGAGCGGGTCCCGGCGAAGCAGATTCCCTGCGTGGGGTGCAGCCTCCTGGACTGCAAGCTGCGTCGGGCACCGTACGCGGCGGACCATGTGAACACCGATGATGCACCCCAGGCGGTTGCGGATCAGGAAGTCGGCTATGCCTTTCCCCTGAAGGCGCTGCGTCGATGGAGTACGCAAATGACCGAGCTCGTTCACACGGGTGACCAGGTGCTCGCCCGGTTTAATTTTATCGGTAGCACGTGCAGCGATGGCGGGGTACCCTTGAAATTTGTTTACGCGGTACAGTTGGAGGCCGATGGCGATGATTATCTCATCCGCCATATGCACGCGGAGCCCGCGAAGGATCATCTGGGCTATCGGTCGATGTGTTCGTATAAAAGCAACGGTGACGAGATTATCCACCTTCTGCAAGCCGCACATCCGCTGGCCGGTCGGCCCTTATCCGATGTGCTCAGCTGGCACCCGGAACGAAATCCGGCGGGTTGCATCTGTTCAGCGGAGAATCGAAATCATAAATGGCTGATGGTCCTGCAGACGATTCATTTTTCGCTGGTTGGCTCAAAGGAAGAGCGGTAGGGGATACGTATGCGCATTGAAATTGGAAGAGAAACGCCGGAGGCGATCGAACGCTTGCCGGAGCATCAGTCGGATGGATCCCGCATCGGGGTGAACTACGCGGATGTGATCATGAAGGGCATCGCCGCGGACTTGCCGGATGGCGGGAAAGTGAGTTGCAAGCGGCGAGGGCTGCTGCTGAGCTTGATGGTCGGGGAGAAAAAAGGCGAAGGGCTGATGCGCCGCCTGGAGTTCGGTCCGGAGCCGAAGGTGATCTTTCACGCGGCTTTGCAGGAAGCGGCGGAAGCTGCCGGGGTGGGCTTTACGGTGGAAGATGGGGGGCTGTTTCTGGAGATTTAGGTCCCTGGCGTAGCGCGGAATTTATTCCGTCTCACGTCCTGCGTGTAAACAGATGTAGCTTCGTTCTTTTTCTGAGTGCTCTGTGACGGAATAAATTCCGTGCTACTTCTTTTGCCTCACGCCTTGGCAAATGCGTCTACGGCTTTCCGAAACGCGGCGATGTGTTCCGGGGTACTTCCACAACAACCGCCTACGATATTCGCACCCGCTTCGAGCAGGGCGGGGAGGCCCGCCACCATCTCTTCCGGGGTTTCCTTGTAGATCACCTTCAGATTTTCCAACACGGGCAAGCCGGCGTTCGGCTGGGCCATCACCGGCAGGTCGCTGACGCTTCGGTACCGTTTAACCGCCTCGAGGGCGCGGGCCATGTCCATGCCGGTGCCACAGTTGAGTGCGAGAATATCCACGCCGATCTCGGCCATGAATTCGGCCGCCCGTTCCGGGTCGACGCCCATCATGGTGCGAAAGGTCGAGCCATCGGTGGTGACATCATAGGCGAGTGAGCCGATGATGATGGCAGCTCCCGCTTCGCGCGCGGCGTTCACCGCGAGGGCGAGCTCTTCCAGGGCGGTCTGGGTTTCGATGATGATGGCATCGGCACCCGCTTCGACCAAGGCTTTGGCCTGAACCTCGAAGGAGGCCTTCACGTCGGCCGCCGGGATTTCGCCGTAGGGCTCCATGATGCCGCCGAAGGGGCCGATATCGCCGAGGACGTAGCCGGGCTTGCCGCCGAAGGCTTCGCGGGCGATGGCGACCGCAGCTCCGTTGATTTCCGCGCAATTGTTTTTCTGCCTGTGTCGGTTCAGCATAATGGTGCTGCCGCCGAAGGTATTGGTGATGATGCAATCGGATCCGGCCTCGACATAAGAGCGTTGAATCTTGAGTACTTTTTCGGGCTCGTGGAGGTTCCATGCTTCGCCGCAGCCGCCTTGTTCAAGGCCCGCGTACATGAGTTGGGTGCCCATGGCTCCATCGCCGACGAGCGGGCGGCTTTTGATTGCTTCGAGTACATTCATGAGCGACTTTTAGCTTGATCGGAGGAGTCGGGCAAGCTGCTTTATTGGTTGTGGAGGGTATTGCCCACGGCTGTGGGCAGCCCTGTTACGATGTTCGTTCTTTGCGGACGACCCGACCGCCTTTGAGGCGAATGCGATGGGTGATGCAGGCCGGGAGGTTCTCCCGCTGATGGGTCACGTAAATCAACGCGCATCCGCTGGCT
>JBLIND010000050.1:0-22722 GCA_047639095.1 Candidatus Omnitrophota bacterium | reverse complement strand
GCCGTGGTCCGACCCGTGCGCGTGACCCGTGCGCGTGAATTTTGAGCGTCCAAATTTTCACCCCTATCTCCAAACACCTGGCCAGCCCTTACTTGGTCCGAAACGTTTCGCTCTCGATCAGCCCCAGGACCAAGTCCCTGAGTCCATTGCCCGATTCATGATTCCTGGCAACGATCTCAGCAATCTCCTTGCGCTCTGAGTAATTGGGTACGCGGCCGGTCGCGTAGGTCATCAGATGTTCGGCCAGACATTCAGAAAACAAGTCGATGATGTCGTTGATTTCGGTTCCATCCGGCAGGGTTGATGCGGCATCGATCGGAACATGAATGCCCGGCCATTCATCGCGCCAGCGTCCGACCGGGTCGAAATTCTCCAAAACGAATCCAACCGGATCGATCTTACGGTGACAGCCCGCGCAAGACGACTCGGTGGTGTGCGCGGCCAATAAATCACGAGGAGTCAAGGCCCCTACAGTATCCGGAGTGAGTGCGGGGACCGCCTTGGGCGGTGGAGGCGTCGCCATACCCAGAATATTTTCCAGCACCCAGACACCGCGTAACACCGGTTGCGTATCCACGCCATTGGCCGTGGCCATCATTACGGCGGACTGCCCTAATACCCCGCCGTAGCGCCCTCCCCGGGGGAACGTCACACGCTGGATCCCATCCCCCTTCGTCCCTTTAACGCCCTTCATTCCATAAATATTTTTGGCCATGCGCGAAGTGGTCCAGGTAAAGTTGGGATCGATAAAGTCGGTCATGGGGCGATTCTCACGAAGCATCTCCGCAAAGAAATACTCAACCTCATCCCGAGCCGCCAACTCGTCCTTGAGGATAAACTTAAACTTCGGATCCGGCATAATATCCGGGAGCAGCCGGGTATCCAGCCACTGACCGGTAAAGTTTCGGATCAAGGCCGCACCAGGCTTCGCAGGCAAAAGCTTCTCAGCCTGAGAGCGCAATACTCCGGGCTTGTTCAGACTCCCCGAATCGACCTTTGCCTGCAGGGCACTATCCGGTGGCCCGCCCGTTAAAAAATAGGCCAGCCGAATCCCCAGATCAACATCATCCAGCGGACCGTCCTCCATCGTACGATAACGAAAGCTAGGCGAGATCAGCGCATTGCGAACGACCAGATGCATCGCTTCGCTCTTACTCCGGCCCGCCCCTACATGATGTTCGTAAAGCCCCAGGTATCCGTCCAATCCACCCTCCGCACATCGAGGTTGATCTCCCCCTTTTCGGTGTCCGCATCGTGACAATCGAGGCAATAATTTCCGATGAAATCGAACGCCAATTCGGGCAGCGGTTCGCCCGCATTCAACACCAGGGCTGTCGCCACAAGACACAGGTTAACCAACAACAGCTTCATATCGATACTAGCTGAACAGGTGGTTCAAATTGCGCGTAGCATTAGAGAACTGATCGGCCTCCATGCCCAGCTGCTGCATCAGGGTCAGATACAGATCTCCTAATAGCGGTGCATGGCTCCCCTTGCGATCGACCGCTATGTGGTTACCATGCTTGAAACCGCCACCGGCAACCAGGGTCGGCAAGTCGGTATTGGCGTGACGACTGGCATCTCCCATTCCCGTACCAAACAACACCACGGTGCTATCCAACAAAGGCTGTCCCTGCACATCCGTTTTCGATTTTAGCTGTGCGAGGAAATTCTCAAAGGAGCGCATGTGCTCGACCTCCACTTTAATCAGATCGGCGATCGTATCCGGATCGTTGCCGTGATGAGACAGCGCGTGGTAACCCGCCTGAAGCGTTTCACCACCAATGGTAAATACCTGACCGAGGCCCCCAATGAACAAACTCAGCACGCGACCTGAATCGGTCTCCAATGCGAGGGCCATCAAGTCATACATAATTTTCTCGGCTTCAAGCTGTAATGTGGGCGCTACCGGATCGTAATCCGGCATGCGGTAATCCGTTTCCGGCACAGGATCATTGACCGAACGGATCTGCTGGGTCATGCGCTTTTCAACCGCCCGCAGCGAATCAAAATACTCACTCAACTTGGCCCGGTCCGCCGCTGAAACCGATCGCTGTAACCGCTTGGCATCGTCCAGCACAACATCCAAGGCGCTATGGCCTGAGCGCAACAAATATTCATTACGGGCACGGTCTTCCGGCGAAGCAAACAATCTATTGTACAGTACCGACGGCCGCTGGACCATCGGCAGGGCTACTCCTTGCCGGGTATGACTCATAGGGCGGCTTGCTTTACCCGCGGTAAGTTGGATGGAAGGAAAGCGCGTATTCTGCCCCAACTCATCACCAACCATTTGATCCAACGAATAATCATTGGGGTCCTGTCCACTGAGAAAATTGCTCCACGAGCCGTGTCCATTGGCGGCCCGATGATCGAGCCCCGAAAAGACGGTAAAGTTATCGCGATGCGCAGCCAGAGGCTTTAGCAGAGTGGGCATTTGATAATCGGCTCCCGCTTGCTCCGGAAAGAAAGCCGGCTGGTGGAAACCGAGGAACGACCCGATGCAAACCAGGCGAGAAGCCTTGGCAGGGTTTGTCGCGGCAGGCCCAGCAAGGCTTTCCAGCGCCGGCAAGGTAATCGAGACCCCCGCGCCTTTTAGAAAATGACGCCGAGTAGGAGAGGATGGTTTCATGTAGAGAATTCTTTCTGGCCGGGTTGTTTCGCAAAAGTTCGTACATGCCCGATCACCTTTGCTACACAACTCGGTCCCGCGCTCTCAATCTTAGAACATTTGATTCTCCCCTATTTTGTGGAATACAAGGAACCGGCGCCGGAGAGGACAACGCTGCATAGCACGTAGTTTTAGAGACTGGTTAAATACAAAAAATGGCGGACGGGGACGTCCGCCCTCCAGAAGAAATTAAGGGTCAGCCCGCGGGGTGACCCCGAGCTTTCCCCTCGGCTTACACAAGCTACCCGCTCTCAAAAGCATGGGTTGGGCTCGTTCATGCGAGCACGTCTTGTTTGACCTCACCGTGCACATCGGTCAGGCGGTAGTCCCTGCCCTGGAAGCGGTAGGTGAGGCGTTCGTGATTGATGCCGAGGCAGTGCAGCATGGTGGCGTGGAGGTCATAGACGTGCATGGGATTTTCCACGACGTCAAAACCGTATTCATCGGTTTGCCCGTAGGTCAGGCCGGGCTTGACGCCTCCGCCGGCCATCCACATCGAGAAGCAGCGGGGGTGGTGATCGCGGCCGTAGCGCTTGAGGTCGAGGTTGCCTTGGCCGTAGACGGTACGCCCGAACTCGCCGCCCCAGATGACCAGGGTTTCGTCGAGCATGCCGCGTTGCTTGAGGTCGGAGATCAATGCCGCGGATGCCTGGTCGACATCACCGCATTGCAGGGGCAGGTCGCGGGGCAGGTCGCCGTGTTGGTCCCAGCCGCGGTGAAACAACTGGATAAAGCGTACGCCGCGTTCGGCCAGTCGGCG
Source organism: Candidatus Omnitrophota bacterium (assembly GCA_047639095.1). Taxonomy (GTDB): domain Bacteria; phylum Verrucomicrobiota; class Kiritimatiellia; order SS1-B-03-39; family UBA6053; genus JAPYUI01. The sequence goes on along the minus strand of JBLIND010000050.1, from coordinate 19,291 downwards.
AGCCAGCAGGCAGTTTGCCGCGTAGGTGCCGGGGGTGCGGGCGTTTTCGCCGTAGAGTTTAAAAATGTGTTCCGGTTCGGATGCGGTATCCATTAACTCGGGGACCGAGGTTTGCATGCGGTAGGCGAGTTCGGCTTGCTGAATGCGGGTCAGTACTTCGGGATCGCCGACCTGGTCGTAGTGCGCCTGGTTGAATCCCTGGGTGAGGTCGAGGACATCCCGGCGTTGTTCGCGGCTCATCCCCGGTGGATTGGCAAGGTACAATACCGGATCGCCCTGTGAACGGAACTGAACCCCCTGGTGGGCGGAAGGGAGAAAACCGGCATTCCAAAGCCGTGCGTAGAGCGCCTGCGAATCGCGTTTGGCGCTGCCTTGGGAGATCAATACGGTGTAGGCCGGCAGGTTACTGTTTTCGCTGCCCAGGCCGTAGCTCATCCAGGCGCCCATGCTCGGCCGACCGGGTTGCTGAAATCCCGTCTGAAAAAAGGTAATCGCCGGGTCGTGATTGATCGCCTCGGTGGTCACCGAGCGGACGATGCAGATATCGTCGGCAATACCCGAAAGATGCGGAAGCAGTTCGCTGATCTCCGCGCCGCTTTGGCCGTGCCGCGCAAACGAGTAAATCGAGCGGCATACCCGTTTTTCCTGTCCCGCGGTCATGCCGGTGACCCGCTGGCCTTTGAAAAATGCGGCGTCCAGTATCTTGCCGTGATCTTTTTCGAGGCGAGGTTTGTGGTCAAAGAGTTCGTGCTGCGAGGGCGCGCCGCTTTGAAACAGGTAGATGACGCGTTTGGCGCGAGGGGCGAAATGCGTCAGGGCCGCAGAGCTGCCGGGCTGTAGCAGATGGTTGAGTGCGATCGAGCCCAAGCCAATCCCGCCACGACCGAGCAATTGTCGGCGGGTGAGCTGTAGCGCGGCTTTGTGCGATTCAGTTTTTGGTAATTGTTTCATCGAGGCTGAGCAGGACATGGGCGATTAAGGTGCAGGCGGCGAGCTCGCCGGTGTTGAGCGTTTCGTCGAACGGAGATTCACCTACGGTTAGCAATTTCTTAGCCTCCTCCGGTTGGCTGCGATAGATGTCCCGTTGTTTTTCATACAGCTTTTGCATTTGCTGTTTTTCGTGTGCGGAGGGGAGGCGACTGGTCGCCAGGCGAAAGGCGAAGTCCCATCGAGACCCGACGGGCTGACGTAAGATGCGTTCGCCCAGTTTGCGCGCGGCTTCGACGAAGGTGGGATCGTTCATGAGCACCAGCGATGCAAGGGGCGTGTTGGTACGTCCACGCTTGAGCACGCAGGCTTCGCGGGTGGGGGCATCAAAGATGGTGAGGTTGGGTGGCGGCACGGACCGTTTCCAATACGTGTACATGCTGCGGCGATACAATTTTTCGCCGTGGTCCTGTTTGAAGCGCGGGGCGTTTTCGTACACCACGTCGGCCCACAAGCCGGGCGGCTGATAAGGTTTTACGCTTTCTCCGCCGATGTTTTCCACGTAGAGCCCACTGGCGTACAGTGCCTGGTCGCGAATCATTTCTGCGGGCAGGCGAAAGCGGGGCCCGCGTGCGAGCAGGCGGTTGTGCGGATCGCGTTCGCTGAGTGCAGGTGTGGTCTTGGAGCTTTGTTGATAGGTGGCGGAGAGGACGATCTGTTTGAGCAGGGCTTTTACATCCCAGCCGTTGTGCATGAACTCAACCGCCAGCCAATCGAGCAACTCGGGATGACTGGGCCATTCGCCTTGCGAGCCAAAATCTTCCGACGAATTGACCAGGCCGGTGCCAAAAAGCATTTGCCAGAAGCGATTGACGGTGACCCGAGCGGTGAGCGGATTCTCCTCGCTGACCATCCAGCGCGCGAGCGTAAGTCGGTTAGTGGTTTCGCTCGGGGGCAAGCTGCCGAGGAATTCGGGCAGGGCCGGATGTACCCGCTCCTCGGTAGGTTTGTCGTATTCACCGCGATGGAGCACGAAGGCTTTACGCGGTGTGGGCATATCGCCCATCACCATGGTTTGCACGAAACCCTTTTCCAACGAAGCGAGCTGTTGGCGCGCGGTGTAAAGTTGGTGTTCCGTCGGGGATGCCACGCGACTGACGATCCCGGCCTTGTCCCAATAGACCGTGCCGTCGAATTGCGTAAACGCCCAGCCGTTGAGCATCGAATTTGCGCGGAGCCCGACTTTTGCGGCTTCGACTTCAAGGCGAATCCATTTTCCGAATTCAGGTAGGGCACCCATGTTGTGCCGGCTGATGGTGCCGGCCGTTCCCCAGGGGATGTGGTCGCCGCCCCAGACCGCGCGGTGTTCCCAGCCACCGCCGTCGTGCCATTGCAGCATGATCTGTTTGGGTGGATCCACCGGGTCCAGATAGACATAACAGAACAGGCGGGCGTTTTCGCCGAGAGGCATTCCGCTCTGGGCGCTGTGCACCAGGTGCTGTCCGCGTCCCGTGCTTTTTCGCATCGAAGAATTTTTGCCAGAGAAGACGGGGTGGGGTGCGGAGACAAACTCGAAGGCCTGTGCGCCACCGCCATTGCCGAGGGCTTGCGTGCCGGGTGGAATGGCGTCGTCGATCCACACGCGCTCCATGTCGCCGGGCGCCACCACGGGGGCTTGTTCGGCCGCTTTCTCCAGTCGGGTGATTTCACGTTCGAGTTCCATCCGTTGCTTCTGCTGGCCAAGCGTTGGGGCGAGCACCACGGGCGGATCTACGTCTTTGTCCTTGTTACCTACGTGTGCGGTTTCGGGCACGTTGTTGAAGAAAGCAAAGAACTGGTAGAATTCTTTTTGGGATAGCGGGTCGTACTTGTGGTCGTGACAGCGTGCACAGCCAAAGGTCTGGCCGAGGAAAACCGCTGCGGTCGTTTCCACCCGGTCGATCACGGTCTCTACCCGATATTCCTCATTGATCACGCCGCCTTCGCTTTGAATCGAATGATTGCGATTAAAGCCTGTGGCAAGAATTTGTGAGCGCGTTGCATGGGGGAGCAGGTCGCCCGCGAGTTGTTCGATGACGAACTGGTCAAAAGGCATGTTTTGATTGAAGGCTTGGATGACCCAGTCGCGCCAGGGCCACATCACTCGTCGTCGGTCCAAGCTGTAGCCATGGGTGTCGGCGTAGCGCGCGGCGTCCAGCCAGGTCATGGCCATGCGTTCACCGAAGCGGGGGGAGGCGAGCAGGCGGTCGACCACGTGCTCAAAGGCTTCTGGGCGTTGGTCCGCGAGAAAAGCATCGATCTCTTCAGGGGTGGGCGGCAGGCCGGTGAGATCAAAGCTCACCCGGCGGATCAGGATCTCGCGGGACGCCGGTGCACTGGGCGTCAGGCCCTCCCGTTCCAGGCGGTTGAGGGGGAAAGGGTCGATGGCGTTTTGCGGCCAGGTCGGATTGTTGACCGTGGGTGGTTGAGGGCGCACGGGCGGAATGTAGGCCCAGTGTTTTTGCCAGGGGGCACCGTCGGTGATCCAGCGTTTGAGCAATTCGATTTCAGGGGCTGTAAGCGTGCGTCCCGAGTCGGAAGGCGGCATGCGTTCCTCCGGATCGGGATGGGTAATGCGCTTGATCAATTCGCTTTGCGCGATATGTCCAGGAGTAATGACCGACAGCGCGTCTTCACGGCGGTCTAGGCGAAGATCGCCCTTAGTATCCGCCGGTCCGTGGCAAAGGAAACACTTGTCGGAAAGCAGGGGGCGAATATCCCGGTTGAAGGCAAGGTCCTGCTCGCAAAGGGCGGAATTGGGCATGCCAAGCAGGCTGGATAGTACGATGAGTAGGCCGTGAAAACGCATGACAGGATTAGCCTAGAGGCTCTTTTTCCGGGTGGCCACAGCTTTCGTTGATATTCACAAGGTCCTCCAGGAAGTTTTCAAAGCTCTCATATTCCTCCATAGGCTCCACCATCATGTTCCCTCTATGGATTTTCTTGATCCGACCACTCCGACCGAAGGGTACTGGTTCGCGGTCTTTTATTAGGTCCCTGTGGTCCCTGGCTTTACCCGGTAGCCGTTTTTGCCTGTCCGGGGCCACCGTACCCCGTTACACCGGACTATCGAGGCTGTTCCGCTCGCCAGGCATCGACCACCGGCAGGTGGTACATAGAGAAGGAAGTCTGGATCGGATAGTTGCAGATGCAATTGGAGGAAAAGCACGGCACGTTCAGCAGGCCGTCAGCCGGCACAAAACTGTTCGAGCAACCACTTCTGAGATTTCGTATGGCGTACCGCTTGCCGCTTTCGACATCAAAATAGGCGGCGGTGCGATCTCGCACGAAAACCAGGGCGGCGCTGCCGACCGCGTAGTTGCATCCACCCGACTTTTTGAACACCGGTGGTTTGCCGATCGCAACGCCGGTAAGCAAATTGTAGGTCTGCCCCGACTGATTGATGAAGGTCTTGTCCACTTCACTGACCAACAAGGGTTGCCTGCCGCAGGTCTCGTTCGTCCACACCACGTTCCCGTCGTCGATCTTCAACGCCTGGGTGAATCGTCCCCGGCCGGCGATCACCAGACCGTGTTCCGGGGCACCGGCCACCCAGTCATCCCGTTCGCGAAGCTCGAAAACATGGAGACTCTTGAAGGCATCTGGAGCCTGGGTCATGGGATGCGTCCACATCTCCTGCCCGCTGTTGAGATCAAGACAAAGGAGCTTGCCCGACAAGGTACTGAGGTCCCCGCCACGACGACTGATCGCATTCACGTCCATCGGCGCATGTGAATCCACGCAGAAAAATCGTCCCCCGGATACCGCGATGGATGGTCCGCTGAAACGGTGCTCGGCCCTGCGCTCCCACAGCTTTTTCCCGCTCCGTCGATCCAGGGCCACCAGCACCTGGCTGTCCCAACGTCCCTTATCGAGGCCAAAATCCTTATTGCCGCGCAGGGCGACCACGATCACCTCATCCTCGACCCTGATCTCGGAAGGCCCCACCTCGAGGTCATCGGGGAAGTTGGGTTCCAGATTCCAGCGCTCCCGGGTTTCCCCCGTGTCCGGATCCAGCAGCTCCACCCGACGGTCCTGCGCCAGATAGATGGCGTCAGCAAAGGTGGCATAGCGCGAAGCCTTTTCGACATCGCGCACCCACAGATTCCGCCCGGTATAGATATCCAGCGCAAACAACTTGCGCGCTTGTTGTTGCAGGGCCAACAAGCGTCCGCCGGCCACCTGGGGTTTGACACTGGCCCCGTAGAACTTGGGCTTGCGGAATCCATAGCCCTCGCCGTCTCCATACCACAGGACGGATAGCGGCGCCTTAACCAAAAGGTCATTGGAAAAAAAGGAGCGTGCCGCATTGCCGGTCTCGTGGGTCCATTGATCGGTCTGGTCGAGCGCCCCTTCTCTCCGGGCGACAAACAAGCCCTCGGTTTCGACAAAAAGATGGCGGTGATCATCTGCCGGACGCCCGGGCAGCACCGCCGCGCCGCCGTACGGTCGCAGCGACTCATAGATCTGTTCCGCGGTCAGCGCAGCGGCCACGTCTCCCTGCTCGCTACAGATCAGGTTGGCGAGGTAGGGCGGCAGACTGATCGCGCTCGGATTCCGAGCGATCGCCTGGAAGCGGTTTTCAGCCATCCCCTCCTTCTCCAGGGCGCGCCGTAACTGGTCGAGTTTTTTCTGATCCGGATCGACCGCAATGACCTTCATGCGGCTGTGGCGGAGCAATTCGTGAACCAGGTCACCGGCTTCGATACCCAGCACCAGGGCGTATCCCTCGTCGGCCTTCCCCAGGTCGAGTATCCGCTCAGCGAGCGCGCCAGGCTTCCCCGAAACCGGCTCTCGATTTTCACGTGGGTGGGAAACAGGATGCCCTTTTCGTCCACCAAAGCAAAGCAGACGTCCTTCCTCGGTCACCACAAACAGCTTGCCGTCTGCCGCGAGCATTTCCCCTGGCACCTCTTCGATTTCTTCCTGCCACACCATTTCCGCGCGGTTCGTTTCTGCTGAAGACACATCGATGGCGACCAGCGTCTGGTCGAAGTGGGTGTAGAGGCGGGAACCCGCTTTGATCACGGTCTCGGTCCGGCTCTTTGGGTTGAAGGACGTAGACACCTTCCACAATTCAGGCACCTTCCAGTCGACCGGATGGAATTCTTGTCCATTGGCTTCCTTCGTGTAGGTATCCGTGGCGGCGTGTCCCAGATCTCTGGCGGAGATCTTCCCGTTGACCACGGAGTAGACGACATCCCCATCGAGCACGGATCGAAAATCAACCCCCGGAAAACGCTTGTAGGACCAGAACGGCCCCTCGAACTGGTCCCGTTTTTTTATGCTCCAGCTCTGTGGAGCATCCTCGCCCGCCACGACGTAGGACTTGGCGCCAATCTCTCTGCCATCGCTCAGGTTGATCACCCCGTCTTCCCCCACCAGGGCATACCGGTCGTTGGCAATCACCCGGGAATCCCCATGCCGATACCCCTGAACAAAATGCTGCAATTCCCCACTATCGAGGTCAATGCGAGCCGGCATGGAACGCCCGTTGGGAATCACCAGGTAGTTGTTGGCGATCAACATGTGCCCTTGCGGCGAAAGAGCCACCTCCTCAAGATAATTGTGGTCGATCCGGGTTTTGGGAAGCAGGTGGGTGTTTTGGTTGACCCAATTCACCGCTCCGGTCTCAGCATCCAGGGAGTGGATAAAAATCCCCAGTGAGGGCCACACGCCCGACGCCAGATACAGCGTTTTGCCATCTTCGCTGATCACCGGCCCACCGCGCACCGGCCAGTACGAGATCAATTGATTACTGCCCAGATGCAACTTCTCCAGACGCTCATCAGGAGCCGCCCGATACTTCCACTGGAGTTCGCCACTGGTGGCATCGACACAATAGAGATAGCCATCGTCGGAACCAAAATAAACCTTTCCCCCGGAGGCAACCGGCGCGAGGCGAACCGGACCATCTGCATATCGCTTCCACAATTCGGATCCGGTTTCCGTGTCATAGGCCGTGAGGGAGGAGTCGTTGGGAGACCCCAGGTACAACATTTTCTTAAGGACCACGGGATGATATTCGGTATCGAAATGCAGGCGATGCTCGTTCGGCCAGGCCGCCCTCACCTGGGGTAGTTCGCGTTTCCACTGCAGGTGCAATTTTTCCGGAAGCTCGTGCGGACTCGCGGCGGAGCGATGCGCATCATACCGCCACATCGGCCAATCCTGCGCACGCAGGCTTCCGGCCGCCGCCAAGTTCAACAGACACAGGCACAGGTGCCAAAACAGAGAGCATTTTTTCATAGGCTTCGCCTTTCAGGCATCGGTGAAAGGGCCTGCATGTTGAGATTGGAGTTTTTCCCGCACCTTTACTCCGTTAAGCTCTGCCACGCTGGTTTTGTCCTTCAGAGCGATCGCGGCGGCGACGCCGGCGGCTTCGCCCATGGCCATCGCGGTCACCGTGACGCGGGTGGAAGCATGGGCACCACGGGTGGCGGAATGACAGCGTCCAGCGACCAGGAGGTTTTCCAACTTCTGCGGCACCAGTGAGCGATACGGGATGTCGTAGGGTTCGGGCTGAACTTTCCGGGGATTGAAGTCGTTCGCGCTGCCGACCACGGTCTTGTTCGGATGCAGGTCGAGATACCAGCAGCCGGTGGCGATGGCGTCGTCGAATCGGCGGGACTTCATGAGGTCCTCTTCGCTGAGGACGTGCTGCCCGATGATCCGCCGCGATTCCCTTACTCCGATCCACGGATACGCCTCCATGAAATAGGCATCCTTGAATCCGGCTACGTCGCGTTTCCAGGCGCGAAACATCGCGTGGGCATCGGCGCGGCCCTGCATCTCGGCCCGCGAAAGGTCGGCCGCATCGGTCGGATCGGCGGGGACTCGGACCCCGTGAATATACACCTCATTCTTCGCATAGAGGAACATCACGCCGGGACCATAATAATGGGGCAACTCTCCTCGCTGCTGCGCTGCAGCGAGCGCTTCTCGGCATTGTATGCCGAATTCATCATGGGGCTGAACATTGCCAATACGGAAGTGCAGGGTGAGCGGCTGGACCTCCGGGTTTTGCTCAAAGGGCGCACCCGCCCACGCGGCGACGTCGGCATCGCCCGAGCAGTCGATGACGACTTTCGGTTTGACCGTAACCAGGCCGTCCTTGTTTGCCACGGTTACGGATTCTACGCGGTCCCCGTTGGACTGCGCATCACAGATGAAGCTGTTGAACAGGACCGACAGGTTCTCCTGCTGTTCCTGAAACAACCCGTCCAGCAGCAGTTTAAATTCAAACGTGTTCAGGATGGGTGGGTTGTGCCTCGCCACCGTCTTCGCATCGGGCGCACACACGCCGGACTTCGACAGCAACTCCAGGGCGATGCCCCGCACCACGATGCGTTTCGTGTCGATGTGTGCGATGCCATCGAAGTAGGGCAACCCCACGCTGGTGATGATGCCGCCTGCGAACGGGGCCTTCTCCACCACCAAGGTCTTCGCTCCTGCTCTTGCCGCCGCGAGCGCAGCCGCACTGCCGGCACAGCCTCCACCACAAACGAGGACGTCGGTTTCGATAGTGCGAGAGCTTCTCGCAGAGGACTTCGGTTCTGCGGCGATCAGTGCCGTCGACCCGGTGGCGGCTCCGATGGCAGTGGCTTGGATGAAGGTGCGGCGGGTGTGACCAGGTGTTGGAATCATAATGTGCTAGGGCTACGGCTCCATGACCAGCTCGTCCATACAGTAGCGTGCGGGCGTCGGTGCCGAATGCGGCGAATTCGACGGCGTGTGGTCAATCACCTTATACAAATACTAGACGCTTCGAAAAGCTGCCTTTCAAGCATTTGTTGCAGTAACTTCTTCTGCACAACCGCCCTTTGCGGCGTGGTTCCCGAAAGGGTCATAAAGGGTGTCATTCATGCCCCCTTTTCCCGTTGGTAAAAGGGGCGTTGGATCTTATATATATTTTGCAAAAAAACCTGTCCAGAGTCCAATCGGATCAGCCTCCGGGTAGAGCTGCCCGTTGCCGGGCAGCTCCCCCACAGACCCGGACGAGCGCAAGTGACGCATCCGGTTCCTCAGATTACAGTTGCTACATGTCCATGGTCGACTGAGCAGGTGTCCCACTAACCGACTGATGCACGATTCGGGGTTTTGGCAGGACAAAATATTCCCGCGTCAACACGCTGAATCGCTCCCAGCTCATACCGTCCTTATCCCGGAAATATCAACACGGGAAATATCAACACGAACACGGGAAATATCAACACGGAGTAAAAGTGAAAAAAGAAATATCAACACGGAGTAAAAGTGAAAAGCCCCCTAATCAGGGCGCTTTGAGCACATCAACCGGACAAAAAACGGAAAATTCCATCCGCCCAGTTGTGGGCAAGCCCCGGGTGACCGGGTGACGGTGCTTTTAACCGTAGGACGGAGTTGCACTCCGTTGAAAATGGACCACATATTACGCGAGAAATCTGCTGCGCCGTACAGATCCTCTTAGCGCCGCTTTTTACCCCAAAAAATACGTTTAAGAGGTGTTTTTGATGGTGTAATTCGCATAAATACTAGCACTTATAAGGTTGTTCGCGGTCCGACCCCGAGCGCAAAAACGTCGATGGCGAATGTTTGGATAGCGGATCGGCTATCCATGGGCATCGTGTTAATGGTTCAAGAGCGACAACCCGTTTTCAAAGAGTAGAAGAGCGAGTAGTAATAAAAATGAAAAAGAAATTGATTACATGAACGGGCTGACCCTTGCGCCGGCCATTCTTCTTGCTTCCTTCGCATTCTCCGTACTAACCGCATCTGCCGCAAGCAACAGCGACCTGCCTGACGACATCCGTGGCTTTTTGAAAAGCCACTGCATTCAATGTCACAAGGAAAGCAAACAAAAGGGCGGAATTCGCCTGGATAACTTTACTGCGTTGTCACAAAATGGGCAGGTTGATCTACTCAACAAACTAGAAGAGCAGTTGTATCTTGAGCAGATGCCTCCAGAAGAGGAGGACCAGCCAACAGCAGCCGCCCGCAACCATTTTCAAAAGTGGATTAGTGATCAGTACCTACATCACAAAACCAAGTCAGGATTTCAGGATAAACTCCGCTATCCTGAATATGGGAATTTGGTCGACCACGACAAGCTGTTCTCTGGAGAGATCCAGGAGCAAGCCTATACCCTCTCTCGACGTTGGTTAGTAAGCCCACAGATCTTTATCAATCGCGTCAACGCCATCTTCAATCTTCAGGGCCGCCATAAAAAAACGTCGTTTGATGGGGTCACAAACCCGATCATTCTGCCCAACAATACCGGCGTGCGGTATTACGACAATGCGGTTTTGGGCGGAGGCCACCTCCAACTGATGCTCAATAATGCAAAAGCGATTTCATACATGCAAATCGCTTCAGCGATCCCGGAAGAAAAACGCAACCCAACATCAAAAAAGTCCTGGCAGGCAAGACAAACTCCCGCGCCCTTCATGGCCATTATTCAAAAAGATTCTGAACCCGGTAACGACGAACTCATTGCTGCCATCCACGCCCAGTTTGAAGCGGTCTTACAGCGTCAAGCCACCGCGGCCGAACTGGCCCGATACCTGCCCCACCTGTCAGAGTCCATAAAACTGGGTGGCAATATTGAAGGTTTGAGACGCATGTTGATTTCGGTCATCCTTGAATCAGAGTTCATGTACCGCCTTGAGCTAGGTGCTGGCGAGCCCGATGCCTATGGCCGCAAGAAACTATCCCCCCGCGAAGCCAGTTACGCGATTGCTTACGCGCTATCCGACAACATTCCAGATGTGCAGCTAGTTAAAGCGGCAAAAGAAGGGGTGCTCAACACCAAGGAGGATTACAAACGTGAAGTGTTACGCATCCTACATGATGAAACTTCATTTTTTGGCGTGGTCGATAACACCCTCGGCAGCAGGACCCACCAAACATCTCACCCCAAAATAAACCGCTTCTTTCGAGAATTCTTCGGCTACCCACAAAGCATCAAGATATTTAAAGACCTGAACCGCAGTGACGGCTATTACCTCAACACAGACCGCCGCAACACCAGAACGCCCGGCCTCCTGATCGACGAGGCAGACATGTTTGTTGATTGGCAATTGAAGAAAGATCAACAGGTTTTTGAGAATCTCCTCACCTCCGATGAATACTTCGTGGCCTACAATAAATCTCCCGAAGAAAGCAGAGAGATCCTCGCCAAATGGAAACGGATCTACGACACGATCAAAGATACCGCGTGGAGAACCGAACCCGAAACGGTCATCCAGCGTCATCAGGATTTCCTGGTAGCGCATCTATTTGGGAAATCATCCGAAAAACAATTCCTGCGAACCTTCAACAGGCATATGGACTTTTTTGACAAAACGTTTGGCCGAGGCATAACCCCAATTACGACCGTTCCCTGGTCACACGGTAACTACACGGTGCACACGCCCATTTACAATTTGGGTGGCATTCCCGGCCGGGTCGGGATCTACTTCGATGACTTCAAGCACTACGATCAAAAAGAACTCTGGGATTACGAAATAACCCAACCGTTTAAAGTCGCGAACCGAAAAGGAATGCTGACCCACCCTGCCTGGTTGATTGCTCATTCATCTAATTTCCACACGGATCCGATTAAGCGCGGACGCTGGGTTCGCGAAAAACTGCTGGCCGGCCGCGTGCCGGACATACCGATTACCGTCGATGCGGTCATTCCTGAAGATCACCACAAGACGCTTCGCCAACGTGTGGAAATGGCGACCGAGCAGGACGCTTGCTATAAATGCCATAAACACATGAACCCGCTTGGCTACCCCTTCGAAATGTATGACGACTTTGGCCGTTACCGACTCAATGAACCCCTGGAGCACACAGAAAACCTGATCACGCAGGGCAACTACAAATCTACGTTCGACGTCTACAAGACCATGAGAGTGAATACCGCAGGCGCTATTTCCGGTACCGGCGATGCAAATCTGGATGGTGAGGTTGAAGATGCCCTTGAGATGATTGATCGAATGGGGAATGCCGCACGCGTTCGACAATCGATCATTCGGCACGCCTTTCGCTATTTCATGGGACGCAATGAAATGCTATCAGATTCAAAAACACTCATTGATGCCGACCGTGCTTACGTTAACAGCAATGGCAGCTTCAAAAAAGTCATTGCCTCACTACTCACCTCTGATTCGTTTCTGTACCGCATGGAAAAGAAGGATTCATGAACGCTAGAAGAAATTTTATTAAAACCGGATTATTGGGTGCTGGCGCCATGACGTTGGGTGCACCCGACCTGATTGCCAAAGGCAGCACCACGCCCCCCACCCGTTTCATTTTCTTGCGCAAGGGCAATGGACTGTTGCCCAGCTCGATGGTTCCCAAATCGCTGAGTGACAAGGACAAGGCCCTTGAAGAAGAAAAGGCGCCCCTGGAAGTGGATTTGGACCGGCACGAGCTTCCGGATTGGATGAATGCGCTAAGCAAACACAAAGAACACATGACCATTCTTCAGGGCATTTCCGGGAAGATGTGTACGACCGGTCATCATGCCTGGTGCTCCAGCCTCGGGGCGTTCAAAGCCAATCAACGCTTGAGCTCCATCAAATGGGCTACGGTTGATTTTGAACTGGCTAAACTTTTCCCGTCGCCCTTTCAGCATATTGAATTGGCCTGCTTTCCCCATGGTGGCGGCGATGGCCGAGGTGACATCAACGGCATTGAGAAAGGCTTCTCCGCCATAGGCCCGCAACAACCCAACTACGCCTATGGCTCACCCAGAATAGCCATGCAGGAGCTTTTCAAATCGGTCTCCAGTAATCGAATCGACCAAACAGGCTATGAACTCGACCGTAAAGTGTTGGAATTTTCTGCCGGGCAAGAGCAGTCCATCGCCGAAAGCCTGAACGGTTATGAAAAAGCAAAAGTTAAAAACTATGCGGACGCCATAGAAAGCATTCGCAGGCGCAACACGGAAGTGGATGCCATGAAAGGCATCATCGGTAAACACATCCCCAGAATCGACGCCAAGTACTTTATCGACGACATCTCCACGTATGAACGCCAGGATGCTTTCACCGAAATTCTTTTGTCCACGATCATTTCTGGGATGACAAATGTGCTCTCCTTTACCTTGGATGAACTGGGCACCAATTATACCGGCATCCCTGGGATCAAGGGTACCGTCAACCAGCATGACGTCGGGCACAATAAAAGTTTTGAAGGAGTCGAGCCGGAAGAAATTCGCTTACGGATTCGCAATCAACACATGAACGTGATCGACAACATCGTTAGCCGACTCAAAGCGACCCCGGAAGGCAATGGAAGCATCTTTGACAACACCATGATTTTTTACTCCTCCAGTAATGGAGAAACCCATCATAGTCATGGAACCGAATTCCCCTTTATCATTTTGGCGGGAAAAAACACCAAGCTGGATCTGGGCCAACGGTACGTCCGCCTTCCCAAATGGGGGGTTGAAGGATGCCAAACCCTTGGCAATTTATACACCACGATCCTCAACGCTTACGGCAACCCGATCAAACACTATGGCGATTTTGACAGCGCGCTGAAGTTCGATCAATCCGGACCGATTGAGCAATTTATCGTGTAGCGGTCTGGCGCCAGTTTTCCAGTCGCTTGGAAAGCGCTGGCCTCCCCTCCCATAACAAATGGTTGATGTTTGCCGAAAGGAATCCACCGATGAGAAGAATCGTAACTGTCTTACGCCCATTCCCACGCCAAGCTTGACCGTTCCGATGTGCGGATGATTTTTCAGGCGTTTTTTGCGGGAATTGTCGGGTGCGGGAGTTGTCGGGGTGGAGTTGCCGGGGGCTGAGGGAGTTGTCGGGGGCTGACCACAACTATTGTTGCAAACGTTTCTTCATCGCTTACATGGGGGGGCATAGGATGGCGATGACGATTAGAATTTCAATACTCGCAAAACGTGAACCTTGAATTTGTAGCGGCTTCATATGTTCGACCTCCCATTGAGATAGAATCCCCGATAATCAAAACCTCTGGCAAGGTAAGCTTATCATCCCCTTGAGCACATAAAGAAATTCCTGCAAGAAGCCCTGCTGCTACAATTGTAATTTTCATTTTTCTATTCATCAACTTTTCCTCTTCAACGCTTCTTGGCTGTATATGTATCAAAGGATTCGACCGTCGCGTTACGTAGCGGTCCGTCGAACAACATTCGGGTGAGTTCCGCAAAGCCCCTGCTGCTAACGTGGCCATTGCCGGGACTGTAGGCCCAAGCCTTGTAATTTTCTTCGCGGTTCCCAAGATCGATGTCCAGGAGGAAGCAACGAACATCGTCTTTTGCAGATTCCTCCTGGGCGGTGATGATCGTGTCGATATTGGTCCAGTTGAAAATGTGTTTGCGGATGAAGACGTTCAGCTTGGGTAAGCGGGTATCGAGACGGACGGAGGCAATGAAAGCTTTTAGATTAGCAGTATAGTCGCTGTGCTTGCCGTCTGCCCCGTCCGACTGGCCCTGGTCCCAGTAGAGTCCAACCACCCGTATTTCCGGAAGCCCCAAGATTTCAGGGTTGGATAGCGTTCCTCCATTATTGCCACTTCCGCCCCACACCATGACGGTGTTGGTTGGCAACAGGATTGCGGAATGACTCGCACGTGCGGTGCCGAGGGTTCCGTTGGCTGCCCACGTCCCTGTGGTCGGGTTGTAGCTTGCGGTTGTATTCAAGGCGCCTGAGATGTTGTTATCGCCTCCGGTGACCATCGCAAAACCGGTAGAAAATAGGGTGGCGGTATGGGACTGACGTGTATCGGGCATGGATCCCGTAAAGGCCCACGTGCCTGCGGCCGGATCAAAAAGCTCTGCCGTTGCCAGCGGCTGGAATCCGGGGGCGATGAAACCTCCCGCGACCAATACTTTGCCATTTTGCAGCATCGTGGCGGTGTGATTGAATCGGCTGGTATTCATTGGACCGGTGGTGGCGGACCACAGCCCCGTGGAGGGATTGAATATTTCGCAGCTGTTCAGGCTGTGGCTTGTGCTGAAAACCTGTCCGCTGTAACCAAGACCAGACCGCTTGGAAGGCGCACCGCGCTGTGTTTCTCCCGGGCGGTGAGCATGCTGCCAGTAGAAGCCCAGGTATTGGATTCCGGGTTGTATATTTCTGCCTGAGTGAGTCCACTCCCGTTGGATCCGCCGGTTACGAGCACTTTGCCGTTCGTGAGCAATGTCGCGGTATGGCGAGTCCGGGCAATTGCCATGGGCGCGGCTGCGGACCAGGTACCGGTTGCTGGGTCGTACAGGTCTGTGCTATTGAGAATCCCTGAAGCTTGGTTCGAGCCACCTGTTACCAGAACTTTTCCGGAGGGCAAGCGGGTTGCGCTGTGCTGCGTACGCGGGGCAGTCATGGGACCGGGCAGGGTCTCGAATTTCAGGGACCAGCTGGTGATGGAACCACCGTCATCGGCAAAATTATCCCGAACAAAAAGGCTCCAGGTGCCCGCGATTCCGCCTACAGCTAGCTCCGCAAGGGAGCTCACTCGGTCGGCTTCCGGAGGGAAGGTATCCAATGTGCTGTCACTACCCGGGTCGGGCGGTATAACCACTCAAAGGTGCCTTTGCACAAGGGCACCCTATCTCACTTATTTTCTTCTACAACAGAGTCGTAGAATCAGCGCAATTCCAAAACAGAAAAGGGCGGCAGTAGATGGCTCCGGGATAGAGGCCGTACCGTCAAATCGCACCTCGGAAAGCCCGGTAAGACTACGGCCATCAATACCACCATTCGCACCTGTCCCATCGAATATTGCGCCATCATGGTTGGTCAGCACATCAAATCTAATGAATTGGACCATGTTAAGAGGCACAACGATATCTTGTGCGGGTGTCGTAGTAGAACTGTCCGCTTCGATAAACACAAATGTTCCTGCACTGGCCAAGGTGCCAAGTGTTTCTCCTGCGAATATCTCGACTGAGTTAGCACCGAACCGAGTAAAAGTATTCTCGTTATAATTCCAAACACGAACTGTATTAACATCATAGAGACCACCGAGGTCGAAGGTGATTTCAGGATCGAGGTCGTTTACTGCTGGAGTGCCAAGATTTCCTAAAGTTCCGTTACTGGTCCACATCGTAGCACTCACGCTGTTTCCGTGGGTATCGGCACCTCCTCCTCCGGTTACCCCTGAGCCATCAATGGTTGTTGTAGCGGGTCTGCTCAAACCGGTCAGCGCGGAAGATGCGGTTACACCTGTAGGAGTTATTAACGAGGCATAAGCAAAGGATGCCGACGAGAGTAACAAACCAAACATCAGCCGGAATTTTTTATTTATCAAATGTTTCATATTTCGATTTGTCCTTTTATTCGTTGTTTTAAGAAGAGCGTTATTAATTTGAATGACAGGTTGGTATTCTTACAAAACACCGCCACTGGATACTGCTTCCACATTGTTTTCTATTTTTTCTGACCTTCGGCACACGGTGAATTATACGACAGCTTTCCGGGGGCTGGCCAGAGCTTACGTTGAAATCCAGGTTCAGGTTGCGTGCCAGCGTCACGCCGCTGCCGTCGTTGTCACCATACTCGGTGTTCCAAAGCTTCCTGCTGTTTCACATCCTGGTAAAGCAAGTCCCGCCGACCCCCGGTACCCTGGTAGCCATGGACGTTCACCCGGCCGATCTTTGCCTGGGGTACTTGCGCTGAAGCTGTTCCATGTGGCGCGAGCGGTATCGTAGAGGCTCTCGTCCGATGCGGCGACGATGGTGGATGTCAGATTTTGGTTGTCGAGTTCATCGCGCAGCAGGCTGATCACGGTCTCCTGCGTTGCTGGATCAAAGTGACAGCCCTCCTGGGTTCCGTCGGCACGCCACCAGTCGGCATCGGGCTCATTGAAGGGGCTTACGGAATCGAAAGTAATTCCCCAGTTGTCCTGTGCATACTTGGCGACCGTCGCCAAATAGATCGCGTGTTCGTCGTAGTAGGCGGGGTTCAGGTTGTCGGCCGTTCCATCGTCGGCACCAGAGGTATTCAGGTTTTCGCACATCCACCACATAGGCGAGTTAGAGAAAAGCTCCAGATGGTTTGCGCCACGATCCCGGGCCTTGATCAACATGGCGATCTGGTTTGAATCGACACTCCAGTCCCAACTACCAGACGCCGGATTTGTGCTCAAACCATCCCGCCAAAAACCACGCATCTGGCGGCTCGCGATAATGTTGGGCGACTCCACCATCGTGTCCCCGCCAATTGAATTCCAAGAGGAGGCGGCGGCGTTGTAGCGGGCAATGTTCACCCCTAATCCGGGCAGCTGGGTTCCGTTAAGAACGGTGATGTTGGTGGTGAAAAGAATGTCAGCCAGGTCGTTACGCGAGTCGAATTCCTGGGCCCACCAGGAAAACGAGGCGCCCTATCCTTCCCACACGCCTCAGGTGACGTGTGGGTTGATCGTCGTCGTGGAGGTTATGGGGGTGGAGTCGTCCCTCAGCGAAATGCTGTCTATGTGAACCCATGTACCGGTGCCGAATGTCAGGTCGAAGCGGACGCCCATCGTCTGTCCGACCATGCTCGGATCGTCAGCAGTATCAAATACCACGGTCGTGGTGTTCCAGTCTCTGTCGGGAGAGGAATCCAGCGTAGAGGCCAAATGGATCATCCCTCCCGTCTCAAACAAGGTAAGTTTGATGTTATCCGCCCGCGGTTCATTCGAAGTAGACTCATTGCGCCAGACGGCCGTCAAGGTATAGACCGTATCAGCTGCAAACGTATGACCCGTGTCCTGAAAAACATACGCATTGCTCGAATCAAGGTTGTTACCCCAACCGCCCATGGATGTTATCGTGTTCGGGCCGTCCGTATAAAAAAAGTTACCCCACGGACTGGCATAGCTCCAATCGTTTGCTCCGGCATGAAAACTTGGATTCGATATGCGTTCGGCACATGCGATGGATGTCATCACGTAAACGGCTACGATGCATGCTGCCCTGTTCATGTCTTTTTCTACACCGAGCGTCGGGGAAAAGCGAACCGGGTCCCTTTTTACTCCTTTCGGAAGATCGAGATTAACACCGTGTAGAATGGCGCTCACTTGAGCCGATCGTGGATCAATTCGATTTAGCTCGGGCGGAACCTCGCCCTCCAGAAAATAAACTAAAAATGGAGGGCGAGATTCCGTTCGAGCCACAATTGCGGCAACCTATTGTGTTATTTTGGAAATATTCTGTCCAGATTGTCTGCTAGAGGGTGTTTAATACCTGACGACCTTTCCGTTGATTAATATCTGCAAACTCCCATGTGCAAAATGAAACCCAAGATTCCAGCTACCCTTTCCCTGCTTTCGATTTGTCTCTATTTGCTGCCTGCCGTCGGCCTGACCGGTCTTGCGTCCGCCCAGTCGCTGGAAGAACGGCTCATGGCCGAGAAGCCCGCCGCGCTCGCAGCCGAGGCGCGGCGTAACGGGGATCCCCTCCGGGGCGCGACCATTTTTTATGGGCAGGCGATGGCTTGCTCCACTTGCCACGGGGTTGGCGACCGCCCGGCCACGCTCGGACCGGACCTGGCCCGTATGGATCCCGCGACCAGTGACGCAGCCCTGGTCGAAGCGATTCTGGAACCGTCCAAAACAATCGCCAAAGGCTATGCCATCGTGAGTATTGAAACGACAAAGGGCGAACAGATCAGCGGCACGCTGGTCGAAGATTCTCCCGAACACCTCGTGCTGCGAGACGCGGCGCAGCAAGGGCGTTTGCGCACCCTGCGTCTGCCGGACATCAAGCGCCGCCAGGACGTGAAGGTGTCGACGATGCCGGCCGGACAGGTTAACCAGTTGGCCGGACGTCCGCAGTTTCTCGATCTGGTGAGCTATCTGATCAACCTTCGCGAGGGCGGCTTAAAACGCGCCCGCGAGCTTCAGCCACCGCCGGATCCCCTCGCAAAGACCTTT
The DNA here is from genome assembly GCA_047639095.1 of Candidatus Omnitrophota bacterium. GTDB lineage: Bacteria > Verrucomicrobiota > Kiritimatiellia > SS1-B-03-39 > UBA6053 > JAPYUI01. The sequence continues at coordinate 466 of JBLIND010000050.1, read as the reverse complement.
CCCGACATTCCCCTGCCGTGGCGGCCGGTGGTGCAACGCGGTGAAGTGGAAGTGCCCGGCAACACGAAGTATCCGCGGGCGGTCGCGATGGGCTTTGCCGGCGGCACGGTTCTGTTCGACGCCGATCGCCTCGGCACCGTTGCGGTGTGGTTCGATGGTTTCGTGAAGAGTTCGCCGCAGAACTATTTCGGACTGTACTGGAAAGGCGTCGGCAGTCCGGCTGAATGGACGGCCGGGGAGGACCACCCACTGCGCTTCCAGCTGTCCGATGGCGGGGCGTGGCAGGCCTTCGAGCCGCCGACGACGAGCGATCCGAATACCGGAACCCGTTTCGAGGGTTTCCAGGTCGGTCCGTCCACGATCCGTCTAAAGTACCAGGTATTAGTAGGCCAGACCCGCATCCGGATTACCGAAGATGTGCGCGCGGAGCGTCGTTCCGAGTGGAGCGGTTTCTCGCGCGCGTTCA
>JBLIND010000049.1:0-22847 GCA_047639095.1 Candidatus Omnitrophota bacterium | reverse complement strand
TGAAGAGTTCGCTTTGCACGGTTTCCAGGATCAGCGTTCTCAGACCAAACGCTTTTGGTTCGGCTTGCTTCATTATGGAATCGATCGCCAGGGCATCGCCGGGCTCAGTGTGAACGCCGGTCCCGTAGGTTACGAGTTTTTTGATCAGGTTGCGCGCGATCAACTCCGGCCGCTCTGCGAGAATGTCTTTGTACGCACGTATTCCCTCGACCGTGGTGTCGTCCGGCAGTACCGCCGTGGAATCGACGTCCGGGCCCTTTAAATACTTCACGTGGCCATAGTGCGCTCCGTACCAGGTCTGTGCGTCCGGCAACTTTTCACCCGTCTCCGTGGTCCGGTAAAATGCGCGGTAGCGACCGACCGGATCAAAGGCCTCCAATACAAAGCCGGGCGGGTCGATTTTCTGATGACACCCCGCGCAGCTCTTACTGGTTTTGTGCTTCGCTAGTTGCTCACGAATCGTAGTTGCGCCGCGGGTGTCCGGTTCGATGGATCCCGCATTGGGCGGGGGAGGGGGAGCGGGCGTGCCGAGGATGTTTTCCAGGATCCACGCCCCGCGGATCACGGGTGATGTGTTCGCGCCATTTGCGGTCACTTTGAGAATGCTCGCCTGCGTCATTAGACCGCCCCGCACGCTTTCGGCCGGTAGCGCGACACGTCGTATTTTGGCGCCTTTGATCGGCGGCAGTTCATAGTGCTCGGCGAGGCGTTGATTCAGGAACGCATCCGACGATTTGACCAGCGTGCTTACCCCTAGATCGCGCACAATCCTATCCCGAATGAATGCCTGGGTTTCCTTGATGATCGATTGGTGCAGCAGCCCGTCCTGGGTTCCGTCGTGGTAACTCGCAAAATATTCCGGATACAAATCCCGGTCAGGAGTCGTCGCTTCGATCTCGCGCAAATTCAACCAGTGATTGAGAAAGTCGTTGATAAAGGCCTCGAATCGCGGGGAGCGGATCAGTCGTTCGGTTTCGCGGCGCAACACGTCTGGCTTCGTCAATTTTCCTTTCGCCGCGAGCTCGCGGAGGATCGCATCCGGTGAGCTTCGCCATAGGAAGTACGAAAGTCGCGACGCGAGCTCGAAATCATTCAGCTGTTGCCGCTCTTCTACCAGAAAGAGAAAATGCGGCGAACACAACACCGCGCTGTGCGCCGCGTTCATCGCCACTTCGAAGCATTCGCCGCGATCGAGCCGCGTCCGGACGAGCGTGTAATATTTATCGACTTCGTCCGTCGACACGGACCGGCGAAACGCGCGGCCCATGAAGGTGGAGAGCTGGGCCTTGGCGGCGGCGTCATCGGTCGGCTGAACGGTAAGCGGGCTGCGACGAATGGCTTCGCTTACTCGTGCCGTCTTGACAACCTCGCTCACCGGTACGAACTCCGCGTCGCCATAGAGCAAGCGATGTCCCTCCGGCGGCCAGGTGTCGAACAGGGGCCCGGTAATTTTTACCGGTTGGATGACCAGCGCGGGGCCCACACTGGCGATGGGTGGGTTGGGATTGTTGATGGCATGCCACCCTTCCGGAACCTTCTCCTTCTTGTCTGGCAGATAGACACTGTAACCGGCGTCCGTTCGAACTTTGGACATCCGATAGGGCGCGATGATGATCGTCTCGTTGCGTTGGAAATCACGCGTCAACTCGATCGAGGTCGGCTTGTTGCGGTGCGCATCGAAATAGCCGATCAATGCGCGTCGCTTGCCACCCGCAGCGAACCAGACGCTGTAGACCAGATCCTCATCATCCTTCGTATCGCGCGCTTCGGTTGTAATCGTAATTTTGTATCGCCCGGGTGTCTGCCGGGTCAGCTGTTCAAATTGGCGCATGTACGCTGGAACTTCGATATGGGTCGGGCCGAAGAAATGCAGATCCTCGCCGCGCAAATTGCACATCAGTTTGTTGTGCGCATGCCCATGAAACGGTTTCTCCACGTCATCGCCGTAGGAGAATCGATGCGTCTTCGTCTCCGGCTGGACCTGCCGAACCGTCGCGTCCTGTAACGCGTGGTCGGCCGCAGTCATGTATTGCTGAATGTGGACGGGCGAAATGCTGAGCGCGCCGGTGTTATTGCTGAATCCGTCGGCCAGATCGTCTTCCGGCAAGAGGTCTTGCAGCGGTGTGTGAACGCCCAACAGGTCGCGAACCGTGTTTTCGTATTCCAGCCGGTTCAGCCGACGCGTGCGGACCCGTCCGCCATCGGCGCGATCGATTCTGGCTTGATCCTGGAACGCCTGGCCCAAGGCCTGCACCGCAGCCACGCGTTCCTCGGGTTTCGGCTGCTCTTTTCGCTTGGCCGGCGGCATTTCCTTGTTTTGCACCCGCTCGAAAACGCGCGCCCAATGTTTGTAGCTCGCCGGGTCCGCAAGATCGGTTCCGAGGAGATCGATCCGAAAATCGCCTTTGGCAGAATCAGCATCGTGGCATTCGATGCAGTGAGCGTCGATAAAGGTACGCGTTGAGGTGGGCCATTCGGACGCCTGGCCGCAGGCTGCGAACCAACTTAGTGAGATGATCGTGCTGTGAAGGGAGATAGGTTTCATAAGCGTGGTGGATTCTTGGACATCGTTGATTTAACGCGGATGTTCGGATCGGAAACAGAGGAGTCCTTCATGACTCACTCGAATGAAATCATCATGCTGATCTATGTGTACAGCACGAGGTGGCAATATTTGCATCGGAGAGCCGTAGCACCGTGTCCACCGCCTGGCAAATTGTCCACCCGCAGCCTTGGGAGATGATCCATGCTCTGCTAAAATCAGCAGGTGCCATCGGACCCCCTCAAAAGATCCCGGAAGATCTGGATTTCCTTTATTTTGCTCGGCTACTGCTCGGCTTCGCTCAGTGCGGCACCCGAAAGCTTACAGGCCTTTACGCAGGAGCACTGCATTACATGCCATGACGCGGAGACCAAAAAGGGCGGGCTCGATCTCACGGCGCTCAAACCTGACTTTGGCCATGCGCAAACCTTTTCCCGCTGGGTGCAGATCCACGACCGCGTGGCAAATGGGGAGATGCCGCCGAAAAAAAAGACCCCGCCGCCCGCGGATGAGCGATCGGCTTTTGTCGAGGCCTTGCACCAGGAGCTGCATGCGGTCTCGCTCGCGTCGCAGCGCACGAATGGCCGCGTGGTGGTGCGTCGGCTCAACCTCACGGAATACGAGACCAGCTTACGCGATTTGCTGGGCAAGCAGGTGGATGTTAAAGATCTGCTGCCCCCGGACCCCATTGCGGCCGGCTTCGACAAGCTGAGCGCAGTACTCGACACGTCGGCGGTGCACCTGCTGCGCTACCAGGATGCGGCGGAGCAGGCGCTCAAGACGGTTATTCCGCGCAAGGTTCCGGAGGAGATCAAGCTTCGGCTCAGCGGGCGCGAAATTGTTGCGAAATCAAAGCATGCGGACCTGGAACATTCGCTGCGGGTGGAAGGGGACACGCTGTTCATTTACGCAAGGCCTTACGATCACATCGTCCTGGGCAGCGCTGCCGTGCCACAGCCCGGTCGCTATGTCCTGCGGGCTTCGATCCACGCGGTGGGTTCGGGCGACCGGCCCTTACCCGTGCGGTTTTCAGTCGGCAAACCCTGGGGGCGTCGCAAGGGCAGCGTGCTCGCGGTGCGCGACGCGCCCGCCGGGAAGCCGACGGTGATCGAGTTGGAGTGCGAGCTGGAACGCGGCGACCTCGTGGATGCACTGGCCTGGTCGTTGCCGACGCAACGCCACTTCAAAGACCGCAAAATGAACGAGGGCAAACCGCTAGAGGAATACGCCGGACCGGGTATCGCGCTGCACTGGATGGAAATTGAAGGACCGCTCGATGTGTTCCCCCCCAAAGGCCACACCAACCTTTTCGGCGACCTGCCTTTGAAGTCGAAATACAAGGGCGCCGATTTTTATGTCGAATCGTCGGATCCAAAAGCGGACGCGCGCCGGCTGTTGGCCACGTTTCTCCCGCTCGCGTTTCGTCGGCCGGTGGATGCGGAATTGCAGAATTACTACGTAAAGATTGCGACCGATGCATTCGATGAAAAGCGTCCTTTTCAGGACGCCATGCTCCTCGCTTACCAAGCGGTTTTGTGCTCGCCGAATTTTCTTTTTCTCACGGAGCCGCTCGGCACCCGCGAGGGGCATCCCGCCGCGCTCGACGACTACGCGGTCGCCGCACGCTTATCGTATTTTCTGTGGTCGACGTTTCCCGATATGGAGCTGATGCAGCTCGCGGCCGAAGGCGAACTTTCCAGGCCCGACGTACTGCGTACCCAGGTCGAACGCCTGCTCACCGATTCGCGGGCGCAGCGTTTCATCGAACACTTCGCCGGGCAATGGCTCGACCTGCGTAAGATCAACGACACCGTGCCGAGCCCGCAGCTTTATGGGGAGTTTGATGATTTCCTTTTCTGGGCGATGCCTGAGGAAACGCGGATGTTCTTCGAGGAAGTGCTCGTTCACGATCGCAGTCTGCTCGACTTCACCCACTCGAACTGGACGGTCCTGAACCAGCGGCTCGCACAGCATTACGGAATTCCCGGCGTGTTCGGCGGCGAGATGCGGATCGTGCAACTCCCACCGGATTCGCACCGCGGCGGTGTGCTCACCCAGGCCAGCATCCTGAAAATCACCGCCGACGGCACCAAGACTTCGCCCATCCTGCGCGGCAAGTGGGTGCTGGATAAGTTGGTTGGGCGCCCACCACCTCCACCGCCGCCCAACGTGCCCGGAGTCGAACCCGACATCCGAGGTGCGACCACCATCCGTCAGCAACTGGACAAACACCGCAACATCGAATCCTGCGCCGCCTGCCATCGCCACATCGATCCCCCGGGTTTTGCGCTCGAGGCCTTCGACGTCATCGGAGGCTGGCGTGACTTTTACCGGAGCACGGTACATAAACGCGACGCGGTGGTGCCTCTCGCCAACTATCCCGGCCGCACGATTGTCCGCGGACCCGATGTCGAGATGAACGGCGAGACCGCAAACGGCGAGGCGTTCATCAACATCGACGACTACCGGAAAATCCTGCTTGCCGATCCGGACCAGCTGGCGCGTAACCTGGTGGAGAAACTTCTCGTATACGGCACCGGTGCCGAGATCCAGTACGCGGATCGCGAAGTGGTCGAGCAGCTCGTAGCAAAGAGCCGGGCCCAAAAATTTGGTTTCCGTTCCCTGCTGCATGAAGTGGTGCAGAGCCGGGTGTTTTTGAGCAAGTAACAAGGTATGAAATTCATGACAGGTACAGCCCGCAGCCGATCCCGCGTTCTTACCCACGCGGCTACGAAACCGCTCGACCGCCGCAGCTTCCTGCGTTCGGGCGCGGTCTGCGTAGGGTTACCCTTTCTTGAAGCGATGCTGCCCGTCGGTTTCGGGGCGGAGCGCAAAGCCGCCGTCCTGCATCCCAAACGGATCCTGCTCATGTGCCGATCGCTGGGCTTGCATACGCCCTATCTTTTCCCGGAGACCTCGGGCCGCGACTACGAGGCGACCCGCTACCTCAAGCTGCTGGAGGATTTTCGCGAGGACTTCACCCTCTTCTCCGGTATGTCGCACCTCGGCTACGGCGGTGGGCACCACACCGACAAAGCGCTGTTCACCGGCATCACTGCCGAAGACTGGAACAACAAGAAAAACGGTATCTCGCTCGACCAGGAAGTCGCCGCGCGCATCGGGGGCGAGACCCGTTTCGCGTCGCTGGTGCTCGGCGGCAGCAGCAATCTGTCGTGGAATCGACGAGGCATGGTCGTGCCTGGGGAAGGCTCCATCGAGAAGGTTTTCAAGATGCTGTTCATCGACGGCACGCCCGCTGAGGTCGAACAGGAAATTCAGCGGCTCGCCAACGGCCACAGTATTCTCGACGGTGTGCGGGACCAGGCGCGCCGCCTCGCGAAATCCCTGAGTCCGTCCGACCGCGCCCGTCTCGAGTTCATGCTGACATCGATCCGCGAGGCCGAACAACGCCTGCAGCAGGACGAAGCCTGGGTCCGCAAACCCAAGCCCGTGACCTCAGAGGCAGACGCCAAACTTTTCGCGGAGGCCCCCACGCGCATGATAGACCGCGAGGGGCAGTGGTTGGATCTCGTCCACCTCGCCCTGCAGACCGACTCGACTCGCGCCATCACCGTCAACCATTGGTCCCACCAGGAAAACCTGCAGATGGACGGGGTCACGCTCACCCATCACGACGCCTCGCACCACGGCCAGGACGAAACAAAAATCCAACAGCTCGCGCGGGTCGAAGAAGCCGAGCTGAAGTTGTTCGCGAGATTCCTGGAAAAGATGAAAGCGACGAACGACGGCGGTCCCTCGCTCCTGGACCAGACTATCGTGCTTCACGCGAGCCACATGGGAAACGCCTCCGCGCACACCGGAGACAACCTGCCCATCATCGTCGCCGGCGGCGGCTTCAAGCACGCCGGCCATGTCGCCTTCGACCGCAAAAACAACCAGCCACTCTCAAACCTCTATGTCCAGATGCTCCACCAGATGGGCTTCGAAGCGGAAGCGTTCGGCGCCAGCACCGGCGCGCTCTCCGAGCTCGGCACGTCGTCTGGCTGATCAGGCGTGTCACGAATCCTGCTGGACCATTTCCAACGGCCGCTTGGTCCGTAGACCGGTCACAGATCGGGTTTGTTTACCTGTCGACCACGTATTCGCTGGGTCCTGTCAGGTACTGCGCAGGCCCTTGTCGGCGGTCTGCTCGATGGCATCATCCGCGCCGGAGCACGACAAGGGAACGCGCATCAGCGTGGGTAAGATTATCACAAGGGTTTTCCGCTGGGTCAGCGTGCGTTGTTCTGCTCAGTGTTTGATGAAAACCAGGGTCCTCTTTCCTCCCGGGATTTTCTCCCGCAAGGTCAAGCGATTCCCTTCGGCGGCCCATTCGCCGAGGTCATCCTGCCAGGTTCCGTTGTCATACGAAAAGACGGGTTTCCCTTCCTCAAAACGCATGTTCCCGGTGATGTATTCATATTTCACCTGTCCGTCGGCGTTGGGAGGATATTGAAGCCAAAGTGTAAACGCGCCATCCAATCCAATGCCCCATTTTCCCTCGCCGCCAATAAATGAACCGGAATGAAATTCATTGTGCAGTTCGGAGTTCTCTATTTTCATGTACCACATGCCGGCGTAGCGGGAAAACGTGCTGGATTGGTCCCGGGTAAACACCAGGCGCCACGAATCTTTGTCCGTCGGTTTTTCAAGGATCAGTTGTTTGCGATCGTTGGATAGAAAACCCTGATTGCTCTTCCAGTCTCCATTGATAAAGGCGAAGTTCAGGCCAGCGGTTTCAGCGTCCACGAATCCCACCCCGGCTCGTTGGACCGCCGCAGGGTCACGCAGCCACAGGGAGGTGGAACCATCGCCAAAAATCTGCAGCTCACCGTCCGCACCGGAGAGGGAGAGGTTTTTTCTCATAACCGATTGGCCTCCGCTCAAGTGCCAATGTCCCATGAGCTCCTGCAGCTTCGTTGCCGCCGCCGTCGACGGTTGGGCCTCCGGTCCGGTTTCTAATTGATGGATATACAGGGAAGGCAACTCGTGGCCGGGATAACCGGAGGGTTTAATCACGATTTCCAGTTCAATTTTTTGACCCGTAAATTTCCCCAGGCTCCACACGCCGCCGCCCGTCCGCATGGGATCCTGGTAAAGCGTATGGATCGATTGACCGGCGCGACCTGGAACGGTTTTGCCGTTGGCGCGAATCTTGAATGAATAATCACCAAACCCGTCCTCGCCTTTTCCCGCGTACAGAACCAGCCAGGCGTTGGGCGAAACAACATCGACGGTTTGTTTCAGCACGATGGGGTCGAAGGGCGTGAACTCCGGAGGGCCCGAAACTTCCGGGATCGGTTGGATCAAGGTCTGGTTATACGCTTCGGGGGGGATAATCTGGCGCGGAACCCCGGGACCTTTCCAGGAGACGATCATCGCCATCGGTCCTCCGTGGTTGAAGAATTCTCCGCGGATCGGGATGCCGCCTTTTTTCAGGTAGATGTTGTCACCCTGCACTTCGGTGGAAACGTGCTGGGTGTCATTGGGAACGACCAGCTTGTTATTAAGATACAGGTTCGAGCCGTCATTCGATTCCAGGTAAAAAGTGTAAAATCCATCCCGCGGAACCATCAAGGTCGATCGGTATCGCACGGTTACGTATTCGTCGTTCATGTCGGGTACCCGCAAACAGATGGCCGAAATAGTGCCCGTGGTGGTGGGGGTCATCTCATCGTAGTTTGGCAGCACGGATCCTTTGAAGTCTGGATAGTATTCGAAGTGTACTCCGGGGGTATCCGGGAGGGTGGGGATATCCTCATTGCCGGTTGGCGCGGCAGGCGTAGCCAGCTTCAAGACATGCACCCATCGCCCCCGTACCCGATCCCAGGTTTGGGTGGGTGAGAGTCGGGCGCGATCCTGCTCCGTCATCTCCCACCCCTTAAGCACGGGGAATACGGTTTCGAGATCCGGGCGATCGGATGCGGTCGGGCTGATTTTCAGCAGGGGATGAATCCAATCCACTTCATCCCGGATATCAAAAGGATCGGCACCCCGAGGTCGCTCCTCGTGTCCAAAATCGGCGACCAGCACCAGGCGTTTTTGATGCTCGATGGATACCGGACCTACGCGCAAGGCCGGTTCTCCTCCGCGCAGGAAATCACTCTGCCAGAGGGGTTTTCCTTCAAGATCGTTGGTGTATACGGATGCCGTCGCGCAGCCTCCGCTCGCGACTGCACGGTCAAGACCCAGCCAGGATGAAAACGAAACCACGTCGGGTGGTAAGTCGAACGCTACCGCTGCGTAGGCATGCATTCCCACCCCCATTGAGCTGCTGCGATCTCCAGACGCAAGTCGGTCACCGCGTACATTGCGGTTGCGGTACCAATTCCACTGAAAGCCCAGCAGGGTCCGGGTATCCAGCAGCTCGGCGGGTAATATGGACAAGGGCAGCTCGTCCAGACCAAGATAGACGACCTCAAGTATGTCCTCGTGATGCAGCAGGATGCCGTCCAATGCCCACGATGGCTGGACCATGGTCATTAAATCACCGTGCCGTACGATCTTTGCTTCACGTGTGGTGATCCGCGCCCCATGAGCGGTTTGAATGATCATCTGGCGGCCGGTGGATGCTAACCCGATCTCTTTTATTCCCGCCATCAAGGATCGGATCTGCTCCTTTGCAGATCGTTTGATCTCAACCAGGTCCTGAAGGGGAGCGGACTGGATGCCTTCTTTCGCGGTGAGCACGCGAACGCCATCGGATTTCCAGCGCAGCGACTTTGCTTCATAGGTTTCTCCCGACTTCAACCTGACATACCCTTTTGCATCGGATGGTACTCCGGGCGTATCGGTTACGATCCGGGAAATCCGGTCAGCCCGGATTCGTATGAAAGGATCGGTCGAGAGCGTATACGTAGCCAATGGAGGGGATACGTGAACCCGTAAATGATTTGGCTCGTTCCGTCCTGCACGCGCCAGTGCAATACCGACAACCTGCCCCGGCAGAATATCGCCGTTGCCAAATTCGATATAAGGTCCCGTAAAATAGGCGTCGTTATTCAGATTCCTGAATCGGTGCAGTTGTTTTCCCGGAGCGAAGATCACGTGTTCATCGAGGTAGGCATCCGATCGTCCATGGCCCAGGAAATGATCTTTTAGGATTCGGTGCCCTTCGATTTTTGTCCCGTCCGTATACACCACTTCATAGTGAATCGGCGGGGCGGCCACGAGTCGCCCGGGTAAGGTTGAGAGCATGACCAGCAGGGACGGAAGTAGAAAAAATGGAGAGGGCTTGAGCTTAATCATTTGGAATATAGTTCCCGCCTGGCTCATGGATGATTCTTGTTCGCATGTTCATCATTTAGGGACCTGGAGCCGTGCGGGTCAACTGGTCAATTGGTCTGCGATGTCATGATGACCGTGGACATCGGTGAGCCGCTGGGCGCGGGCTTGATGGAACCAGGTCAGGTCTTCGTGGTTGAGGCCCATGAGCTTGAGGATCGTCGCGTGCAGGTCGTGTACATCAACGGGCGTGTCGACTGCACTGAATCCGAAATCGTCGGTCGCGCCGATGACCTGGCCCCCGCGCACGCCCCCGCCCGCCATCCACAGCGAAAAGCCGTAGGGGCTGTGGTCGCGGCCGTTGTTTCCCTCGGTGGTGGGGGTGCGGCCGAATTCGCCGGACCAGATCACCAGGGTGTCCTCGAGCAGACCGCGTTGCTTGAGGTCGTGGAGGAGGGCGGCGCATCCCTGGTCGACACTTTGGATCAGCTTAACGTGTCGATTGTGATTGTCGCCGTGGGTGTCCCAACCACCGCCTCCACAGCCGTGGTAAATTTGCACCATGCGGGTGCCCCGTTCGACCAGCCGGCGTGCGGTGAGGCACATTTCGCCGAAACCGCTGCCATACAATTCGCGGGTCGCTTTGCTCTCCTTCTGGATATCCACCGCGTCCGGCGCGGTCATCTGCATGCGATATGCAAGTTCGTAGGAGGCGATGCGGGCTTCGAGATCGCTGTCGCCCGGCCGTTGGGCGAGATGATTTCGGTTCAGCCATTGGGCCTGATCGAGGATCGCCCGCTGGTCCGCACCGCGCATTTCTTTGTGTGCTTGCAAATGCGGAATTGCGTTTCCATTGCGGTTGATTTTGGTGCCCTGGTAGACCGCGGGCAGAAAGCCGTTGCCCCAGACGCCGGGTCCGGGTTTCAGCGGGCCATCGTTCATCACCACGTAGGCGGGCAGGTTGTCGGTTTCGCTGCCCAGTCCGTAGTTCAACCACGAGCCCATACTCGGATAGCCCATGCGGTCGTGGCCGGTGTTCATCAGAAAGATGCCTGGGGTATGATTGAAATTGTTGTGATGACAGCTGCGTACGACCGCGATGTCATCGGCGCAGTTTCGGAAGTGCACGAATCTGTCCGACATGGGGAGGCCCGACGCGCCGCAGCGCACGAAATCCATTTTGCTGGCCATGAGCTTCTGCTTGTGGACTTCGGTAAACTGAAGTTGCAGTTGGTGAAATTCCTCTGGTGGCGCTTGCCCGTCGTATTTTTTGAGCAGCGGTTTGGGATCGAAGGTGTCGACCTGGCTGGGGCCCCCGTGCATGAACAGCCAGATGATACGCTTGGCTTTTGCCGGGAAATGGCTCGGCTTGACCGCGAGCGGGTTGTTTTCGGACACCAACCAGTCCGCAAGTCGGCTGCGCCGTTTGCGGTAGGCTTGATCGTCGGATTCGACCAGGCGGCCGCTGGTTGCGGGGCCGGAGATGGAGGCAAACAGGGTGGGGCGAACGGCGGGGCCTTCGTTCGAAAATTGACCGCGGGTGAACAAACGGATCAGCGGGCTTTCGTCCGGCACCTGGACCACCCAGTTTTTCTCTTTTTCATTCTTGTTATACGCATTTTCGTTCGTGCTCGTGTCCCAGAGGCTGGCCGGTGCGATCATGGCGTGCAGGCCAAAGTAGTCGTGCTGGCTGATCGGATCGGATTTGTGATCGTGGCAGCGTGCACAACCCACCGTGAGTCCGAGAAAGGCGGTTCCGACGGTATCGGCCACATCCGTAAGGCGTTCGTATTCCGAAGCTGCGCGGCGATCGACCCCTGTGGCAAATTTCCACGGACCGATGGTCAGCAGACCGGTCGCATAGCGCAGTGCCGGGTCGTCTGCTGCGACTTCATCGGCGGCGAGTTGTTCGCGAATAAAAAGATCGAAGGGTTTGTCCTGGTTGAACGACGCGATCACGTAGTCCCGGTAGGGCGCGGCGTGATGATAATAATAATCGATTTCATATCCGGCGCTATCGGCGAAGCGCACCACGTCGAGCCAGTGGCGTCCGTAGCGTTCGCCGTAGTGCGGGGACGCGAGCAGTCGATCGATCAGTTGATCGATCAGTTGATCGACGTCGGGATGGTCGGCAAAGGTGTTGATTTCAGCCGGGGAGGGCGGAAGACCGAGGAGGTCGAAATTCGCGCGGCGCAGAAAGGTGAGCGAATCTCCGGGCCGTGCCGGAGTGAGACCTTCAGCCTTCAAGGTGGCGAGGATAAAGGCATCGATATCGTTGTGGATCCACGCTCGGGGCTGCACGTCCGGTACGCGGGATTCTTGCAGGGGCTGAAATGCCCAATGGTTCTTTGCCGCGTTCGCAATGGATGGCTTGAGGGGTGCTGGCTCGGCCCACAATATGGGCTTCGCCGGCGCGGGTTCCTGCGCGGCGGGTTTTGAACTGGGGGGCTTCACCTTGGTTGGCCGCTCCCCGAGATGCGGCCGGATCGCTTCATAGTGCGCGCGGACGCGTTCGGCGCTCAGCACGTGGGTATAAAGGGCCACTTCATCCATGTCCCCGTTTAAAAACGTACCACCGGGATGGATGACTTCGCCGCCGATGTTAATGGCGCGGTCGGCGATTACCTTGCCGCCTCCGTCGGATCCGGTTGCGTGCCGTGCACCATCCACATACAGGCAGGCGAGTCCTTCGGCGCTGCGGGTCAGCACCACGTGATGCCAGAACCCATCGTTAAGCGGGTCGTTTTCTTTAGATTGCAGGTACAGGTCCGAGGGCTTTCCCTGAGGGCCGGTTTCGGCGAGGAGGCGGCCCTCATCCTGATTCCGTTGTGAGGCGGCGGTGATCACCCAGTCGCTACTACCGGGACCCGAGGTGGCGGTGGAAATAAGGGTGGCGCTGCCGGGCCAGAAACGGTGGTTGAAGGGCTGGGTGGATCGGAACCAACATTCGATCGAAAGGGTGTTTGATTGGATGGCGGGCTTGTTCGGGATGTGTACGCAGCCGTCTCTGCCGTTGAAGCGAGCGGCGCGCCAGTAAAATGATTCACGTAAAACGTTACCAGTTGTCCGCGGGAAAAGTCGATCCGGATAGGCCTGTAGCGCTCTGGAGATGGGCATCTCACCGTCTGGGCTTGCGAGGTTGACCACACCTGGCATCCGCTCGAAGTTGCTGGGTCTTGAAAGAATCGATCAAATTGCATGTTGAAACGATGCACGGAAAAACCACGACCTTGGTCTTATGGTGAATCGCCGGGGTGATTTCCCCGTTGCAAGCAGCTGATGTACCGCTCAATTACCAGGATCACGGGTAAAGATTAAGTTCCGCCGCCTCTACTTCACGCCGCTCATGGGATGTTCGCGCACCGCATCCCAGGCGAGTTGCTGCAAAAGGCGATTGAGCGGTTCTTCGTTTTCGCCGAGCTTGGCGTGTTTCAGTTCCGCTGGCACGGGCAAGCCGACCGGGCTGCGGCGATAGAGTACCGCATAATTTCCGTAGGCGACCAGGACTTTCAAGGGGGCGGTGCCGTGCCCGAGCTCGTCGGTGAACAGGTCTTCCTGCTGGTTCAAGCCCGGTGCTTCGCCCGCAATAATTTTTTCACGCAGAGCAATGATCGCGGGTGCGACCGGAGCTACATAGATCACGGTTTTGCCGAACTTTTTATTCAATTCCTGAAGATGTGCGTCCATGGTTTCGAAGTGCGGGGCGTGCCGCTTGCGCAACTCTTCTCCGGTAATCGCGTTGTGATCCGTCTTGGCGGGTCGCTTGGTGGTGGGTTCGTAAATGTCCCAGCGCAACCAACTAGGTTGCACGATCACCCGGATGTCCGGATTGTGCTCGAGCGCCAGGGCAACGAAATTTTCGATGCCGGGATCGGGCAGGAAAATTGGAGCGAGGGTCAGCACCTCCACCTGGCCGGTGCGCAGCGCGTCCTTGGCCTTATTCTTTTCCGGGGCGATGTTCCAATGTTGAATGATCCTCGATCCGCCGATCGACGAAATGCCCAGCTGCTGGTGAGCGGGAATTTCCGCCATCCTGCACAGATCTGAAACGATCCCCGGCGCCCAAACGTGGAAGCTGTGGCCGCAGGTGAAAATCCGTTGACCCTTGGTGATCGGCTCCACGGGCCTAGCGGTTTCCTGCGCCATGGATCCGGCGGTTAAACTGAGGACGACCAAACGGATGAAGGTCAGGCGGGCAGGGGATGAGTGAAAGGTAAACATGGTGTGGACTCCGGATTGTGCTGAGGGTCGGGGATGCGATTTATTTGGATGATTTGTTTGCCGGTTTTAGCAGGCTGCTGTCGGTCAACCATTCCACCAGGCGCAGGGGCCATTGCCCTGCACCGTTGGTGGCGCCGGGTCGAAAACCGAAGCCGTGTCCGGCATTCGCGTAGATGTGGAGTTCGCAGGGCACTTCGGCGGCTTTGTACTTTAAGTAGAGCTCGGCCATACCCAGGGAAATGTCCGGACGATCTTTGGCGCCCAGCGCAATGAAGGCGGGAGGCATGCCGTTCTGAACCGTAAAGCGTTCCGATTTTCCCGGATAGATCAAACCTTGAAAGTCGGGTCGGCTGCTCATGCGATCGATGGGTTCCGTCGCCTCGGCCTTGCCCGCACCGGAGGTCATGGCCGAGAGGGCCGCCAGCTCTCCGCCCGCAGAAAAACCGACAATGCCAATGCGGTCCTCGCGAATGCCCCAGGCGGCGGCGCGGGAGCGCACCATGCGTATCGCGCGCCGCGTATCTGCCATCGCGTGTTCGTCGACGGTGTAGTTGGAACCTTCTTCGTTCGCGAGGCGATATTTCAGTACGAAGGCCGCGATACCCTGTTCGGCAAACCACTCGGCCAGTGAGCCGCCTTCGTGACCGAGGCATAACACGCGATGACCGCCGCCGGGTACGACAATGATCGCGGTTCCGGTCGCCTTATCCGCCGTGGGGAGGTACGGCGTGATGGAGGGGTGATGCACGTTGGTGACGTTGTACCGCCCCTTGTCGGCATCGATCTTCTCGGCCTCATTTTTACGATCGAGGGAACCCGGTGCGCCGCCCGGCCAGAGCGGGAGGACTTCCGGTTCAGCTATACAACAGACGGCAAAAGACAGGGTGAACAGGAACGTTTTCATGATGGAAGGTTTATGACCTTGATCATCTCTGAATTACCGAACAGCTGCCCGGTAGTACACCACGTCTCCCGGCGGATTTTCATGGTCGAGGATAATCGACCCATCCACTTCGGCAATCACGGTGCCCAGAACCTGCCAGTCCACCGGCATGGTTACGATGTCCTGCGTCCATTCTATGTCGTAGGCCGCGCCCGGGGTGCCGGTGAAGGCTACGCGGTAATCGCCGTTGCCGAGACGCCTCAGTCCCTGCACGTTCGCCACCGGAGTTGCTCCAGTGGCGAAATCGCTTGCACGGACGGTCACCAGCCCGATCGCCAGGTTTGCGCCATCCGTAGCGACATAGGTGAAGCTGTCATCGCCGATATGCCCGGGATCCGGCGTATAGGTCACCTCGTTGTTGGCGAAGCTGACGGTGCCGTTCAGCGCATCTGAAACGCTTACCAGGCTCACGCCGCCCCCGGGGAGATCGTTGAGCAGCAGCTCCGCCGCGGGCACGGTGGCTCCGGCGAGGGGGCTGCGCGTGATCGTATCTGGACCGGCATAGATATAACTGGTGCCGCCTGCGGTAAGCAGGACCTGGTTCCCGGTATAGCTGATCGTGAATTCCGAACCCTGGGCTGAGACGCTTGATCCCTGGGGCAATCCGTTGAAGGTTCCCGTGATGCCTGCCGCGGTCGCGATGACGATCATCTGTCCCGCAACGGGCGTATACCCGGGCTCCAGACGCAGATCCAGGGTGGCTCCGTTCAAGTATAGATCCGTCGTCACGGCCAATGCATCGGACGCCCCCGGACCGTTCAGTTCCGCGCGGTAAACCGAAGAGAAATTCGTAAAGACGAGCTCACCTCCGAACGTAAGGGTGCCTGGACCCGTGCCCGGGTTCACGATGCCGCGGGTGCTGATCAGGGTGTCGCCGGCGACGATACCACCACCGCCGAGCGTTCCTCCCTCCTCGGCGATGACCTGGCCCGGACCGGTTCCGGAGCCCGGACCGGGATTGTTGACCTGCAGGAGACCTCCCGCGACGAGGGCGCCACCGCTGAAGGCTTGATCGGCCTCGATGATCGCGATGCCGGAGCCGGCCTTGGTGAGCACCGAATCCACTATGAGATTGACGTTGCGCGGTCCGGCCGCGAAGAGGTCGGCGATCTCCTGGTCGGTCAGGGCCCGGTTGAACACCGCAGGCTCGTCGATGATTCCGTCAAAGAAGTTGCCGCCGCCCCAGGTACCGATGCGCACGATGTCGTTGCCCGCGAACGGGACGTGTCCACCGCCAAGGTTGTCGCGGACTCCGTCGATATAAATCGCCTGTTCGCTGAGTGCGGAATCATAGCGCCAGACCACGTGATACCAGGTATCCACGGTCAAGTCCTGGATGCCGCCCAGATCGTTGGCAAAGAAACCCATGTGGATCTTGGTGCCGCGCGTGGTCAGGTGCAAGCCGAGGTTGTTCCCCGTCTCGAGCGTGCCGAATACCGCATGATCGCCGGTGAGATCCCGTGGATGGATCCAGGCCATGGCGGTAAAGCTGCTGTTCTGGATGCCCATTTCCGAGGCGGTCCGCAAGGTGACTTCGCTGGGACCGTTATCCAGGTCGAGCGCCGTACCCAACCCCGGATACGCGCTTGTCGCGCCCTGGCGGTTGGTGGCCCCGTTCAAGTACGTGCCATCAAGAGCCGCCCCAGCCATGCTGAGATTCGATGCAACCATCGCGCCGACGAATTCGTCCAGGGGATAATAGGCATGCAGCCCGGGGGTGGCCTGGAGGACGGTCCCGTAATTCTGCAGATCAATTCCGTCGCCGATGATCGTTCCCGGGAGCCGGACATCGCCGTCGCCGCCGATGGCGAGGTTCGACGTATTCAAGGTGGTCGTTCCATCCACGATCAGGGTCCCTGCATCGGAACGGAATCCGACCATGCCGCCGCCCCCGACTGAGGTGATGTCGCCGAGAAAACGATTTTCTCCGTCCAGGTTGATCAGCCCTTCGCTTCCGGGCATGCTGAATTCGGCCAGGGTCAAGGCCTCACCAGCCGGGATGATCACGCCGCCGGTCAGGGCCAGGCTGGCATCGCCGGTCACAAAGGTGCCTGCGAGCGTATCACCGAGTGCGTTGTTGCTCGCCGCGACCAGTACGCCGTTCATGATCGATGTTTCGCCCTGGTAGGTGTTGTTCCCCGCGAGCGTCACCGAACCCGTACCCTGCTTGATCACGTCGTTCGAGAAAGATATCGTGGCGAACGCACCGCTGAGACCATACTTGTCCGCCAGGTAGGCTTCCACGGTGCGCAGTTCGGTTTCTGTCAGCACCCGGTTGTACATGATGAGTTCGGAGACTTCGCCTTGGCTTGGCTCATTGAGACCATTCCAGGCCCCGAGCGAAAGTCCGTCCGGCACGTTATTGAAGAATCCGTCGCCCGTGCCCCGGCCGTCTCCCTGCTGCGTCAACGCTAATCCATCGCGATACCAGGCGCCGAATGGATTCACTACGTCGCTTAACACGTTCATCCGGTTGGCGTGGAGGTGCCATGCTTCATCGGCACTGTAGCCGACGGGCTGAGCGTCCTGAGAGCCCCAGCCGTCGTAATGACCACCGCGATTGGAGCTGCCGCCGTGAAAGCCGAAGAGCCAGTTATGACCGTACTTTGTGGCGATCAAACGGCCCCTGGCGGCACCTGCGTAACGCGCCACGCTGATCAGCGTGAATTCGCCATTGCCATCGATGAAGCTCCGTGGATTGCCGTTCAGATCGTTGGATCGCAGCGCATCGTCGCCGTCGAAAGCGATCGCCGGTCCGCCATGCGTGCTGCTGAGGACGTAGCTCGGATCGCCGATCAAGTCATTGAAATCCCGTTGCTTGCCCGACTTGTCGATCCAGCTGCTGACCGCGGATCCGTCCGTCAGACTGTCCGCGACGAAGTTCCCGTCCACGTCGCTTGCATCGAGCCAGAGCTCCAGCTCCGCAGTGATTCCGCCCAGGACGGGAATCACGCCCGGCAGAAGCGATCCGAAAACGGTGCCATTCACGATGACCTCGCCGGCACCGTCGAAGAGCACACGTCCTCCGTCCAGATCGAGGTCGTCAGCGAGCGTCAGTCGTGCACCGTCGGCGGCCCCCATCCCGGCGATGCCGCCGGTGAGGGTGATGGCTGAGCTGATGGTATGGTCACCCAGTAGACTCACCAAGGCTCCCAGCTGGCCGTTTGCACCGGTTCCATCGATGGCAAACGCTTCATCGATCGTATGCAAGCCGGGGAATGAAAGGGCCACCGTACCGCCGTTTACCGAGGTGCCGGCACTGGGT
The DNA here is from genome assembly GCA_047639095.1 of Candidatus Omnitrophota bacterium. Lineage (GTDB taxonomy): Bacteria > Verrucomicrobiota > Kiritimatiellia > SS1-B-03-39 > UBA6053 > JAPYUI01. Next base: position 4,652 of record JBLIND010000049.1, on the reverse strand, counting down.
GAACCCAGTGCGTTCTCGTGCGCCGCGAACAAGGTTCCGCCGGTGATCGTCGCTGCGCCGTTAAAGCGATTGTCGCCGAGGAGCGTGACAGCCCCGTCGCCCGACTTGGTCAGCCCGTTGTCGGGTTGTACGATATCGAGCGGGGTCCACAAACCGGCCTGGGCCGGATCGCCAGGTTTGATGGTGGCTGGCGCGCCCATGCTCGGGGATTTAAACTCCACCTGGAGTTGCGATCCGCCTCCGCCCTCACGATGCGTGAACGCGACCAGGTACTTGCCTGAATTCGGTAGCGAGACCTGCTTGTTGCCGCCGTCGCCGCCGAACTGCAGTTGTTCCCCGCGGTCCGAACCCAGGCCCGCGACCGACGACTCGAAGGTCCCATCCTGATCCAGGTCCACCCAGATGCCCCCGGGATCATCAACGGCCACCATGCGAAAGTCCCAGGTGCCTTCCTGGCCCGGCGCCACGTTCAAGTGGCCCACGATGAGGTCGCTGTAATTGTCGAACTGATTGATCGCCCCGGTGTTGACCCAGTCCTGATCCTCGTCGAAATCCAGGCCGCGAGCACCCGGTCCGCGGATCAGCAGCGTTCGCCCATAAAAATTCGTAAAGCCCGCGGGGTTGCCTGCATTAAACATGCCGCCATTCAGATCCAGGTTCATGGCCAGGTTGTCGTCATTGATATGAAATCCGAAATGGTCCAGCGCATCCGGAAGGAGGGGCGCATCCCCGTTACCAATGTCCCCCGGGATGACCAGATCGCCGTCTCCCGCGAAATGGATCGGGCGGAAATACTGGAGATTGATCGGGATGTCGAGGGTGGTTTCTCCTGAGGCGGAAGCCAGCGTGCCCCCGTTCATGTTGAGCAACCCGAGGGTGGTTCCAGCGAATAAAAGCGTGCCGTCGAATCCCAGCGTTTGTCCGTTATCGACGTCGAGGACTTCCGTATCCCCGAGCCCACCTAAGGTGTGGATGTACACCGCACCGCCATTGAGGGTGAAGGTATCAATGCTGCTATCCAGAACCAGGTCGAGCGCACCCGGGCCGGTCTTGATCAGGTCGTGGCCACCGATGACCCCGCCCTCGATGCGGAGCGAAATGTCATTCACATGAATCAGCGCATTGGTGGCCAGGGTCACACTGCCGGCCAGCGTGTTTGTTCCATTTTCGTTGCGGATGGCCCCTGCATTAAAGTCCGTTCCGCTGATCGTGATGTTATCACCCAGGGTCCGCCCGTCGTGAAGCTCCAGTCGACCGCCGTCGGTGACGACGGTTCCCGCAACCGGGTCGCCGAGCGACTGGTCGCCCCGAGCATCCCAGATGCCTTCGGTAATGGTGAGTAGCCCGGTGAAATCGGTGCCTGCATCGGCATTCTGAAACATGATGACCCGGTTACCCCCGGTCTGGCGAATGTCGCCTGCGCCGGTGATACCGCCATTTTGGATCTCGAGGGTTCCGTCTGAACGCATTTCCAGTTCGCCAGCCTGGTTGTTGAGTTGACCGAAAATACGGAAGCGCGCCTGGCTACTGCGAATCCGGGTGTTGGCGCCGATCACCGAAATCGGGCCCGACCAGTCCACGTTACCACTGAGGCCCAGCAAGGCCGCATCCGACGTGGCGTTGCCCAGACCCTCGATGGTCAGGGATTCAAGCGCGTTATACAGCACGCCACCGCTCAGGCGAAGCGAAGCGCCATCCGTGACGACCGCACCCTGGCTCACGTCACCCAGGCCGCTGTTGGCGGAGACATCAACGATGCCAGCCTGGACCAGGGACGTTCCGGTGTAGGTATTAAGTGTGGGCAGGAAGACGATGCCATCACCGTTCTGGATCAGATCGCCACTCCCGGATACGTTCCGCAGGGTCAGGTTGGCCATGCCCATCTGGGAGAAGGCACCACTAACCAGCGTCACGCTGGAAAACTCTAGATGCTGGCCCAGGTCGATAGAAACCACGGTGAGGTCACTCCGCAGGTCCAGGTGGCCCAGGGTTTCGCCGGGTAGTCCACTGCCGAGGACGATGAAGGATGGGCTGAGTACGGTTACCGAGTTGGCGTTGTTTCCGCGTGCGAAGGCTTGGATGGTGAAAAGTCCCGGGCGATTTGCAGGATCCGTACTCCCCGGTGCAATGGTTCGGCGCCCGTGGGCGTCCGGGATCAGGTCGATGGTCGGCTCCATATTCGATCCCCCGAAGCCTTCCGAGTGGGCGATGGCGAATCGATACCGGCCGGGCGTGACCTGCGAGATCGTATATTGATCCCCGCAGCAGTTCCGACTCATCACGCGTTCGCCCTGCGGAGTTCCGCCGCTGTCCGGCGGATTGTCGACCGGGCTGGCCTCGAACAGGTTATTGCCATTGAGATCTACATAGATCTGCACGGGGTCGTCGGCACGTGCCGTACCGAACTCGACATCGTAAGGCGCGTTCCCGCCCAGTAGATCGGGAATTGTGATGAAGCCGCTGAACATGACCTGATAGAGATCGCTCTGGTTCAGCCCTACCGACTCGAATCCTTGTGCGAGGGGGTTGTTCCGGCCGTTCCGAAATTGCGCATCATCGTCGTATCGGATGACCTCTTCGCCATCCACGGTGATGGTCCCGGTCACCGCCTTGCCCAGGAGTCCACCGCTCCCTGTGCCGTCACCGATGCGGTCAATGACGAGGTCGCCACCGCTGTCCCCGAGAAAGACCTGTCCAAGCAGTCCGTTGACTTCGCTCACCGCCCCGGGGAGAAACTCAAGGGTGCCGCCATCGAGCACGACCTCGGCGTCATCCAGCGCCGTAGCGGCATCCTGTACGATCGCGCTGAGGTTTCCGCCCGTGATGTTCCACGATCCCAGGATCGTATTGGCAAAGCTGGTCAGGGTGATGACCCCGTCGGATACCATCCCGGAAAAACCGGTGGAAAAGACGTCTGCGCTGATGGTGTTGTTGCCCGTGCCCGAGTGCTGGATCGCGTTTATCCCGAGGGTACCGTTTTGCAGGTCGAAACCGCCGGTTCCGTCGAACGAAACCATACCGACGAAGGCGCTGCCTCCCAGGTCGACGCTCCCCCCACCCTGATTGCGAAAGATCGCGGTATCATTGGCGTCGGGTACGACGCCGGTGTTCCAGTTGCCTGCGGTGTTGAACGCGTCCGACACATCGCCCTCCCAGATATGGCTCACCAAGGATCCTCCCACGTTCATCTGCAGCGTGACCGTAGCCGGCGGGCTCGCCGCCGCATCCCCATCTGTAAGGACGAATTCGATCCGCCGGGCGGTGGGCGTGGTGGAGGCATTGTTATTTACGTAGGTGATTTTACCGAGCAGTGCGGATACGCCAGGCAGCGTTGCGCTGCTGTTAAAGTCTACGACGAGGCCCGAGCTGAACGGTGCACCGGCAGCGGTGCCGATCACCGTGCCGCCAAAGGTCACGTTCGGCGGACTGGCAAAACCGATCTGTCCGGCGGCGGTGCCCTCGTGGGCGATGCCCAGCACATCGTCGGCGGGGTCACCGCCGAGGGTGATTGCGACGGACAGGCTGCCCCCGTCGAAGCCCATCGGGCCGACTGGAGCGGGGTCGTCGGCGCTGGCGACCGTCGTTACGTCGTCAAGTAAGACCGCCGGGGTCCCCGGCGTGTAGCTCAGCAGATCGCCGTCGAGGTCGTTGATCACCGGGAGGCCGTTTAGATTGTCGCCGACCCAGATCTCAAGGTTGCGGATCTGATACGTTCCGGTTCCCGGTCCAAACGTCCAATCCGGATGGCCGGTGGGCTGATCCCCGATGCCGCCGCCGCTGCCAGCGGTGATGCTGAACAAAGTTTTGGCAGCGGTCAGTCCGGGATTGGTAAAGGCAAACACCTGAAAAGAGCCATGGCCGCCGCCGGTGGTTCCGCCGCTATCTTTCCAGTCAAAAAGCCCATCATCCGATCCAAACAATCCGCCTCCACCCGGCCCGTAGTCGCTGGCCCAGAATTCGATGATGCCTTCCAGGCCCCGGCCGGGTGTGACCTCCGGGTGGTTCGACTCGATATTCAGGTTGCTCACCCGGGTGCCGTTCTCGACGATGCCTGTACCCGCCCGGGGAACGCCGACCAGGGTGGGGTCCGGCTTAAACGTATTGAGGGATACCCACACCCATTGGGTATTTCCCACCGGACCCAGCTCGATAAAATAAGCTACTCGGGGAAAGGAGTTCGGCGCGATGCTCGAGGAGTTATCGATCAGGTAGGGATCGTTGAAATCGAACTGGTCGTCATTCACCGCGTAGAGCAACTGCATCCCCGTCGTTTCGATGGCCGATACGACGTTGCTCGCCGGCGTGGCCTGTACAGATTGAAAGCCGGGCACAAACGCACCGATTACAGACATACATAACAAAAAGCTTTTCATGGGAACTTCCTTTGTCGAATGGATGAGAATAATGTGGATTCACTCACGTTTTTATTCGCCAGGGAAGTGCGAATATCGATGGAAGTTTAAACCGGACCGCGCTCCGGTAAATCGTGGCGGAGGAGGACCGGATTTTCGACGTTCCGACGTTCCGACGTTTTAGACGTTTTAGACGTTATCGCGTGATGGAGGGATGATGCGCTTTGTCATCATGGCAGCCGTTGCGCCGCCCGGCCAGAGCGAGCGGTCCTATCGATTTTTAGGAGCGGTGGTTCCGAA
>JBLIND010000048.1:0-23370 GCA_047639095.1 Candidatus Omnitrophota bacterium | reverse complement strand
CGATGCTATGCTCCTTGCCTTGGCCGTTACGTTCTTCATGGAAATCAGACGCTCGTCAGCATCCTCTCCAGATCATATCATTGCCAACACCCGTATATAGAAGATCTGCTTGGTGATCTGATGCGGGGGCACTTCTGAACTTGATGAACCCCTGCCAAGGTCTGGCTATGATTTTTTTGAAGCCCCCGCCTGATCCATCAACTCACCAGCACTGCTTCTCTATGAATTATCCGTATTCTTGCGTGAGCGTAGTGTTTGATTTTGTGGCGCAGCTCAACATTTTCGCTCTCAGTTTGTAACGGTTTATCCATTTCGTTATAAAAACAGTAAAATATTGATTAATAAACAATGGTTATAGCCAGTATCTTGACCGTGCAACACGTGAGATGGTGGGCCGAAAGTTCTAACCAAATTCGACTGTACACGAGGCGACCCACAAGTTGACTATCGTTTCTTTCTTGAAATCTATTCGAAATACTGTTGTTAGATACACCTTACTGCAGTCCTTTGCTTGCTCATCCACTTCGTTCATTGTAACTAAGGTTTACGTGGTTGATGGAATAAGCACTCGGTAAAAGTTGAGCGATGGGTTCCATCCCATCAGAATGTTAAGTGTAAAATAATGTTGGTTATTTTTGGGCGGAAAGCATGGGGGGAAAGAAATACCAGTAAATTAAGAATCGAAAGGGAATAGAATGCCAAACGTACAAACCGTTCTGAAAGAAGAAATTTCGCGTGTAGCACGCAAAGAAATCAAGTTGGCCATGGGCAAGCTGAAGGATGACAACGCCGCATTGAAAAAAAGCGTTTCAGCGTTGAAATTGAAGGTGGCTGCGCTCGAACGTGAAAACAAAAAAGTTTCCAAAGCCGTGAGCCGGGTTAAAAGTGGTTCTGGTGCTCCCGTTAAAGAAGACAATCGTCAAGGACGTTTCTGGGTCACAGGAAAGGGCATTCGCTCCATGCGCCGCAAGTTGGGACTGACCCAGGTCGAGCTCGCAAAGTTGCTTGGTGTCTCCGGCCAGGCCGTCTACCAGTGGGAAACTCAGGATGGTACGCTCAAGGTGCGCAGCAAAACCAAGGAAGCCCTCCTTCGTGCCCGTCTGCTCACGGGTTCACGTGAGGCCCGTCAGGCCCTGGACTCCATGTAATACATCCGCTTCGCGGAACGAAAACCCGGTCTCTGATGGCCGGGTTTTTTATTCGCTCAACAATTCTACCCGGTGGACGTCAGATTCGTTGTCGACCCTTGGTTGTATTAAGCCTTATGAAATATTTGATTTTCTTTTATGCACTGCTGACCCCGTGGCTTTCCCACGCAGCACTTCATCTCGAGCTGGGTGTTCTGCCGGGGCTTCAGTACGACATCAAGCAGTTCGTCGTACGTCCCGGAGAGGTCGTGGCCATCCATTTCAACAACAACGATGGCATGCAGCACAACCTGGTGTTCGGAACACCCGGTTCGCGGCAGCAAATCCTTCTGCAGGCCATCGCCCTCGGAGCGGATGGACCGGCCAGGAACTACATTCCTGATTCACCCCTCGTCCTTCATTCGACTCCGGTGATTGCGATGAACGAGGATGCGCGTTTAAAATTTCGCGCCCCGGAATCCCCGGGCGACTATCCGTTTGTCTGCACCTTCCCCGGGCATGGATTTCTCATGCACGGGATCATGAAAGTGGATGCCGACCTGCCGCAGACCGTGGAGCGTAATTCGCAGCAGCTGATGGATAAAGCCGCCGGCGCAATTACCCGACCGGTCGTCGTGCGCGCGTTTCTCCCACATTCCAGTCCCGCAGCCATCGCGGTCGCACTTCCCGGCGGGCAGCATTACATCTGGGATGCCGGTACCGTTCACCTGCGGGCGGTGTGGAGTGAAGGAGGCTGGCTGGATTATGGGACCCTGCGCCGTCACCTGGAAAGCAACGGTAAGCCGGTGGTCCAGTTTCCCCAGCATCCGCATTACCTCGAAGGCCCCGCGTTTCCCTTCGAGCTTGATGGTTCAAGGCCCACCCCTGATTTTAAAGGCTACCGCCTGATCGATGGCTATCCCGAATTCCGGTATACGTTTTCCGGGGTCGACGTGCGGGAGAGCATTCGCCTGGCCGATATTGGAAAAGGTATCGTACGATCTTTCTACATGAAGCATCTGCCCCAGCCCATCCGGTTTTATCGACCCACCGGAACCGCCGACCGGGTCACCTGCTCCGCTGGCCAGTGGGAAGGGGATGTCCTGCGGTTAAGCCCCGAAGAGGCGGCATCATTTACGATTACTATTCTGGAGCCCGGTTCATGAAGGTCCTGATCATCCTCACCTTATGTTGCCTGACCACCCTGGGTTTAAACGCCCGCGAGAACTATCAGGTGGAAACCATTCCGCAGCCCGCGGATCCCGATCTCAATGGCCAGATTGATGGCCTGGCTTTTATGCCCGACGGACGATTGGCCGCGTGCTTCTCCTTTGGCAAGGTCTACCTGTACAACCCGGTCACCACCAATTGGTCGCTCTTTGCCGAAGGCTTGCATAATCCACTGGGCATCGTGGCTATCGATAATCATTCCATGTTTGTTGCTCAGCGTCCGGAGATCACCCGACTCGTCGATGAAGATGGCGATGGCCTTGCGGACTTGTATGAAACGGTGTGTGACGATTTCGGTATTTCCGGGAACTATCATGAATTCCATTTTGGTCCGACCCAGGACCGCGAAGGCAACCTCTTCGCATCACTCGGTACGGCTTCCTCCGGCGATGGTATCCGCGATGAGGTTCGGGGAACGTTTTACTACAACTCGGAACAGTATTACAACGACCTGGCCATCACTCCGGAACCCTTCAGCGACATGCTGGCGGCGTTTAATCAGCGGAAACCGGGACGCATGTATTCATCGGTTCCTTATCGCGGCTGGATGATCAAGGTCACGCCGGATGGCGAGATGATTCCCTTTGCTTCCGGACTCCGCACGCCGAATGGCGTGGGCTTTGATCTCGAGGGCCGCTTGTTCTGTACCGACAACCAGGGCGATTGGCTGGGCTCCAGCAAGCTCTTTCATATTCAGCAGGATCGCTTTTACGGCCATGCGGGCAGCCTGCCCTGGACGGAGGGATTCCGAGGCCATCCATTGGCGACCCCGGTCGATACCCTGGATGCCATGCGCACCCGGGCCGCGGTCGTTTTTCCGCATGGTATCATGGCCAACTCGCCGACCGAGCCGCTGGTCGACAACACCGCCGGAAAGTTCGGCCCGTTTGCCGGCCAACTCTTCGTCGGCGATATGAATCGTTCCCGCATCATGCGGGTCATGCTCGAAGACGTGGGGGGCGAGGTGCAGGGCGCATGTATTCCCTTTTATGACGATGACGTTTTGGGTCGCGGGTGCAATCGCTTCGCCTTCGATGCCTCCGGCGCCCTCTGGGTCGGACAGACCAAGCATACCTGGGCCGGTGGTCAGGGTCTGCAGCGGATCACCTGGGATGGAGCAACACCTTTTGAGGTCTTGAACATGCAGGTGACTGAAGATGGATTCCGCCTGACCTTCACGGAGCCCCTGGATCCCGTCACAGCCGTGCAAACCAACGCCTGGAAAATGAAGCGCTATTATTACCGGTATCACGAAGCATATGGCAGTCCTCAGTTCGGTCTCACCAAGGTGCCGGTTGTAAAGGTGACCCTGAGCGCGGATCATCGCGTGGCGGAGTTGCACCTGTCCGAACTGGCCGCCTGGCATCTCCATGAATTGACGATTGAAGGCGTCCAGAGCGAGGCGGGCCGCAGCCTGGCGAACAACTTCATGGTGTATACGCTGAACCGTCTGTTGAAAGACACGCCACCCCCTCCGGCGGACCAGCGTGCCGGTGCCGGGAAACCCGGCCTGCTGAAACCCGGGCTCTGGGGGAAATCCGCAGCGGCCAAAGCTAAGGCTGAGGAACCATCAGGTGGGAAAAACCCCTTGCCCGGCGTTTACGAGGCCGAAAAAGCGACGTTCCAGGGTGCGGGAATCGCGAAAGGAAACAGCGGTTTCTACGGAAAAGGTTTCGTTGATTTTACCCAGGATGATCAGGCGTTTATCGAGTGGACCATCGATGTCAAAACGCCCGGCCAACACCATTTGTTTTTCCGCTATGCGTTGAAGGGCAATCGGCCCCTGAAGCTCCTGGTGAATGGGAGCTCCGTAGCGAAGCCCCTTCCGTTCAGCGACACCGGTGGCTGGATCGTGTGGAAGGACCAGGCTGCAGAAGCCGTTCTGAAAAAGGGGGCGAACACGATCCGTCTGGAAGCGATCGGACAAAGTGGACCCAATATCGACGCTCTCCGCATCGAACGGTTTAAGGCCTTATGAAGAAGCTATGTGCGTGCCTGCTTCTTATCAGCCTGTTCGCCGGGGCTGAAGATTGGCCTCGTTTTCGGGGACCGAATGGGGCCGGGGTATCAAAAACCGACATCCCCGCGAAATGGGAGAACGCCAATTTTCGGTGGTCGATTGATTTGCCTGCCAGCGGACATGGGTCGCCCATCGTCGCCGGTAAAAAGGTGTTTGTCCTGTGTGGGGACGAGAAAACAGGAACCCGGATTCCCCTCTGCATCGATTCCGATAGCGGAAAGGTGATCTGGAAAGCCTCGGTGGAGGCCGTGGCCAACAAACATCATAAATTCAACAGCGTCGCTTCGACCACCCCGGCCAGTGATGACCAGCGCGTCTATTTTTCATGGGGCACGTCGGAAGCGTTGACGATTGCGGCGTACGACCACGCCGGGATGTCTAAATGGAGCGCCAATCTTGGCCCGAGCATTGGCGGTCATGGTTTCGGTGCGTCGCCGATCGTACATCAAGGCCTGGTCATCATCAACAAAGACCAGGACCGCGATGGCGAATGGGTCGCTGTGCATGCCGATACGGGCGAGGTCGCCTGGCGACTTCCGCGTAAGAGTCTGCGGATTTCTTATTCCTGTGCCGTCGCCTACAAGGATCAACTCATCCTCAACAACTGGCAGCATGGGATCACGGGCATCCGACCCCGCGATGGCACGCTCTTGTGGGAGAAAAGTGTCTACGATCTCGAAACCAAGGAGCGGGCCATTTCGTCGCCGGTTATCGCCGGCGAGCTCATTATCGCCACCTGTGGATTCACCACGAATCCCAAACATTGTGTCGCGGTGCGCCCCCTGGGCGATGGCAAGGTCGAAGAAGTCTGGCGAATTGAGCGCTCGGTGCCGCACATTCCAACGCCCATTGTCTACGGCGACTGGGTGTTCCTCTGGGAAGACAAAGGGATCGTCAGCTGCGTGAAACATCAGACCGGGGAGACGATCTGGAAAGAACGCGTGAACGGCGAGTACTTCGGGTCACCTGTGATTGCTGGCGATAAGATTTTCTGCATCGACAAGTCCGGATCGGTCAGCGTGATCCGCGCCACCGATCGGTTGGAGCTCCTTGCGGTGAACGAACTCGATGAATTGTGCCGCACCACACCCGCAATCGGGGATGGAAAGATGTTTGTCCGAACCTTCGGACGGCTTTACGCGATTCAGTAGACTCGGGAGGTCCGTTCCTATCATCGGAACTGCTTTTTTGATTCCTTTTTCACGGGCTGAGGCGGTATGTCTGAGGCTTCAGCATGTTCACGGCTATCGAAATTGTCTTCTGGCTGGCCGCAGCCAAGATCTTTTACATCTACCTCGGTTATCCGTTGTTGATTGGGCTGTGGGCACACCTGAAGAAGCAGGAGCCGCTGGTGGATGGGCCGGTGCCGACGTGTTCGATCCTGATTGTTGGGTACAACGAAGCCACGAATTTACCAGCGAAACTCCATTCAATTCTCAGTGGGACGGTAACGCCCCTGGAGATCGTCGTCGGTTCCGATGGATCAAACGATGATACACCTGGGGTGCTCACGGGGGTTGAGACGGTAATTCATCACGCCTTTGCCGATCGTCGGGGCAAACCCGCGGTGCTGAACGAACTGATTCCGCTTTGCCTGGGTGAGGTGGTGGTGTTGACCGATGCCCGCCAGGAGCTGGCCGCGGATGCCTTGGAGCGCTTACTTGCTCGGTTTGCGGATCCTAAGGTGGGTGCGGTGTCTGGCGAGTTGATGTTTCGCGCGTCGGATGAGGCGAGTACGGCCGCGCGCGGGATGGACCTCTATTGGACCTACGAAAAGTTTATTCGCAACAGCGAGGGGCGGGTGAGCTCGGTCCCTGGTGCGACGGGAGCGTTTTATGCCATTCGCAGGCATCTGTATCAGCCGATTCCAGAGGATTCCCTTTTGGATGATGTCGCGATTCCCATGCGTATCGTTTTGCAGGGCTATCGTTGTGTGTTCGAGGCGGGAGCGCTGGCCTACGATGTGCCTTCGACGACGACAGAGAAGGAGTTTGTTCGGAAGCGCCGTACCATTGCCGGAAATCTTCAGGTGGTGAAGCAATGCCCGGATATCCTGAAGCCGTGGAAGAACCCGATCTGGTTTCAATTTGTCTCACATAAAATGGCGCGGTTGGCCTCACCCGGGGTGTTGCTCGTGCTGTTTGCCTGTAATGCCGCGCTTCTGACGCATCCCTTTTACCAGCTGAGCCTGGCCGGGCAGCTGGGCTTTTACCTGCTGGCCTTGTTCGGATGGCTCCAGCAGCGCTCAAATCGCCGGTCTCGCCTGTTAGCTGGACCCCTGATGTTTACATCGCTCAACGTGACTACGGCGATTGCTTTGTGGGATGCCTTTCGCGGAACGTTTGAGGTGACATGGGACCGAAGCGACAAAAACTGAGGTTCATCCTTCAACGCTACATGCCCCTTGCGTTTGTGGGCGTGATGGTGGTGTTGATGCTGATGCCCTTGCGGCCGGAAGAAAAGACCCGTTTGATGACGGCGTTTCGGGACTTCCTGCATTTCCCTGCGAGTTTTATCCTCTTCTGGATCTGTTTGAACCTGAAATGGCTGCGCTGGAAGTCGTTCAGCCGGGAGACGACCTGCGCGATCTTCGTGCAGGGCTTTCATACCGTGCTCGAGCTGATGCAGCCCTTTCTCCATCGCAGTGCGAGCTGGGTGGATTGGTTTTTAGGGCTGGGCGGGGTGTTGGCGGCGTACCTGGTGTACAAGGCGCTGCTGGTACGCGGACGTCACTGGCGAAAGCGCACCTTATTGGCCGCCGTGGGCCTGGCCGGGCTGGGGCTGGTGCCGACGTTGCTCCAGGCGGCGGATCGTTTGATAGTGCGGCGTGACTTCCCCATGCTGGGCTCCTTCGAGACGAGGCTGGAGCTGAAGCGCTGGAACCTCTACGGGTTTAAAGGGGGGCTGTCAGGCGAACACGTACGCGCGGGTAAACATGCGGTGCGGCTGACCGAGACCAAGGATTTCTCGTATTCGGGGTGGTTCATGGAGGAGATGAAGACCGACTGGTCGCCGTACGAAAGGCTGGTGTTCTCGATCTTCTGGACGGGGGCTGCTCCGCGGAAAGGGGATGTGCGGGTCGATGACCTGCCGGAATCGAGCTACGCGCAGCAGGGGCATTTCACTTTTGTGTTGCAGCCGGGAGCGAATCGGATCGAGGTGCCGCTGGCGCGGCTGTTCCAGACGGAGAGTGGGCGAAAGGTCGAGGGGGATAAAATCTGGAAGTTTGGCATCAGTATGCTCGAGAAGCAGAACCAGTCGGTTCTGTTTGTTGATGATATCCGGCTCGAATAGCTCCCTTGTCCAAGGCCCCGGGCAAAAGCGCCATACTCCGATGATTTTTCGAGATTTTACATGCGTCTGGAAAAAAGTTTCTGCTAGGGTATTCGCTCCCAGGTGTGAGAGCTTGAAAGTTGGGTGTGGGAGACCGCAGGTAGTGGATACCCGGAGGATCGGAACATCCGTCGATAGCGGTCTCCCTGTTTTTATTAATCCGAAGTTAACTCGAGCTCTATGGCCGCAAAAAAGAAATCCGTTAAAAAGTCCGCAGCAAAGCCGGTTGCACAAGCGAAGAAAAAGGCCGCGACGAAGAAAACGTCGACGGCTGCATCCGCTGGCAAAAAGAAAAAGGTTTCCGCCAAGGGCGTCTACGATGAGAGTAAAATCAAAACGCTCTCGTCGGTGGAACATATCCGGGTGCGGACGGGCATGTACATCGGCCGGGTTGGAAGTGGCTCGCACTACGATGACGGCATCTACGTCCTGCTCAAGGAGGTCATCGACAACGGGATCGACGAACACATTATGGGGCATGGCAAGCAGATCGACGTCGTGCTCGATGGCGGCGAGGTGACCATCCGCGATTTCGGACGCGGCATCCCCCATGGCAAAATTGTCGAATGTGTTTCCGAAATCAATACCGGTGCAAAGTACAACGACGATGTGTTCCAGTTCAGCGTCGGGTTGAATGGCGTCGGTACCAAGGCGGTGAACGCCCTTTCCAGCCTGTTCTCTGTTTCCAGTTATCGGGAAGGCAAATTTGCCGAGGCCACGTTCGAGCAGGGAAAGCTGACCAACCAGGATAAAGGTCCGGCCAAGGGGGAGCGGGATGGTACGCTGGTGAGTTTTATTCCGGACGAAGCGATTTTCAAAGACTACCGGTTCAATGAGGATTACATCCTCAAACGCCTCCGGTTTTATACCTATTTAAATGCCGGATTGAAGATCAACTACAATGGTCGGATCCTCCAGGCGCGCGAGGGCTTGCTCGACCTCATCGACAGCGAAGTTGAAAGCGAATACGTCTACAAGCCGCTGCATTTCAAAAGCAAGATGCTGGAATTCGCCTTTACCCACACGAATCAATACAGCGAGACATACTACTCCTTCGTTAACGGTCAGTACACTTCCGATGGCGGGACCCACTTGAGTGCATTTCGCGAAGGCCTGTTGAAGGGCTTCAATGAATTCGCCCGGACAAAATTTGATGGCGATGATGTACGTGAAGGACTGGTCGGCGCGATTGCGATCCGCCTCAAGGAGCCCATTTTCGAATCGCAGACCAAGAACAAGCTCGGGAATGGCGAGATTCGCAGTGATCTCGTGAATGAAGTGCGGGTGCAGGTGATTGACCTGCTGCACAAGAATGCGCGGGCCGCGGAGCTTGCGGTGCAGAAAATCGAGGACACCCAGAAGCTGCGCAAAGAGATCCAGTCGGTTAAAAAGCTGGCCCGGGAAAAGTCGAAAGCCATTTCGATTCGGATTCCGCAGTTGCGTGACAGCAAACGGCATTACGACAAGAAAAAAGAGAAGCACCCGGAGACCATGATCTACATCACCGAAGGTCAGTCTGCCGCGGGTTCGCTGGTCAGCTGTCGGGATGTCCATTCTCAGGCGATTTATACGCTCCGCGGCAAGCCCTTGAACGTGTGCGATCTGAAGCGCGACGCCTTGTATAAAAACGAGGAGCTCTACAACCTGATGCGCTGTTTGAACATCGAAGATTCGATCGACAACCTTCGCTTCAACCAGGTGATCCTCGCAACGGATGCTGACGTGGACGGCATGCATATCCGCAACCTGATGATCACGTATTTTCTCCGCTTCTTTCAGCGCCTGGTTGAAGAAGGGCACTTGTATATCCTGGAGACGCCGCTGTTTCGGGTGCGTAACAAGAAGGAGACGATCTATTGCTATTCCGAAAAGGAACGCGATGTCGCGATGAAGAAATTGAAGCAGGGCTGTGAGGTCACGCGCTTCAAAGGGCTGGGTGAAATTTCGCCCAAGGAATTTTCCGGCTTCATCGGAAAGGATCAACGGGTAACCCCGGTAAGCATTGGCGGCTTGAAAGAAATCCCGCGTATCCTGCAGTTTTACATGGGTAAAAATACGCCCCAGCGACGCGAATACATCATGGATCACCTGGTGGTTGAGGAGGTCGTATGAGCAACGACGACCAGCAGGAATTACGTTTAGGTCCCGCAGCGGGTGGCAATGGTCAAGTGGCGGTTTACGACACCAAAGACCGGCTCAAAGATCTCGTCGACTTTAACTTTCTTGAATACGCCTCGTATGTGATTCGGGATCGTGCGATCCCGCACCTGGAAGACGGCTTGAAGCCCGTGCAGCGCCGAATCCTCTGGTCACTGCATGAAAAGGATGATGGCAAATTCATCAAGGTCGCAAACATTGTCGGTTACTCCATGCAGTTTCACCCGCATGGCGATGCTTCGATTGCGGATGCCCTGGTCAACCTGACGAACAAGGGCTACCTGATCGAAGGGCAGGGGAATTTCGGCAACATCCATACCGGGGATCGCGCGGCGGCTTCCCGATACATTGAATGTCGGCTGACGGAGCTGGCACGGAGCCAGTTGTTCAACAAACACCTGACCACCTTGATTCCGAGTTACGATGGTCGGAACAAGGAACCGGTTACCCTCCCGGCAAAAATTCCGCTCCTGCTCATGCAGGGGGCCGAGGGTATTGCGGTAGGCCTGAGTACCAAAATCCTGCCCCACAACTTCATTGAGTTGCTGGAGGCGCAGATCCTGATTCTGAAGAAGAAGCCCTTCCATATCGTGCCGGATTTCCTCCAGGGCGGCATCATGGATTGCTTGGAATACGATAAAGGACGCGGCAAGGTGAAGGTCCGGGCGCGGATTGAACACCATGGTGAGAGCACCCTGATTATCCGGGATCTGCCGTACGGGACGACGACGGAAACGCTCACCCGCAGTATCGAGGACGCTACCCGCAAGAAGAAGGTCAAGGTCAAGTCCATCAGCGACTACACGGCCGAACATGTGGAGATCCACGTCAACTTGGTGAATGGCGAAAAGCTCGCGAAGGCTGAGCAGGCCTTATACGCTTTCACGGATTGCGAAGTTTCGCTCAGCAGCAACATCCTGGTGATTCGCGCGAATCGCCCGGTGGAGATGACCGTCGACGAGGTGCTCATATACAATACCGAGCAGCTGGTCGAAATCCTGAACGGGGAGCTCCTGCACGAGCGCGGTCGCCTGCTGGATGAGTTTCATTTTAAAACCCTGGTCCAGATCTTCGTGGAGAACCGGATCTACCGGGATATCGAGGATTGCAAGGTCTACGCTGATGTACAGCAGGCGGTACTGGATGGTGTAAATAAATTTCGCAAGATGTTGCGACGGGACGTCACGCTGGACGATGTCGAGATGCTGCTGGCGGTGCGGATTAAGCGGATATCGCAGTTCGACATCAATAAGAACCGCAGGGACATCGAGGACATTCTCATTGCGCTGGAGGAGGTGGAAAAACATCTCAAAAAACTGACCCAGTATGCGATTAAGTACCTGCAGAACCTGATCAAGAAATACAAGGATCAGTACCCGCGGTGTACGAAGGAAGCCACGTTTAAAGAGATCAAGGTGCGGGAGTTGACGGCCAAAGACCTGACGATCATGTACGACGCCGAGACCGGGTATGTGGGACACGGGGTGCGTAAAGGCGAAGTCCTGATTGAATGCTCCCCTCTGGATAAAGTGATCGTCGTGGGGGAAGGGGGGCGCTACTGGTGTCTGCCACCGCCGGATAAATTTTATGTGGGCAAGGACATGCTGTATTGTGCCAAGTTCGATCGCGAGAGGCCCTACATCTTTGTGTATTCGTTCGGACTGACGACCTACATCAAGAAGTTCAAGTTTGGCGGGGTGATCCAGAACCGGGAATACCGCTTGTGTCCGGAGGGTTCGGAAGCCATCATTTTTGATGATTCAAACCCCGCGAAGTTTTACCTGAAGTTCAAGCCGGCGAAAAACCAACGGGTCCATCAGCAGGTGGTCGATATGACCGCCTATGCGGTGAAAGGGGCGCGAACGAAAGGCAACCAGCTGACCGTAAAGCGAATCGCTTCCATTGGAACCAGTCCTCCCCGGGGCTGGAAGGATTCCAATGTGGATCCGGATGTGGAACTGATGGATTTCTAGTGGGAACCTTTTGCTTTTTTTTCAAAATTCCGGGGTTGCAATGCTTGCGAAGAGCGGTATATCAATCAGCCAGTTCCTTACGGAGCGAGTGTAGCTCAGTTGGTAGAGCACTACCTTGCCAAGGTAGATGTCGTCGGTTCGAACCCGATCACTCGCTCCATTTCTTTTCTTCCCGATTAATCACTTTACCTCCTCGATTGACGCCTCTCTGCACCTTTTTGACACTTCCGCCCTTCAGCCGCACCGCAGTCTTTGCCCGGCCCTGTCGGATCAGGATGCAAGCGATACCAGATGACCGTTGGATGGCTTCCATGCGATCCACATACAGGTCGGCTGCCGCTCAGGTGTCCACATGATATCCCCCATCGATCCACCGGATCCCGCCCGCCCGGCGGCCTTGTCAATTCGAGAGGACGTCGCGCACTTTTTTTCCGAAGAGGGTCCACTGGGGCGTGCTTTCAAGATCGCGAATCGCCCATTTGAGCTGAGGGAGGGCCAACTCGAGATGGCGCTGGGCGTTGCAGAAGCGCTTGAGACCGAGCGGCACCTGGTGGTTGAAGCGGGTACCGGAACGGGCAAGAGTATTGCGTATCTGGTTCCTGCCGTCATGGCCGCCCTCGAGCAGAATGTACGCGTGGTGGTTTCCACTCAGACCATCAGTCTGCAGGAACAATTGATGCATAAAGACATTCCCATGTTGAAGCACTGCCTGGGTCGGGATTTTAAAGCCGTTCTGGCGAAGGGGCGGTCAAACTATATCTGCAAGCGGCGTCTGCAATTTGCTCGCCGTAAAGGAGGCGATCTCTTTCATTCCGGCGAGGCCGATGAACTGGACCGCATCCAGGCCTGGGTGGACCAGACCGAAGACGGTAGCCTCCAGGCCATGCCTTTCCAGCCGTCGAATAATGTGTGGAGCCAGATATGTGCGGAGGAGGGGACGTGCATGTATCCGG
This sequence comes from Candidatus Omnitrophota bacterium, assembly GCA_047639095.1. Classification (GTDB taxonomy): domain Bacteria; phylum Verrucomicrobiota; class Kiritimatiellia; order SS1-B-03-39; family UBA6053; genus JAPYUI01. The sequence continues at coordinate 10,577 of JBLIND010000048.1, read as the reverse complement.
CCCATAAGGGATGCCGCGACTGCTTCCTGACGCATGCCCGGCGCGCCATGCAGGATGCGCAATTGTTAATCGTGAACCACAACCTGTTCTTCGCGGATCTGGCCATTCGCGTGCAGGGGGGAGGGTTTCTCCCCGATTACGCGGTGGTGATTCTGGATGAGGCGCACGAAGTGGAGGAGGTGGCGAGCCAGCATCTGGGTATTCGTTTGTCGCAATACGGTTTTGAGCATTGGTTGAGGCGCTTATACGTGCCGGAGTCACGCAAAGGTATTCTCGCGACCATGCAGGCGGGCGAGGCGGCCTTCGAGGTCACGCAGCTGCGTGAGCAGGTGGAGATTCTGTTTCATGACATGCATCGTTGGGCGGGTTTTAAAGGCGGCGAAGATAATCAGCGCGTCGTGGTCCAGCCCTTAGACATCAAAACCACGGTGCCCCAGCGTCTGCAGAAAATTACACACATGCTTTACGAGCTCGAAGATGGCGTGGAAGATGATGATGCAAAAGTTGAGCTGCAGTCGGCGCGTCGGAAGGGCAATGAATTGCGTGATACCTTGTACGCCTACCTGGATCAGAAGCTGGAAGACCAGGTGTACTGGCTGGAGATGACCGGGGCACGTCGCTCGCGAGTGGTCATGCACTCCGCGCCGATTGAAGTGGGGCCCCTCCTTAAGCCCCTTTTATTTGATGAGGTGCCGAATATCATCATGACGAGCGCCACCTTGTCCGTGCGCGGTGATCTTTCGTACTATCAGGAACGGGTAGGGGCGACCGATGCCCAAGATCTTCAGGTGGAGTCGCCCTTTGATTTTAATCGGCAGATGGAAGTTCATTTGCCCGAGCAGATGCCGGAACCAAATGACGAGCGCTATGCGGTTGCGCTGGCGCGATGGATTCATCACTTTTCGCTCAAAACAAACGGCAATGCGTTTGTATTGTTCACGAGTAGTCGCCTGATGCAGAAGGTGGCGGCCCTGTGCGCGGAAGATTTTCGTGAAGATCAGCTCAAGATGTGGGTTCAGGGCCAGGATCTTTCCCGGGCGGCGCTGTTGGAGGCCTTTCGTGAAACGCCGCGCTCGGTGTTGTTTGGGTTGGCCAGTTTCTGGATGGGGGTGGATGTCCCCGGGGATGATTTGCAGAACGTCATGATTACCCGCCTGCCGTTTGCGGTTCCGGATCAACCGCTGGTCAAAGCTCGGATGGAACGGATCCAGGAGCGGGGGGGGAATCCGTTTAAAGACTATTCTCTGCCCGAAGCCATATTGCGATTTCGCCAGGGGGTTGGGCGCTTAATTCGGACCCGGGAGGATTCCGGGATTGTGGTTGTCTTCGATCCTCGGATCACCACGAAATGGTATGGCCCATTTTTCATGAAGTCCCTTCCGGAATGTCCCGTTAAGCGATTCGGCTGAAAACAGCTGTATACACGCTGTTTGGCAGGGGGTAATTTGAATTATGATTAGGAACTCTTCAGTTTTTTCTGCCGCGATGCTCAGGCCCCCGCTAGCTTGTTTATTATTTGCAGCGCCGGTGGCTGCATACCGACTGACTTGGTCTCTTAATCATGGGCTCTTCGGGTCTGGATATGACGGTTTTATTAGCTTTCCGCTGCTTTTCATCCTTTTTCCCCTGGTTCTCGTAGCAGCTGAGAGCTGCATAGCGCCGAGATCACCAGACACTGGTCACGTTGGTGCATTTGGTCAAGATGATCAGGCTTTACGGCCCGTCGCCACCTGTGCGAAATGTACTGAATTATTCATGAGATTCAGGTTCCAAAAATCCCCCTATTTTGCTGTTCCCCACACCGTAAATATGCCGCTTGCGAGCCGTTCTAACTCACGAATTGATAAGTACTAAATGGTATTTGGTGTGGTCTACTTTTTTTATAGCTTTCACATGCCAATTGTGGCAAGGGATTCGAGATGTTGTTGAGTTGCCGTAAGAATCCACGGACATACGTCACTGTATGTCTGTTTGGGCTGTGTTTTGGTGTCGTTTGTCAAGGTGAATCTAATCGCCTTGGAACGGCTTCTGAGCCGAGTCAAATTGCCGGAAATCCGGATGCCGAAGCCATTTCTGGGGATCAGATTGCATCCTCCTCTGGCGTGTTGGGCGCTGCTCCGACTGAACCCGTTGAGGCCGGTCCTGCAGAGGAGTTGAGTACTGCCGAACGTGTTGAATTGCTGAATAAGAGATTAACTGAGATCGATGCTCAGCTCGAGGAACACAAGGTGAACGGCACCATGCTGGTCACTAAAACACGGGGGTTACAGGCATCCCTGCAAGCGCGCTATGAAGCCATCAAAGCGGAAGAAGAGGTTCGGGAGCTTCAGGCCTACATCGCACAGATGGAACAAGATTTGTTAGTTGCCAGAGAGCAGTTGTCGAAACTCATGCATAGCGATGACGGTTACAAGGCCATCGTTGATGAACAACTTGTTTATCGACGCAAGCTGGGTGAAATCCGGCAGTCGCAGATCCCGTTGGGTCAGGAACGATCACGCATTATCGGGCAGATTGCGGCTTTGAAACGCGAGTTGAGTTTGAAGGCGCAGGTGCAGGATTTAGAACCCAAGGCCGAATCCAAGGAAAAAACTGAATGAGACGGAACGGTATAGTATATTTTTCACTCCTCGTAGCCCTCAGCACCTTTGCTGCTCACGCGGTCGAGGTCCCCTGGGATCGCATTACACCCGAAGATGTGTTTTCCCATGAGCTGATCATCGGTTTTGAAAATGCCGCAGCAGCAGGGGTGACGGCAAATGTGAACGAAGACATCGGCGCACAGATTACCGCAGTCTACAGTTCCATCACCGCCCAGCAGGTTTCAATTCCTGCGGGCATGACCTTGAAGGAGGCCGCTGCCAAATATAAGGACCTCCCCGGCGTACGTTACGTGGAACCAAATTACCGCTACGGGCTGTTTCTCCTGCCCAACGATCAGTTTATTCCACAGATGTGGGGCCTGACCCGCATCAATGCCGAGGCGGCCTGGAATGTGAGCACGGGTTCGTTGTCAGTAGTTGTCGCCGTGATTGATACCGGGATTGATCCGAATCACCCGGAATTTTTGGACACCCTTGTAAGTCGGACCAATCTCTATCAAAACGCATTGGATCCGGTGGACGGCATCGATAATGATTCCAACGGCTATGCGGATGATCAGATCGGGTGGGACATGTACACCGATCCGAACGGAATCAATGCCAATGTGATCCCCCTGGATGATCACTTTCACGGCACGCACGTTGCCGGCACCATTGGTGCCATTGGTGATAATGGAGGGGTGGTTGGCGTAAACTGGGCGGTACAACTCCTGTCCCTTAAGATCTTCGGGCCCAATGGTGCGGGAGCGAATGGCATCGTTCAGGCCATCGATTACTGCACCGACAACAACATCAAGGTCTCCAACAACAGTTGGGGCGGGCGATTCTACAGCCAAGCCGTCTATGATGCGATTGAACGGGCGCGGGCCGCGGACCATCTCTTTGTGGCCGCAGCCGGAAATGACTCGATTGATAATAACAACAATCCGTTCCCGGCCTATCCGGCCAGCTATGATCTCGATAATATTATATCCGTAGCAGCGCTTGCAGAAAACGGAGCCCTGGCGGGTTTCTCCAACTATGGAGCCACCACGGTGGACATCGCGGCACCGGGCGACCAGATCCTGAGCAGCTTTCCCAGCTACCTGACCGCCTCCATGGCGGGCGGCGGATTTAACACCCTGTACGGTACCATTTCAGGCACCTCGATGGCTTCTCCGCACGTGGCCGGGGTTGCTGCATTACTTTTGAGCATTAACCCCAGTCTGACGTATGCACAGCTGCGCGACAGCATTTTTGACGGTTCGGTGTATAACCCGGCGCTCGATGGGCGCGTTGCGGGTGCACGTGAATTGAACGCCTTCCTGGCCGTGCTCAGCCTGCCTCAGCAAATAGCTTTTGACCGTGACTGTTATCAGACCAATGCCGTCATGACCGTGACGATTGTTGACGGTCTGGTGGTCACTAATAATTCGATTGGCGCCACCTTTTTCTGGGGGACCAATACGATGCCACTCACCCTGGGACGGGTTGGGACAACCGCTTCGTTTGAAACCATGGTTGATCTGACAGCGTTGCCGCCTCCCGCCTTTATGGATGAGGATTTTATTCGTGTCGTTTACACCAACTTGCAGGGGGATGTTATTTCAGGTCGTGTGGTTATCGACCAGCGTCCAGCGCAGATATTGTCGTTTCATGTGCGCAGTGCATCCGATACGGATGTGGAGTTCATCTGGCGCACGGACGAATCGGTGGATGCCGAATTATTCATTGGAACCAACGTGCCGATTATAGCTGCGGCACAGATCATCGTGGTCGAGAACCTGGACATCCAGCCCAATGGCTCCACACAATTTGTCTACCAAACCACCGTCTTCGGCCTGGAGTCCGCCACCCGCTATTTTGCGGCACTTCGTGTGTCAGACTGTGCGGGGAATATTACCTCATCTCCAGCGGATCTGGCCTCGACCAACGAGTCTGATTACCTTCCGTTTGTGACCCGGATTCGCCGGGTCGTCTTTCAAACCGGGTTCGACACGGGGCCGGAAGGTTGGGTCCCCAATAGCCTGACCGGGCGTACCGTGTGGGAGCATGGCGTGCCCTCATTTGGCCCCTTTACGGCCAACAGTCCACGGTTCGCCTGGGGTACGGTTTTAAAAGGGCGCTATTCGCACAGTGAGAATGCCTGGGTGGAAAGTCCCGTCTTTGCGGTAGAGGAGTTTCCCGCTCTTGAATTCACTGCATGGTACAAGTTGAACGAGCTTCGCCCGCTGGGTCCGGAAATTCCGTTCCCTGAGATCGACACCGATTTCGCCACCGTCGAGGTGAATAATGGGTCTGGTTGGATCAACATCACACAAAGAAGTGATTTACTTACGGGGCAGGTGCATTTCCGTGGGGATGGTTCCGCCTGGCGTCCCATCCGCATTCCGCTGTTGGGGATTGCGAGTAACTCAACACTGCAAGTACGTTTCCGTATTGAATCGGATCACGTGGGGAATGCCCCAGGCTTTTATTTTGATGACTTCGGTGTCACCGATGTGGCCCCCGTGGGCATTAGCATTTTCGATATCATCGTAAACGATCAATTGGGTGGTGATGGTGACGGCTTCGCCGAGCCGGGTGAATCTTTTACCCTGGATCTCGTGCTGTTTAACTCGGAGTTCAGCCTGACGCTGAACAATGTTGTCGCGGACGTGGGCAGTATCGAAGAGGGCGTTACGGTTACGATTCCGGCTGGAGGAATTCCGCTGGGTACCCTGGCATCCTCCGAGATCGTGCATACCGGAAACGAAATTCGGATTCAACTGGACCCGGCTATCACGGATGAAACCAGTGCCACCTTTTTCCTGAGTACCACGGCCTCGAATGGTGGACCCTACTCAGAGGCTTTCCAGCTCTTGATCGGGAAACGTGAGTCCATCCAGGGCGTCGTGACGAACTTGTTTGGAGGAACGCCTATCGCCGGCGCGACGGTTCGCGGGACCGCGGCCGGTCATCCGGATATTAACGCAGCTACGCTGGCAGACGGCACCTATAAGTTGCATGGCGGCGTGCCGGGTGTTGAGTACGAGGTCGTCGCCTTTAAGCCGGGTGCGTTCAGTCCGGGAGCATCTGCCCTGGTGATCGCACCACGTTCTGGAAACGACTACGGTCTGGGTCAGGCTTATGCCAACGCCATGCCTGCGAATTTTATGTTCAACATCGACCAGGGCGTTGCGCAGACCGATTTGTTGATTCTGGATAATGGCGCAGGAAATATCCCGCTGGATTACGAAATTGAAATCGACTACGCCTCGCAGATTACGGACTGGCTGACCCTCTCCATTACCAGCGGCAGTCTGGCCACAGGCGCGAATGTCAGCATCGACGTAACGGTCGATGCGGAAAGCTTATCGGCAGGTACATACGCCGCCGACATCATTATAAAGAACAACGATATTGGTGGAGCAGACATTGTGATACCCGTTTCGCTCACCGTGAGCGCGGGACCCGTTCTGGTCTTCCAGCGGGTGGAAATCAGTGGTGGCGATGGCGACCCATTTGCCGAGCCCGGCGAGACCAATAATCTTGTCATCACCCTGGCAAATTCGGGTGCGTTGAGTGCCTTCCTTCCGCTGGGCGTATTGGTGGTGGATTCCCCAACTGGACGGGTAACCGTGGTCGACAGTTTCTCCAATTGGCCGACACTGGCTCCCCAGCGCGCCGCGCGGGCACTTGACCCTGCCACGGTCGCCTTGGATCCAGGCATGACGGACGGTCAGGTCATGAACTTTACCCTCAATGTTGATGAAGGCGGTAACACCTGGGTATTCCCGTTCGCGATTACCTCTACGGTTCGTCAGGCCATATCCGGTACCGTTACTACGATCACCAACCCGGTGCAGGGTGTCATCGGTGCACGGGTCTCCGCGCGCGGCCCCGTGAATGTCGACACGCAGGTCGTCAACCTGCTGGGCGAATACTTTTTGTACGGTTTAACACCGGGGACGTATGAAGTTAGCGTAGATCCTCCACCTCCCTATTCGCGTCCGGAAGCCCAGACGGTTGTGATCACCTCGGTCGATGAGACGAATGTTAATTTCCTCGTCGGTATCTGGGACCTTGCTGCAGGTCCCAATCCCTTCCCCGAAGTATTTGTGGATGAAGGCGCAGAAACCATCGAAGGCCTATCAATCACAAACAACGGGCTGACCGCCGGTACCGTAGATATCCTCATCGAAGGGGTGGAAGAACTGCCCGTGGATATCATTGGTGATCTGGAAAATGTTCAAGTCGCCTGGGACACTTTGGTCCCCTGGGAAGATTATATTCCCGGAGAGCTCTTGGTCATGTACCGCCAGTTCCTGCCTAAGGCGCGCCAGGAAGTGTCACTTGCGACCGTTGGCGCGACCGTGCAGAGCAGTTTCAAGTTAATTCCGGCTGTTCATGTGAAAGTTCCCTTAAATGTTCCGCTCCAACAAGTCGCGGCCATCCTTCAGGCCCATCCAGATGTGCTGCTGGTTGAGCCCAATTACCGATATAGCATTTCCAATACACCAAACGATCCGCAATACCCCATTCTCTGGGGCTTGGACAATAAGCGCCAGACAGGTGGGTCTCAAGGGGCGGATATCGGGGCCGAGGCGCTTTGGGATCGCTCCGTGGGCTCGAAGAGCGTCATCGTCTCGGTTCACGATACATGTACCTTGCTGAATCATCCGGATCTTGAAGCAAATCTGTGGACCAATCCCATCGAAGTGCCCGGTGAAAAAGCTCCGGCGAGTGGTGTTCCGGGCGTGCTGAATTTCGATGATGATGGCGATGCCCTTGCAGACAAGGAAATCAATATTATAGATGGCCTGGACAACGATGGCGATGGGCTGATCGATGAAACCGGTATCGACTTTCGCGATGAGGAAGTCATGCGTGCGGACTACAACACCAACGGGATCCCCCTCGCGGGCTTCGATGGCATTTTCGGCAATGTCGATGATGATACCAACGATTACCCGTTCGCGATTTTGGACGATGATGAAAACGGGTATGCCGATGATATTCATGGCTACGATTTCGGGGCAGGGGACAATGACCCCAATCCGGATTACGGATACTTCTTCCCGGTTGATGGCACCGAACACGGAACCCATGTTGCGGGAACCATCGGTGCGGTTGGGAATAATAATGAAGGAGTCGTTGGCGTTAACTGGGAGACCAGTCTGATGATCTGTAAAATCTCGCGCGTTGAGTTCTTCTTTGGCTTTCCGTTTTTAATTATCGATAACGCGGCCATCATCAATTCCCTGGACTATGCCGTAGACAATGGCGCGAAGGTCAGCAACCACAGCTATGGTGGATTGTTGTTCTCAGGGATTCAGCGTGCGGGTATCGCAGCAGCTGGTGCTAAAGGGCACCTGTTCGTCGCAGCGGCTGGGAACAGCAGTGAAGATAACGATGGCGCTTTCGCAGGCTATCCGGCCAGCTTTAATCTGGATAACATCATCAGCGTGGCTGCGGCCGATCATAATGACGTGCTGGCCGCCTTCTCTAACTACGGTGCGGAAAATGTAGATATTGCTGCTCCGGGCGTAGACGTGCTCAGCACGTATTTCCGCGAGGATAATATTGTTGGCATAGCAATTCCTGATTACGAACTCTTAAGCGGAACATCCATGGCCTCGCCACATGTCGCGGGTGCGGCGGCCTTGCTTCGGTCGATCTTCCCCCATGCAACTGTGGCCATGTTGAAACGCGGCTTACTTGAAGGTTCTCGCCAGGATGAGCGACTGGTTCCGGTCCTCAAGGCCGGTGGCCACCTGGATCTGAACCTGGCCTTGCGGGCGATGCAGCCCTTCTGGCTCAGAGCCAATCCTGACCGGGTCACCCTGGCTGCGGGCGGTTCGGAGTCGATTGACTTAATCTTTAACGCCGGGGCACACCTCGTCGAAGGCACTTACAAAGCGAATGTTTACATCACGGAAGACCGTAACAATCTGCGACTCCCCGTAACCCTGCATGTGAATGCTGCCCCCGCCCCGGTCCTGCTTGAGGTTCGGGTCATCGATGACGTTTCCGGTGACGGAGATGGTCTGGCCGAGCCCGGCGAGACCGTAGGGCTGGAAATCACGGTGGAAGTACAGGGTAGTGCGCTCTTCGCAGATCCCGTCGGGGTGCTCACGAGCACCAATACCACGGTGGTCTTTTCAGATGCCAATGCCACCTGGCCGTCCATGCTGACCGGGCAATCGCGTGCCAATCTGGATGACCTCATCGTCAATTTCACGGCGGCTGGTGATATCGCCTTCAACCTCCGTCTCTCCAATGGCACCTACGGCCCGTTTGATCTTCCTTTTACCGTTCCCGTGCAACCCCGTCAGTCCATTCATGGACGGTTGGTGGATAGCCAGGGAGCTGGACTACCGGATGAACGCGTCGAATTCTGGGGCACCAGCTCAGGCGAGGTGCGAACCGATGCATCAGGCAATTATGCCATCCATGGACTTGTAGATGGAACGTACAAGGTGCGTGCCTTGCCGCAAGCGCATGAAAAGCTCGATCCAGTTGACGTTTCCGTCGCCGGGGTGGACCGCACAAATATCGACCTGACTGTTCGCCAGGTTGCCGTTACGCCTTCGGTTCGTGACTTGGTCATCAACGTGCCTTTTGGCCAGGCCGGTCGTGCATCCTTCACATTGGATAACAGCTCCAGCGATTCGTTTGAGTATCGGCTTCACGAGATGACGCGACAGAAGATCGTTCTCATCTCGGATAACAGCCAGTTATCCGGATTGGAATCCAGCCTGACTGCAATGGGCTTCGATGTGGACGTCCATAATGACAATGAACAGCTCCTGTATAATCCAGATACCGGCGAGCCTTTCATCGGTGGCCTCTATAGCGGCGATTCGGCCATTGTTTTCGGTGGTGACCTCGTCATTGCGGACCTCAGTGGGAAGTTCGGTTCAGGTCGCGTCATGACGGACGAAGAAGTTGATGTGTTGAACGAGTATATCGGCCGAGGAGGCCGTCTGATCCTCACTGGCGCCAATGCGGTTTCCCGTCCGGATAATCGCGGCATAGCAAATCTAGTCGAGGGCGATAGCCTGGACCGCGATGTGACTGCACAGTCGTTGGCGATGGCAATGGATCCCTTACCCGGTGATTTGTTTGTTACAGTTGGAGCGGGAGAACAGGTCGCCGTAACGCCTCGGAAATACGACATCGTCAATTCTCAAGCCACCGTGCTTTACGCTGCCGGCGGAGCAGACAAGCTGGTCCGCCGAGTGGGCAGCGAGGGTGGCGTGGCCTACCTTTGGGGAGGTAACAAAAACGGCGAGGAGTGGGATGATCAAGGGGTCTGGCTGGACGTCCTGAAAAATATCGCCGCCGCTGAGCTTCTGGCTGACCAGTCCTGGCTTTTTGCCACTCCGGTTGCTGCCACTGTTGGTGCCTCCCAGCAAGTGGATGTCTTCGTGGACAGTGTCGGCCTCAATGAGGGGACGTACGAAGCCGTACTGATGGTCGATGGTAATCTGCCAGGTGTGGATACTGATTTCATACGAGTGACCCTGAATGTAGAGCCGCTCAAATTCACGGCAAAGTCGACCACGGGTGTGGTTGATTGGCAAGGTGAGCCGCTCAAGGGGAATGGCAATGCTCAGTCGGCCTTGTTCCAGGTCTTGTTTGCAGGGGCCGACGGGGTGATTAACCCTTCCCGTCTTGATGGTAGTCCCGGTGGAGACGATCAGCTGTTGAAAACACTGTTAACGCAGCTCGAGTTTTCCCGTTTCGGAACGGGAACGCGGGTCAATGAAGGCCTGTTCTCCGTGATCTTTGAACACGACTTGTTGGCGCACCTTCCAGAGCGGAAAGTATATGTCCGTGCATGGGATGCCTCAACGATTGCCAATTCCGTGACCTACGGCGACTCCAGTCTCTACGAGCTTAACGTAACCGCGGGCGAACAGCATGACTTCGGTACCTGGGTGGCCGACATCGCACCGGACTACCCGAGTAAATACGCCAAGGATATCAATGGGGACTCGATACCCAATG
>JBLIND010000047.1:0-23525 GCA_047639095.1 Candidatus Omnitrophota bacterium | reverse complement strand
CCCGTCTTCCTGATCAGCCTGAAAGCCGGCGGCACGGGCCTCAACCTGACCGGAGCCGACATGGTGATCCATTACGATCCCTGGTGGAATCCGGCGGTGGAGAATCAGGCATCCGACCGGGCCTACCGCATCGGCCAGAAACGGACCGTCCTGGTGCAGAAGCTCATCACAAAAGGCACGGTGGAAGAGAAAGTGCTCGCCCTGCAGAAGAAGAAAAAGGCCGTGATCGATGCCACGATCGAATCCGACGAAGAGTTGATGGGCAAGATGAGCTGGGACGATGTCCAGGATCTGCTGGAGATCTAGCAGGCCGGGAACTGCTTGAAGTCTCCGCGTAATCGTACTACATCCTGAGCATGGAAACGGTACATGTAGCACTTGGTAATCGCGCGTATGACATCCTCATCGGGGAAGGCCTCCTCGCCGTGGCTGGTGAGCAATGCAGGACCCTCAACCTGCACCCAACCTGCCTGATGATTACCGACTCCAACGTCGGCCCGCTTTATGCAAACAAGCTGAACAGCCTGCTTCATCAAGCCGGCTTTCGCGTCAGCATCTCGCCGATTCCGGCGGGGGAACGCTCCAAGTCACCCGAACAGCTGGTCCAGCTCTGGGGCGAGGCCATCGATGCCGGCCTGGATCGCTCCTCCTTTATAGTCGCCCTGGGCGGCGGGGTCGTCGGTGACCTCTCCGGATTTGTCGCGTCCAGCGTGTTGCGGGGCATCAAGATGGTGCAGATCCCCACCTCCCTGCTGGCCATGGTCGACAGCGCGGTCGGCGGAAAAACCGGCATCAATCTGCCCCAGGGCAAAAACCTCATCGGTGCCTTCCTGCAGCCTGCCCTGGTGCTGGCGGATCTCGAGGTCCTGCAAACCCTCCCCCGCAGAGAATTCAATGCCGGGATGGCGGAGGTCATCAAGTACGGGGTGATTTATGACGCCGACCTTTTCACGTATATAGAAAACCACATCGAAGCGATTCGGGCCGTGGACCTCACGACGATGGCTCACCTGGTTAAACGCTCCTGCGAAATCAAAGCCACCGTGGTTGAAGAGGACGAAGAGGAGCAAGGGCTCCGGGCGATCTTGAACTACGGACATACCCTCGGCCATGCGATTGAACAGGTCACCGAATACGGGACCTACCTGCATGGGGAAGCCATATCCATCGGCATGGTGTACGCGTCGCTCCTGTCCGAACAGATCTGTGGACTCGACCCGGAAGTTACCCGGCGCCAGCGAAACCTCTTCGAAGCCTTCGACCTTCCCGTCCAGGCCTCTGGGCTGGAATGGGGACCCTTGCGCAAGGCGATGAGCGTGGACAAAAAAGCAGAAAACACCATCCCGCGTTTTGTTCTCGCCGAAGCCATGGGCAAGGTCGGCCTGCCGGTGGAAGTCACGGATACGGCACTAAACGCGGCGTGGCAGACGCTTTCCTAAGCTATTGCCACACAAGGGCTTCCGGGTGTTCGCATGTGGCTCTAAAGACCATTTCCAAAAATTCAACCCTTTACATTCCCGGATTATGCTCCTATTCAATGCCGCCCTTACCAAAGCGGTATCGGGCCAGATAAATTCAATCCTTATTAATTGTAAGTTCTTATGGGTAAGTCACTTGTAATAGTAGAGTCGCCGGCAAAAGCCAAAACGATCAACAAGTACCTGGGGAAGGATTTTGTCGTCAAATCAAGTGTCGGCCACATTCGCGACCTGCCCACCGGAAAGAGCGGACTATCGACGACTACCCCCGCCGAACGGGCTAAAATGGCGGCCGCATCCAAGAAGCTCAGCAAAGAGGATCGGGAAAAACAGAAGAAAAAGAAGGCCATAACCGATCTCGTCCGAAAAATGGGCGTCGATCCGCATAACGGCTGGAAAGCACAGTACGAAATTCTGCCCGGCAAAGAAAAAGTCGTCCGCGATCTTCGAGAGGCCGCAAAAAATGCTGACGCGATCTACCTCGCGACCGACCTTGACCGCGAGGGAGAAGCCATCGCCTGGCATTTAAAGACAGCCATTGGTGGGGATGAAAGTCGATACAAACGGGTCGTCTTCAACGAAATCACCAAGACCGCCATCCAGGAAGCCTTCAGCAAACCCGGCGAGCTCGACATCAATCATGTGAATGCCCAGCAAGCCCGCCGCTTCCTCGATCGCGTAGTCGGCTTCAGCCTTTCGCCGCTGCTCTGGTCCAAAGTCGCCCGCAACCTTTCCGCCGGTCGTGTGCAATCGGTCGCGGTTAAACTCGTCGTCGAACGGGAACAGGAAATCCGCGCGTTCATCGCCGAAGAATTCTGGCGGATCCATGCCGACCTCACCACCCCCGGCCAGGAAACCTTCGCCACCGAAGTTAAAAGAGGAAACGGCAAAGCCTTTCGCCCAACCAACAAGGCCGAAGCCGATGAGGCGTTGGCCAAGTTAAAGGCCGCGGAATACCGCCTGGCAAAACGCGAAGACAAGCCGACGCAAACCAAACCGTCCGCGCCCTTGATCACGTCTACGCTTCAGCAGGCAGCGAGTACCCGCCTGGGATTTGGGGTAAAGAAGACGATGGTCCTCGCCCAGCGCCTGTACGAAGCCGGTCACATCACCTACATGAGAACCGACTCGACCAATTTGAGCAAAGAAGCGGTTACCGCTTGTCGAGACCTTATCAAATCGCTCTACGGTGAACAATATGTGCCGGAAGAGCCCCGCCTGTACGGCAGCAAATCCAGCGCACAGGAAGCCCACGAAGCCATCCGCCCTTCGGATGCAACCGTACGTGCGGCGAGCCTCGAAGGGGTAGAACGCGACATGGTGCGGCTCTATGAGTTGATCTGGAATCAGTTCGTCGCCTGTCAGATGCCGAATGCCCAGTTCGACAGCACCAGCCTGGTCATCAGCGCCTCGGATTATGAACTCCGCGCCAGCGGCCGTGTCATGCGCTTCGACGGCTTTACCCGCGTGCTTCCCCCGCTGGGGAAAAATGAAAAAGACCAGTCGCTGCCGGACATCAAAGAAGGCGATATCCTCGGTCTGGTGGAGCTCCTGCCACAACAGCATTTCACGAAACCGCCTGGCCGCTATTCGGAAGCCTCGTTGGTCAAGGAATTGGAAAGCCGCGGCATCGGCCGTCCGTCCACCTACGCGTCCATTATTTCCACGATCCAGGATCGCGGTTATGTGACCGTGGAAAATCGTCGGTTTTATGCCGAGAAGATTGGTGAAATCGTCACCGAACGACTCGATGAAAGTTTTCCCAAGCTGATGAGCTACGAGTTCACCTCCTGGCTCGAAAGCGAACTGGACGGGGTGGCCACCAAGGGAAAGGACTGGAAACAGCTTCTCGATGAGTACTATGCAGACTTCAAGATGAAGCTGGATCGTGCGAGCAATCCCGATGGCGGCATGCGCAAGAACGATCCAGTTGCGACGGACATCGAATGCAAGGTCTGTGCTCGGCACATGATGATCCGCACCGCCAGCACGGGCGTCTTTCTCAGCTGCTCCGGCTATGCCCTCCCCCCGAAGGAACGGTGCAAGGAAACCATGCCGCTCACCCCGGGTGACGAAGCCAAACATGCGGAAACGGAAGAAGAAGAATTCCGCATGATCCGCGAACTCTGGCGCTGTCCGAAATGCAACACGGCCATGGATGAATACCTGGTCGACAAGACCCGCAAGCTTCACATCTGTGGCAACAACCCGGATTGCGATGGCTTCGCCGTGGAAACCGGCACCTTTGTCATCAAGGGCTACGAAGGCCCCGTCCTCGATTGTGATAAGTGCGCATCGGAAATGCAGTTGAAGAGCGGCCGATTCGGCAAGTACTTCGGCTGCACCAATGCGGAATGCAAAAACACCCGCAAGCTCCTGCGCAGCGGCGAGCCCGCTCCGCCCAAGGCCGATCCCATCCCCATGCCGGAGCTGGCCTGCGATAAGGTCGAAGATACCTACGTGTTACGCGATGGGGCCTCCGGGTTGTTCCTCGCAGCGAGTAAATTTCCCAAGCATCGTGAGACGCGCCCACCGAAAGTGGCGGAGATCCTTCCGCACAAGGGCGAGCTCGACCCGAAATTCCTGTACATTACCGAAGCGCCGGTCGCCGATCCCGAAGGGAATCCGACCACCTTGCGCTACAGTCGAAAGACCAAGGAACAATACCTCGCCACCGAAAAAGATGGCAAGGCAACCGGTTGGGTCGCCAAGTTTCGTAACGGACTTTGGATCGGCGAATATACCAAGGGTCCGAAGAAAAAGGCCGCTCCGAAAGAAGCCGAAGAGCCCAGCTAAGCCTCACGGCCCGGCGATATCCGGCTCGCCCTCTGCCGCGCGGTTTGCTAAACCCTCATCATGACGAAACGCGAAGCGTATATCGCCCTGAATCTCATGGAGGGCATCGGACCGGTGAAAGTCCGGGCTCTGATCACCGCCCTCGGATCGGTCGAAGCCGTTTTTGATGCCGGACGACACGACCTCCTGCAGGCAGACGGCATCGGCCCCAAGCTCGCCGAGAGCATTCTCGAACAGGTGACCCACCTGGATCCCGCCGCGGAAGAGGCCAAAACCCACAAACTCGGCGCCCACATCGTCACCCAGATCGACGATGAATACCCCGCGATCCTGAAAGAGATTCACGACCCGCCCCTCGCCCTGTACGTGATGGGCAACATCCTGCCCACGGACAAACACAGTATCGCCGTCATCGGTTCCCGCAAAATTTCCCACTACGGTCGGCAGGTCGCAGATCGGCTTTCGTTCCAGCTGGGCAAGCTCGGCTACACGGTCGTGAGCGGATTGGCCCGCGGCATCGACACCGCCGCCCATATGGGCGCCTTGAAAGGCAAGGGCCGCACGATTGCCGTACTGGGCAGTGCGCTCGATTGCCTCTACCCCACCGAGAACGAGGCGCTCGCACAGCAGATCGTTGAGTCCGGTGCCGTGATCTCCGAATTCCCCCTCGGCACCCAACCGAACAAGACGACCTTTCCAATGCGGAACCGAATCGTCAGCGGACTGTCCATGGGCGTCCTCGTGGTGGAAGCCGCGCGCGGTTCCGGGGCGATGATCACGGTGGATGAAGCCAATGCCCAGGGGCGCCTGGTCTTTGCCGTGCCCGGTCGCATCGACATGCCGGGGTTTTCCGGTTGTCATTACCTGCTCAAAAATGGCGCGACCCTGGTGGAAGATGTGGACGACATCACCCGTGACTTTGAATACCTGATTCCCCCGACGCCCGAGGGGCGAGAGGATCCGGAATACGCTAAGCCCAAACCAAAAATGAACGCCAACGAAGAGAAGATCATCTCGTGTATTCCCGAGGGCGATTCCATCGGGGTGGATCAATTGATCCGCGACAGCGGTGTGGGCAGCGGCAAGGTGAATGCCTTGTTAATCGGTTTGGAGATGAAGCGGATGATTCGGATGTTGCCGGGGCGTCGGATTGAGCGTTTGTAGACGACGTGCGCAACGGCTGATTGAAAGCGGGAATCCATTCCCGCACTCCAAAAGAATGAACGTTGAAACTGATTCCGGCATGACCGACTTCGTCCAGTATCTGGAGGTGGAGAAAAATGCGTCGCCGCATACGATCAACAACTACGTGATGGATATCAATCAGTTCATCCAGCACATCTGGGGGGATCACGCGCAGGCCCCGTTCGACTGGGCGGGCATTGACCGCATGCAGGCGCGGAGTTTTCTGATTGTATTTCAACAAGCGGGTTGCAAACCCTCGACCACCAGCCGAAAGCTTTCGAGCCTGCGTTCGTTTTTCAAATACCTGCAACGGGAAGAGCGCATCGTGAAGAATCCTTTCAGTGGCCTACCGCTGCCTAAGCGCGAAAAATATCTCCCGCAGATTTTCTCCATCGAAGAAGCGACATCCCTGCTGGAAGCGCCGGAAAAAATGAATGCCGACAAGGCCTTGAAGCACCGGGGAACCGATCTGTGGCGCAACTACATGGTCGCGCGCGATGCGGCCATCCTCGAGCTGCTCTACAGCACCGGCATTCGAATAAGCGAACTGACCGGGCTCCGCGAATCCAATGCCGACCTGATTTCCGGCGTGATCATCGTCCACGGCAAGGGCAAGAAACAACGCATCTGCCCCGTGGGTACGCCCGCCAATCGCGCACTGCACCAGTGTCTGGATCAACGGGAAACCTTCTACGCAACAACCGGTAACGCGGGCCGGCCCAAGGGCATTTTTCTGAACAGGGATGGCAATCCCATCAGCAATCGCTCGATCGAACGGATGATGAAAAAATACCTGACCTACTGCGGATTAAACGGGGATTTATCACCGCATACCCTGCGCCACAGCTTCGCCACACATCTGCTCGATGCCGGGGCCGATCTGCGGAGTGTCCAGGAGCTCCTGGGCCATGCGAGCCTATCCACCACGCAAATCTATACGCATGTATCCATCGAACGGCTGAAAGAGGTCTACGACCTGGCGCATCCGCGCGCGTGAGGATCGAGACCATTTTTCGGAATAACATTTACATCCCGCTTCAAGCGTTTACGAACCCCCGATGATCTGGTGGATCTACAACACGCTGTTTACCGTCGTTTACTTGGCGCTACTCCCACACTTCTTCATTCGAATGAAGCGGCGTGGGGGCTATTGGACCCATTTTGTTCAGCGATTTGGAAAATACAACGAGCAGGATCTCGCGCGGTTCAAGGAGACGCGACGCATCTGGGTGCACGCGGTGAGCGTTGGCGAGGTCGGCATCGCCTTAAAATTCATTGAGACCTGGCGACGGCAACACCCGGAGGAACGCTTTGTTCTCAGCATCACCACCTCGACAGGTAATCAGATCGCGCGGGACACCCTCGATGATCGGGACGTCGTGATCTACTTCCCGGTCGATACGCCGCTAGTCATTCGCAAGGTCGTACGGATCATTAATCCGAAAGCCTATTTCATGGTGGAGTCGGAATTCTGGCCCAACCTGATCCGTCGCCTGAGTAAACAGCAGGTGCCGATTGCGCTGATCAACGGGCGCATCAGCGATCGCTCCTTCCCTCGTTACATGAAGCTCCGGGCCTTTTCGCGTCGGCTGATGTGCCTCTTCAATGCCTTCTGCGTGCAGAGCCCACTCGACCGGGAACGCGTCATCGCCCTGGGCGCTCCCCCGGATCGCGTGCATGTCCTGCAAAGTGCGAAATATGAAGTAGCGGTGCGCAATCCCGTCGGCGAAGCGGATGCCCGCGCGGTCCTGGACCAGTTGGGTATCACACCCGGCACCCCCCTGCTCATGGGAGGATCCACCTGGCCGGGGGAAGACCGCATCCTCGCCGAATGTTATCAACGACTCAAACCCGACTATCCCAGCCTGCGCCTGCTCCTCGTACCCCGCCACTTTGAAAAAGCAGACGGCGTCGCCGCCAATCTGGATGCGCTCGGCTTGAGCTACCTGCGCAAAACGCAACTCGATGCGACATCGGCCCCTCAGGATATTCTCATCCTGGATACAACCGGCGAGATGTCCAACTACTACGCGCACGCCGACCTGATCTTCATCGGAAAAAGCCTGTGTGATCGCGGGGGTCAGAACATCATCGAACCGGCCTTGTACGGGAAACCCATTCTCGTGGGTCCCAACATGCAGAACTTCGCTCAGATCATGCGGGACATGCTGGAGGCCAAAGCCATCGTGCAGGTAGCGGATGCGGATGGACTCAGGACGGAGGTCGAAGCCTTGTTGGCGGATCCCACACGAAGAGAGGCCATCGGTGCGCAGGCTGCGGCCTTGGTGCAACGGAATGCGGGAGCATTGACGCGGACCGTGGATTTGCTCTGGGACGTGGTCGAAGGGTAATTTGGAGTGCGGGAACTTGTTACCGCACTCCAAAAATGCCTAAGGCCTCGTAACAATCCACAAAGTACACCTGGTCCAAAGCCACGCTGTGGGCGGCAGTCGGATTTTTCCGATCGTGGAAATAGAGCATCTCCCCTTCCACGCGGGTGCCACATTCCACATCCAACAAGGCCCGCGGCGCGACGGCTTGGGTTTTGTTGACCTGGATCATCCCATGCAGCGCAACCCCGTGCAACAAGCTCACCTGATTCGGTGCCCCCAGGTAGGCCACCGAGGAAAGGTCGTGCGTGGTCGGACGCAACAGATCACCGTTCAGATGCTCGGCAATCCCCCGACTGTTAAAAACGATATACCGCTTATCCTGCCACTGCTCGCGCGTGCGTTCGAGATGATCCGAAATACGCCGGTTGACGATGCCGGAATCCCGCCAGGTCAGATTAATCCCCTGGTTGATTGTCAGCCCGGCAAAACAGAACACCATCATCGCCCCGCACCAGAAACGCGGATTCGTTTTATTCACCAATCCGAGCAAGGCCACCGCCAGGCCGATCGCGGGTAGATACATCAAGCGACTGGCCGAATAGGCCATCAGGCAGGGCGCCAAGGTGGCTCCAAACCAGGCCAGCCCGAACAGAGTCGGCTGCCAGGAGCGGAACGCAGCACTGGGCAGGAGTTCCTTCCGAAAGTGACGATGCAGGAGGCTTCCCAAGGCCAAGGCAATCAAGCCGTTCGCGGCGAGGACCACCATGCGGGTGAAGATATCCAGCGTGTTGAACCCACGCATGCCCGTGGCCAGCGCCCCCCACAGCTCATGACCGCCCCACCAATGCAGAATTTCTTTGGCGCGCACGATCAAGTCCGCCAGCATCTGTTCCCGGTCGGGGGTAAAGTGCTCGGCGAGGGTGACATGTTCCGCGAGGCCGTAGCCCTGGGTGAGATACCAGCCCGCATAGGCTCCGCCGAGGATGAGGTAGACCAGGCCCACGATGAAGACCTTGGGGAAGTTGGCTTTCCGCAAGGTAAAGAGATACGCGAGCGGCAGGAGTACGCCGATTTCGTAACTGAACGCCCCCAGGGCATAGAAAACCGCCGAGAGGACCCCCAGACCGAGATGGTTGGTCCGGTTGAAACCCACCCAGGCGAGCGCACTGGCGAGGAACAGGGGGATCGCGCAACTGCCTGCGGCCACGATCATGGTGATCCAGTTGACGTTCTCAGACAGCGTGGGCAGCAGGGCCACAAACAGTCCCGCCATGAGGGCGTTTCGCTTGTGTCCGGTGAGCACCCAGATCAGCGCCATGGCGAGAAACATGTTGATGGCATGCATGACCGCAGACAAGATCACGTAATAGGAGGTGTGATCTCCAAAGCCGCGAAAGACGGTATAATGCACCACCATCGAAAGCGGTCGGGTCGGATGCCGCACCGCGAGCTCCATGGCCTTGGCGTAACTGGGCTGCGCGTTCGCGATATAGACGTTCGTCCAATCATCGACCAGGAAATCGAGCTGAGGAGCCAGCGCGAGATGGCCGTAGATAAACAGCATCGCAACCAACAACCAGTGAAAGAAGAACGGCATTCGTTCCTGATCGCCTCGGAGACTGCGCGCCCAGCCCATCGCGTGGATCTCCTGGGTGTTCATGCTATCCTGGGTATCATCATCCATACTGCACCGCCTTGACCAATGCGTGAACCACCTGTTCCATCTCTTGGTGGGTCAACTGGGGAAAGAAAGGTAAAAGGATGGTATGATCGCGGGCGTGTTCACTGTGTGCGAGACTCTTGGAACGCCAGGGAACGGATGCATAGGCCGGTTCCTGATGGGCATTCATGATGCCCCCCTTCGCGCCGACGCCACTTTCTGCGAGTGAAGCCAGGACTTTCTGCTGGTCGACTCCCGGATTCAGCTGAACCGCAAAGCTTTGCCAGTTGCTGGTCGCCCAGTCCGGTTCAAAAGGGCCCTCCACATCCGGGACAAACTCGAGCAACAGGGCCTGGTACGCGTCCGCCTGCTGCCTCCGCTGCACGAGCAGCTCGGATAGCCGATCCAACTGGACTCGTCCGATGGCAGCCTGGATATCGGTGAGCCGGTAGTTGTAACCGATCTCTGAAAAACATGCAGGCGATTGAATCGAGTGGTTGCGCAACAGCTTCAGCCGATCCGCGAGTTCGGGATCATTTATGGTGATCATCCCTCCGTCGCCGGTGGTCAGGACCTTGCGCGGATGAAATGAGAAACACGCCATCACGCCGTGTGGACGACCGATCATCTCGTCCTCGATACGGCTCCCGATCGCACAGGCCGCATCTTCGATCAGCGGGATGTCATGTGCTTCGGCAATCGCAAGCAGGGCTGGAAGCTCGCAGGGCATGCCGATCTGATGCACGGCGAGAATGGCCTTGGTCTTCTCAGACACCAGGGCGGCGACAGAAGCGGGATCCATGTTGTAGGTCTTTGGATCGATGTCCGCAAACACCGGAGTAGCCCCGCAATGAACAATCACATTGGCGGTCGCAATCCAGGAATGGGAGACCGTGATGACTTCGTCCCCGGGCCCAATCCCGAGGGTGTGGAGGGCGAGGTGCAAGGCGGTCGTGCCACTGGAAACCGCCACGGCATGCGTAGCGCCGGTAAAGGAGGCGAACTCTGTTTCGAAGGCCTGGACCTCGGGGCCCTGCATGATCCAACCCGAATGAATCACCCGCGCGGCGGCTTCCGCCTCGCGATCACCCATCATTGGTTTGGAAATAGGAATCATCATGCTAATCGTCACTTACCGCGCGAAGCGGTCCACATTGCTCAAGGTCGGCCAACACTAAGATACGCCACATCGAGCTTGGCCATGTCCTCCGGACGCCAGAAATTTCGGCCATCGACGACACCCTTTAATCCGCGCTGAATCAGGTCCGGGAAATCGAGGTTCACATAGTTGTCATGCCCGGTGTTCAACACGACGGCATCGGGAGCATGGGCGCCGACCAGGTTGCCGGGCTCAAATCCATGGCTTCGAATTTCATCGTCACTGTACATAGGATCGACGAGGGTGGTCTGCGCGCCCGCCGCATCCAGGGCGTCTTTAATAAGAAAGGCGCTGCTGCAGATGTGCTCTTTCACGCCGGGCCGAAAGCCGAGTCCCATGGTGCAGACCTGCATACCGGACAAGGGTCCCAGCGCGCCGGCCAGCCGCTCCACCATGTGACGCGCCTGATCATCGTTGATCACCCGGGCCTGCTCAGCCAGGTGAAGGCGCATGCCACGATCCTGTGCATCGTGAATCATAAAATAGGGATAGACCGGGCAGCAATGCCCCCCGACCCCGATGCCGGGCAGCAAGAGAGCCGCCTCGCCGTTGGAATTGATCGCATCCTGAATCGCCGGAAAATCAACGCCCACCTGTTCCGCATACCGCGCAACCTCATTCGCCAGAGCAATGTTGACATCGCGATACAGCATGCCCGCGAGTTTAACAAACTCCGCCGCCTCAAGACTCTCCACCCGGGTGATGGGAGCACCCAGCCAGGTGCCGTAGAGCTCGGCGCCCCGCTCGGTGGAGGCCGCATTTGCTCCGCCGACAACTTTCGGTGTCGTCTCCAGACGTTCCATGACCATGCCGCTCTTCACGCGTTCGGGACTGAAGACCACAAAGTAATCTTCCCCGCAGGTCAGGTCTTCACGTTCAAGCATCGGCATGAAGACCGTACGCGTGGTGCCAACTGGCAGGGTGGTTTCATAACAGATCAGGAGACCGGGATGCAGGGCTTCCTTCACCTGCCGCGTGACAGCCTCCAGGATGCCGAGATTGGCGTGATTGCCCTCCTTCAGGATCGCGGGGACAATGATGACCACCGCATCACTCTGACGCACCGCCTCGACGGTATCCGTGGTGGCGGTGAGCCGACCCGCCTGAACCATTTCCGCGAGCAGCTCGGGCACGCCGGGCTCGTCGATGGAACAGGTGCCGGCATTAATCGCATCGACCGCCTGTTGGTTCACATCGCAGGCAAAGACTTCTGCGCCTTTGAGCGCGAACTGACAACAAATTGGCAGGCCCATTTTGCCTGCACCAACCACCGCAACTTTCATAACGAACTCCGATACCAATCCAGGGTGTGCTGTAAGCCTTCGACCAGCCCGACCTTGGGCTCGAAGCCCAGGAGCGTCCGGGCTTTATCGACGTTAGGTACCCGCACAGCCACTTCTGCGCGATCGATGCTTTCATACTCGGTGGTGGCTCCCGGGACGAGGGCGGCAACCTGCTCGGCGAGTTCGATCGTGTTGACGGCCGTATCGGCATTTCCGATATTGAAAGACTGGCCAGCTGCGGCCTCCTTTTCCATCGCGAGCATGACCGCATCCACCATGTCGGAGACATAACACCAGGCACGAATCGCTTTGCCGTCGCCGTACACCTTGAGCGGCTCACCTTTCAGCGCCGCGGTGCAGAAATTGCTGATCGCGCCTTCGCCGGTTTGCCGGGGCCCGTACACGTTAAACGGACGGAGACAGCTTGCATGAAAGCCGTACTCCTCTCCGAAGCGGAGGACGAAATTTTCACTCGCGAGTTTACTGGTTGCGTAGGTCCAGCGCTTGTCCGAAGTCGGCCCGATGCCATGCGGATCCTGCTCCGTTACATTGCGGGCTTCGGAACCATAGACTTCGCTGGTGGAGAATGAGATAAACTGCTTCACGCCCGCTTTTACGGCGGCCTCCAGCAGATTCACGGTGCCGAGAATGTTCACCTGCAGCACTTTAAGCGGCATCGAGTAATAGCTGCTCACGCCGGCGATTGCGGCCAGGTGAATCACGCGATCGACCCCCTGCAGGGCCGCCGTGACCTCATCCGTACGCAGGACATCGCCCTTCAGGACGGTCACGTTTTTATGCTCGGCCAGGGGCAGTCCGCTCAGCGAATCGCGGCGGTAATTGTCAAACAATACGAGTTCATGGTCTTCGACCAGGCGTTCGGCGATGTGGGTGCCGATAAATCCGGCGCCACCGGTAAGGAGTATTTTTTTCATAGGGTCAATCCTGGGTATTTTCCTCGATCATATAGCGTGGGCGTCGACGCGCCTCGTCGAGGCTCCGCCAGAGGTATTCTCCGAGCACCCCCATCATCATCATCTGCAATCCGCCCAGCACGAGAATCACAATCATCGTCGTTGCGAATCCGGTGATGATCTGCGAACCGGCGAGTTTGGCATACAGAAGATATAAGGCATAGAGAAAGCCGATAAAGGCCACGCTGAAACCGAGCACGCTCATCATCCGGATGGGCAGATAAGTGAAGGACGTGACGGAATCGATGACGAGTTTGAATTTTTTCGCGAAGGTCCAGCCCGTTTCCCCGTGAAGGCGCGCTTCCTTGGTGTAGAGGATACGGGTCTGCTTAAATCCCATCCAGGTGATGAGCGATAAGATGCTCACGTTGGATTCGTTGAAGCGATTGAAGGCCTCGATCACTTTGCGGTCCATGAGCAGAAAGTCTGCACCGGTTGCCGGCATCTCTTTCATGCCGACCAGGCGGCGCATAATCCAGTAGTAGAGCCGGGAGAAGCCGATAGTGGTGGCGCTCTCCCCTTCGCGGGCCGCCCGTACGGCCCAGACCACCTGGTTGCCCTGCTCCCATTCCTCCAGGAGCTGGGGAATCGTCTCGGGCGGATCCTGCAGATCGGCGGCGATCATGATCCCACACGCACCGAGCGCCTGGTTGATGCCCGCGGTGAGGGCGACGTGCGAGCCGCTGTTGCGGGAGAGCCGAATGCCGCGCACCCGGGGATCTTTTTGTGAAAGCGCATAAATGGCTGCGAAGGTGCCGTCCGGTGAGTGATCGTCAACAATCACCCACTCCCATTCCTGGCCTTCGAGCACCGCCACCAGCCGGTCATACAGGACCGGAAGGTTTTCGGCTTCTTTCCACGCGGGGGTGATAATAGAAATCATCTTTTGGGTCGGTTCGCTCACAATAGGTACAAAGGGTGCGTTATCCTAGCTGAATTGCGGGGTTGGTCGAACGGAAAAAGCCGGGAAAAGGAAGCAATCCACCGAAATGCGCTAGGATAAGGTCCTTGATGGACGGGCCGAAATCGGGCATTCGTTGCCGTGAATCGAACGAAAAGAGATCCATGAAAGCATACACACAATTAAATCCGGCTGAACGCATTCTGATGGGGCCCGGACCGAGCTCGGTGCCGACGCGCATTCTGCACGCGCTCGCCGCACCAACCCTGGGTCACCTCGACCCCCAGTATATCCAGATCATGGACGAAACCTGCGCCCTGTTGCGCGAGGTGTATCAGACCGAAAACCGGATGACCTTTCCGGTTTCCGGCACGGGCATGGCGGGCATGGAAACGCTGGCCGTCAACCTGCTCGAGCCCGGCGACGAAGCGATTGTATGCATCAACGGGGTGTTCGGCGGACGCATGAAAGATGTCATGGAACGCTGCGGGGCCACCGTACATGCGATTGAGGCTCCCTGGGGCGAAACAATCCGTACGGAAGCCGCCGAAGCGGCCATCGCCTCACATCCTCAGGCCAAACTTTTTGCCATCGTACATGCCGAGACCTCCACCGGCGCTCTCCAGCCGCTGCAGGAGATTTCGCAAGCCGTTCATACGGCTGGTATGCTTTTCCTGGTCGATGCGGTCACCTCCCTGGGTGCACATGAATTGAAGGTCGACGCCTGGGGCATCGACGCGGTGTATTCCGGCACCCAGAAGAACCTCTCCTGCCCACCCGGACTGTCCCCGGTGTCGTTTTCCGAACGCGCGCTGGCGGTAATGGAGGCGCGGAAGACGAAGGTGCAAAGTTGGTACCTGGATGTATCCATGCTCCGCAACTACTACCTGGGCACCGACGGGGGTGGACGGGCGTATCATCATACCGCACCGATCAACATGACCTACGCGCTGCGCGAAGCCCTGTTGATCGTGCTGGAGGAGGGTCTGGAAAACCGCATCGCGCGCCACAAGGAGCTGCACCTGCGCCTGCGAGCCGGTCTCGAAGCGCTCGGCCTCACCTATGTACCCACCCACTCGCTCCACAACCTCAATTGCGTATCCATTCCGGAAGGCGTGGATGATGCCACCGTGCGCAGCCAATTACTCAACGCGTACGGAATCGAAATCGGCGGGGGCCTGGGTCCGATGGCGGGCAAGGCCTGGCGCATCGGCTTGATGGGCCATTCCTGCTCGCTGCGCAATGTCGACCTGCTGCTCGCGGCGTTAAAAACCCTGCTGTAACTATTTCAGCGTCGCCAGAAATTCGACCATGTCGCGAACCTCGCGCGGCTGCAGCAGCCCACCCATCGGTGGCATGGCGGAGGCCTGGACCGCGGCCCGACTCGCAACCTCGGTTTTGAGGATGTATTTGCGCTTGCCGGTGAACTCCCCAATCACGAGGTCGACCTCAGAATCCGAAAGCACGGTACCCGCAACCACGGTGCCATCTTTTAAGGTGACCGTGGTCAGCTCAAAGCCCGGGGCAATCTTGGCGCTGGGATTGATCAAGGACTCCAGGATGTACTCACGCGGCTGACGTTCGCCCATGCCCCACAAGTTGGGACCGGCTTCGCCACCGGGAGCATGCCCTTCGCCCGCCTTGTGGCAGCGCATGCACTGCGCGGCGACATGTCCCTCGAACAAGACTCGGCCGCGTTCGGCATTGCCGCCTTCAAGCGCGATGCGGTACGGGGAAACCAGATCGGATTTATCCAGACCGTTCTCGTAAGCGTCCAGCGCGGCTTTCACCCCAGCATCGGCAGCCAAGGCGCGAGCCGCTTCTACGGCATCCAGGCGAGCAGCCGCAGGAACTTGATCCAAATCGGCGAGCGCACCCTTCACCAATGATGCTCCCGCATCCAGTTCGGGCAGGCTCTGATACGCCGCCTGCTGCTCAAGCGGGGAGCCCGATTTCAGCACCGTTTGAATGAGCGGCAAGGCCTTCACCGGATCGAAGGCCGCGAACTTTTCAATGGCAAAGGCGCGCAAGCGTCCATCCTCAGCATCCAAGGCGACCTGCAGCGCTTCGGAAGCTTTTTGATCTTTGGTTTCAAGCAGGTAACTCAACGCTTCCTCCCGATTCTCGAGAGGCATCTTCGGATTGCTGACCAGCTCGAACATTACCGCGGGGTCGGAGGCAATTTGATACTGCTTCGCCAGACGCGTCGCCTCGCGTTGCGTTTTCTCTCCGCCTTGTAGAAGCGCAGGCATGCGGGTGGTCAAAGCGGTCTTCACCTGATCCGCACTGCGTTTCTCGAGCGGGCGGTAGTAGCCGAGCACCCGGTCGCGCGGATTGGGTTCGGCCCAGTCACCCAGGGCAGCCAACGCTTCCGCGCGCATGGCATCATCGTTCTCGCCGGCCGCAAAAGTGACCAGCCGTTTGATGTCCGCTGGGCGACCAGTACGGAAGTTGGCATTGATCGCCCGGCGGACAAAACTTTCGCTGCGCACGGGTCCACTGAGTGCCGCGGCCAACGCGGGCATCGCCTCAAGGAGGGGCAAGTCGTTGATCGCCCGGGCGGCTTCAGCGACCAGGAAGGGATCCGCGTCAAACAGGAACTGCGCAATCCGAGCGTTTTTGTGTCGGCGTAAAGCGAGCAGGATGCCGAGGCGGGCAGAGCGATGGGGGTCCCCTGCCCGCATGAGTAAGGCATCCGGATCGTCCATCAAGGTGAGCGCCATCACACAACCATGACGAAGAAACACATCCTGGTCGTTATTCTCGCGGAGCACCTGAAGGATGGCCTCCATGCCGTCCTGGTAATCCAGGCGCCCGAGTGCGAAAGCGGCAAAGTACTTGATGCGATTGTTCTCATGCTTGAGCAGATTCATCAAACGCGGCACTGCTGCGGCCACGCCTGCTTCGCCCATGAGTTTGGCCGCCTGGCAGATGACTTCGTGATCACCGCCATCAAGCAGGATCTGGCATTTCTCTGCAAGCTCCACGCCGTGATCGGCAGTGCGGCAAAGCTGACCAATGCCCCAGATGCCATGCAGGCGGGCGATATCCGAATCGGGATGATGGGCGGTTGCGAGCAGCCACTTCGAATCGCCGCGGCGCACCAGCTCGAACTGCGCACGTTGCCGAACCCGCATATCCGGAGCAGCCGTCAAGGCGAACACCGCCGGACTGTCCTGGGATTTCAGATCAGCGGTCAGCTGTCCATGCGTCAACTTCATCGCCTCGGACGCCCGACTTTCCGGATGATGCAAGGTGAAGATCTTCCCTTTGCCGAGGCCATCCCAGCCATTGAGCCAGTCGGACAGGTAAATATTTCCATCGGCTCCGAAGTCGAAATCCGTGATAAGCATGTTCCAGAGAAACTGCTCCACCCCTTCCAACTCGAATCCTGCGCCCTTCATCTTTGTCGACCAGTTGTAGACGCCGGAAGTTCCCGGACTGCCTTTGAAATCGACGAGGAAGAAATGACCGTTATAGCGCTCGGGCAAACCAATTCCCGGGTTATAAGCAAAACCGGAGGGGCCATTGCTCACATGCGCAATGGGCGGGATGACCCAGGCGGCTTGCCCTTCGTGCTGGGTATGCCAGAGCTTGTCCATGTGCCAGGGGCCGCGGCTGTAACTGCCGGTCATGGTCTGATAGGACATGTGCCAACCGGTTTCGCCCCCTTCGACGATGTAGACAATGCGTGCTTTATCCCCGGCATCGGAATTATTATCCCCCGTCCAGAGATTGCCTTGCGCATCGAACGCGAGCTCCTGCGGATTGCGCAAACCGGTCGCGAAGAGTTCGAGGTTGCTGCCGTCGGGATCGCAACGAAAGACCGCGCCGGAACCGGGACTGTGCAGATGCTTCCCCTCCTTGGTCTGAATGTTGTACCCGCGGTCGCCGATGGAATAATAGATGCGGCCATCCGGCCCCTGAATCAAACCATGCGAATCGTGTCCGCGCAGCGCGGTGCGCACCCCGTATCCGTAACTGAGGGAAACTTTCTGGTCGGCGACGCCGTCGTCATCCGCATCTGGAAGCATCCATACCTGAGGAATGCAGGTGTAGTAAACGGTTCCATCGATCGCGAGCACGCCGGCCCCGGTGCCATCGAGATAGTCATTGTACTTGTCGGAAAAAATCGTCTTCTTGTCGGCCTTACCATCACCATCGGTATCCTCAAGGCGAGTGATTCGATCTTCGGTGTCGGTGTAGTGGTTTAACGGAATTTTGTCCGCCCACTTCTTGATGTACGCCAGGCGATCTTCGACGGATTGGGCCGCGAGGTCATCGAGCAGCCAGAAGCCGCGATCCCGGTTGTCGTCCACGCCTTTCTTCTGCCGGAACGTTTCGGCGACGAACACCCGTCCCTGATTATCCACTTCGATGGCCACCGGATTGGCCACGAGATCTTCGCCGGCCCATTCGTTGAGTTCAAAGCCTTCGGGAAGTTTCTGGGCGAAACCCAGATGGGCGAAAGCGACGATAAGAATGCCAATCAATATTTGTTTCATAGATATGCCTCAAGTGAAATAGGGGTCCAACCATACACGGGATTCGATGTCAGGAAAGCCCGAAGTATTCGATTCGATGAAAGTACGGCAGATATCCCGTCATTTTTGCGGAATTCAGTAATTGAAGGGATGGCGCAAAGGAGGATTGGAGGATGGGAGCCGGCGTGATAGACCACCGCTTGTGTTGAATATGCCAGACAAGTTAATCAAACGCACCTCGGCGCTCATCAAAGGTGCTTCGCTCGCCGGATGCCTCTTGATCAGCCTGCTGGTGGCCAGTTGCGGACCCGCCGGGCCGGAGAAATCGGGAGCCGCATCAGGCAAACCGGCCGCCACCTTCGCGGGATCCACGACCTGCCAGGCCTGCCACCAGCAGACCCATACGGACTGGATGGGCTCCCATCACCAGTTGGCGATGCAGGAAGCCAACGAGCAAACCGTGCTGGGTGACTTTAATGATGCCACCTTCAACCATCACGGCATTCAGTCCCGCTTCTATAAGCAGGACGGCGCCTTCTTTGTGAACACCGAGGGGCCGGACGGGAAAAACCAGGATTACCTGATCGCCTACTGCTTCGGCGTTTATCCCCTGCAGCAATACCTGATTAAATTTCCGAATGGCGGCATGCAGGTGCTGCAGATCTGTTGGGATTCGCGCAACGAGGAGTTGGGGGGCCAGCGCTGGTACCACCTCTACCCCGATGAAAAAATTGACTACACGGATGTGCTGCATTGGACCAAGACGCACTTCAACTGGAATTACATGTGCGCGGATTGTCACTCGACCGGCCTGCGCAAAAATTTTGATCCGGACACGCTCACCTACAACACCACCTGGGAGGAGATCAACGTGAGCTGCGAAGCCTGTCACGGCCCGGGTTCCGAGCACCTCGCCTGGGCGGCCAAAAAGGAACCCGGCAAAACCTACACCGAAAAGGAAATGGGCTTGCTGGTACGGTTCAAGGAATCGAAACCGGTGACCTGGGCGATGAACCCGACGACCTTGCAACCCGAGCGCTCGCATCCGAAAGAGCATGACCACCTGGTCGATGCCTGCGCACGATGTCACTCACATCGGCGTCTGGTTACGGGGGACTACGTACACGGGCAATCGCTGCTGGACACACACAAGCCGGCGGTGCTTGAAGAACGGCTTTATCATCACGACGGCCAGATCAAAGAAGAGGTGTACGTGTATGGATCCTTCGTCCAGAGTAAAATGTACCACCAGGGCGTGACCTGCAAAGACTGCCACGACGTGCACAGCACGAAAGTTTATGCGCAGGGCAATGCGCTCTGCCTGCGCTGTCACAATGGAGGCGTGTACAACAACCCGACGCACCATCATCATGCCGCCGACTCCACCGGCAGTCAGTGCGTCTCCTGTCACATGCCGGTGAAAACCTACATGGGCGTGGATGACCGGAGAGACCACAGCATTCGCATCCCTCGCCCGGATCTCTCGCTGAAACTCGGGACCCCGAACGCCTGCAACATGTGCCACACGGATATGAGCGGCGAACAAACCGCGAACGCCTTTCAAGAATGGTACCCGGAGCAGGTGAAGCTGCCACATTATGGCGAGGTCCTCTTTGCCGGAAATCGCGGAACGCCCGGGTACTTGCCGGAGCTGGTTAAACTGGGGCAGGATATCAACCAACCGGCTTTGGTGCGAGCGACCGCCATGTGGCAGTTACAGACCGAGTCGTCACAGGAGGCGATGCAGGGGCTGCTGATGGGCCTGGAGGATTCGAGTGCCCTGGTGCGGGAAGCGAGCCTTGCGGGTTTCAGTCGAGTGCAGGGGGCCCAACGTATTTCGTTGATTGGAAAACTCCTCAGCGACCCGGTACGGGCGGTTCGGACCGAGGCGATGCGCGTGCTGGCCGACCTTCCCGCGAGCCTGTTCACCCCTGAGCTGCAGGCCGCCTTTGACCGGGCCCAGCAGGACTTTGTTGGACAACAGGCTGCGGTTGACGACCGGGCGGGTGGGCACATGGGCCTGGGCATTC
The DNA here is from genome assembly GCA_047639095.1 of Candidatus Omnitrophota bacterium. GTDB lineage: Bacteria > Verrucomicrobiota > Kiritimatiellia > SS1-B-03-39 > UBA6053 > JAPYUI01. Next base: position 3,242 of record JBLIND010000047.1, on the reverse strand, counting down.
TCTACGCGGATCAAGGGAACTTTGCGGCCTCCGAAGCGGCCTATCGGAAGGCCTTTGCGGTCGAACCGGATCACATCGAATCCCGGCTGAACCTCGCGGAGATGCTGTACCAGCAGAACCGGCATTCGGAGGGCCTGCAGCTGATCAGCCAAGCGGTGCAGCAACAGCCGAACAATGGCCTGACGCACGAGGCCCTAGGGCGGTACTGGGTGCGACAGCAGGAATACAAACGCGGCCTGCAATCCATCGCAACCGCGCTGCGCCTCATGCCGCAACGGGCGGACTTACGCTACTTCTATGGCGTAGGGTTAAACCAGGTCGGTGATTTCAACAAAGCCTTGCCGCAACTCGAACAGGCCCACAATCTGGATCCACGGAATCCGGATTACCTCGCAGGCCTGGCGACGATCTGCCGGGACAACCGGCGTGTGGTGGAGGCCCGCAGCTGGGCGCAGAAACTGGTAGCGCTCGATCCGTCAAATCCGGGATATCAGCAATTGCTTCAGTCCTTGCGCTAAAAGCGATTTCACTCGCTGGGTGCTATCACTAACCGGCAGCGTTGGGGCAAGCGGTTTCTTGCGCGGCTTAATGTCTGGCATCTTCCGAACTTCGGCATTCGGCAGGCTCTTCCCATCCCGATGCTGTGCCAGGTACGGCTCAAACAGACTCTTGATATCCGAGATGGACTCCTCGAAATGTAGGGGGATCACATGCGCATTAATATCAAGTATGGAAATGCCATTCACGACGGACTCCAAATCTTTTGCGAAGCGAAGACGTTCTGCAACCCGGAAATTAACCTCATGGATATTCTGGTACATCTGCTCGATATTTTTCAGCTCAAAATCCGGTTCAAGGCCTTCCTGCATGAGGAAAAACTGGGCGGTCAGGTACATGGAAATCGCCCGATAACCGGTCTCGACTTCACTGGCCACGGGTAAATGAAAGCGGGCCATCGGCTTAAACACCTCGGTATGTGGACAACCGCTGGTGGTAATCAGCAAGCCTACCAGAGAACTCAACACTTTCTGTGTACTGGACGAATGAACGAAACGGCGCTCACTCGTCTCAATAAAAATGTCAACACTTTCAAAACTTCGCAACGCTTTGAACGCATCTGTAACGTTGACCAGGCTCAAGGCCACGGGACAATACGCGTGCTCCTCCTTGGAAAGGGGGCCATGCGAGCATTGATTCGACTCCAGACGGGCCCAATCCGGTTTGTGATTCGGCTCATTGCCTTGCAACTCAACGGTCCGGGCATCCAACTCGAAGTTAAATTCTTGTGGCGGCCGATGCTCGAAGGTGAAAGTGTATTTGATCCGTATTTCCCCATAACTGTTGAATTCTCACAGAGATACTGCAAATAATATGCCAAACGAGCCCTCCCGGACTGACCGCTCCCTGTCGGGGGATTTCTGAAGAAGACGAATCGTTTTCGTCACCGGCCTCGACTCCCTGGAGCGACAGCTCTTTAATCGACCGACGGTTCCAACACAAAATTTAGGCGGCCCGCGGCGTATGGAATATTCGCAGATCGGACATAGAAAGCTTTCGTAAGCCTCCCGGTACTGCTTCACCAGAGACTCCGTTTTCGGAAAGGCGATCGCCCGGATAAAATAGATGGATAACGTTAACACCGTGATGGAAAATACCTGTGCACAACCATGCTGACCATGACCAGCGCGGCCGCTCCGAAAGCCAAGTGGATGGGGAAGTAAATACGGCCTTTGAGGCGTACGACAAGAAATACCGCAAGCAGTAAAACCGGGATGAGTACACAGAGCTGATACGTCGCCAGGCGCAAAGGTCAATCCCGTCGTGATTGCTTTACGTCCCAGGCTGTGGTGGAATGCCATTATGCCGAAAACAAAGCACATCGCTTTTCAGATCCTGTTCTCGGCCATGCTGCTGTGCTCACCTGCCTTCGGCGCGGAGACCGCAGACGACACACGCGCACAGGACGCCATCGAACGTGGTTTGACGCTGGTTCAGACGGCCGCGCGGAACTACCCGGACCATCGGGTCTGCTTCTCCTGTCACCACCAGACGCTGCCGATGTTTGCCATGAGTACGGCCCGAGCCCGCGGCTTTTCCATCGATGAAACCTTAATGGAAGAACAGGCCACCTTTACGCGCGAGTTCTATGCCGGCCGGGTAAGCATGATGCATGAGGGCAAGGGCGTGGGTGGCCAGGCCCTCACCGCAGCATACGCACTGTGGGCGCTGGATCTGGCTGAGCAAAAGCGTGACACCGTGAGCGATGCACTGGTCGCCTTCCTGGTCAAAACGCAACACACGGATGGACACTGGAAGATCAGCAACCACCGACCACCGCTGGAGGAATCATCGATCACGGCAACCTTTCTTGCCGCGTACTACATGGAACGCTTCTCGGATTCGGCGGAAACCGCTGTTAGCGAGGCGATCGAGCGGGCGAACCAGTGGGTCTCTAATGCAAGGCCGACCTCACAGGAGGGCTTAAACTTTCAATTGCTGGCGGAAGCGAAAAACCGCGTGCACCCGGAACGCATTTCAGCCCTGCGTGCTGATGTTCTTTTGGCCCAACGCAGCGATGGCGGATGGAGTCAGCGAGATGACATGGAAAGCGATGCCTATGCAACCGGTCAGACGGTGCTCGTCCTGCAGGAGACCAGCGACGGAGCAGAGGAAACGCGCGTCGCGATTGAACGGGGCGTGCAGTACCTGCTCAAACATCGCCAACCAGATGGCTCCTGGCATGTGAAGAGTCGGTCGAAGCCCATTCAAAAGATGTTCGACAATGGCGATCCGCACGGAACCGATCAGTTCATCTCCACCGCGGCTACCTCCTGGGCGGTCGTCGCCCTGGCCTGGACACGGCCTGCAAAATAGCCGGCGATTGCAAAACGAGCGCTCCTGTGCTGGGATCTCCCATGCCCAACCTGCATCGCATGCTGATCGGAATCGGCCTCCTGACCTGTCTGGCCGCACAAGTACTCCCCTACTACCTCCCCGTGACCTTGCCCACGCTGGACGGGCTCGACCCGACGCATCATGCACGATTTATCGCTGCGGAAGCGTTTAACGCACCCATCCGGTGGGCGGCTATCGGGCGCGAACTGGCGATCTTTCCGCTGGTCATCGGCCTCATGCTGGCGGGATGGGGTAAACGTTGGGAACTGGACGACGCAGCAGGGCCTCGGCGTTGGAGCCACCTGCTGATCTTTCTACTGATCCTTTATGCCGCGCTGTTCGCAGTG
>JBLIND010000046.1:0-23695 GCA_047639095.1 Candidatus Omnitrophota bacterium | reverse complement strand
CGCCTAGCCGGCGTTGGTGGGGAAGATGTACAGCATCAGGTAGACCAGCACCCCGGTAACCGAAACGTACATCCAGACCGGCCAAACCCACTTCACGATGCGCTTGTGCGTTTCGAAGCGCTGCTTCAACGCAAAGTACAAGGCGGAGAGGATGAAAGGCACCATGCCCGTCGCGAGAATAACGTGGGGAATTAGAATCAACAGGTACAGGGCTTTCAACGCACCCGTACCGGTGTACCGCGTCGATCCATGGGTGTAATGATAGGTCAGGTAACAGGCCAGAAAAACCGCGGAGACCCCAAACGCACCCAGCATGATTTTTTTATGCGTCTCGGGCTTGCCCTGTTTAATCGCCCGACGGCCAAAGAACAGCAACACGCCGGCCAAGGCATTCAGCGAAGCATTTACGGTAGCTAGTACAGGAATATCCATCATTTCACATCCGGGGTTGCGGGTTCCGATGATCGGAAGCCCGATAAAAAGGTCTCCCTAATATCGGAAAACGCGTGGAGACCTTACGACTCATGGTTCAACTTTCAATTTGGCCTTCAAGCCGCCCCCGTCGTCGATCAGGAGATGCTTGCCGACGTATTCACCACTGAACAGGCCGCCGGATTTGATATGGAGTAAGCCATCCAATGTCAAGCTGGCGGTCAACGCGCCCGCGATGGTGACGTTGCGATAGCTCGCTTTTTGCGCACCCAGATCGACCTCCGCCTCGGCCGGAATCACCAGGTCCAGCGCCTCTATATCCGCAAGCTCAAACGTAGCCGTCGATACGAGGCTGAGTGACCTCGTCGCCCGAAGGCTTCCGCCAGCCATGGCCCCCGCGAGGGTGATATTATTTCCGACCAGCGTGCCCGCCTTGACGACCGCCTCCGGGGTGATGGTGATATCCCCAGCGGTTTCAACATCGTCCTCCCATTCGCCGTCGATCGTGACATCCTTCAGATCCAGGCGTGTCCGACACTTGTGGCAGACGGTCTGGGTGAGCTTGCCTTTGATCTCCAGGGGATACGCGCATTGCAGGCAGATAATTTCCCGAACCGTGGGCATAGCGGTGCGCCTCGCCTTGGTGTACGCACTTTTTTTTGCGCCAGGCGTTGGGGTTCCGGAAGCGTTGCTGTCCTGCGCGGGATCCGGAGGATCGGTCGATGGTTTTTTCTTCGAATCAGCCGCCTGTTGGGCGGCCTTCATGACAGAAAATCCGTCGAGGTCGTCTTTCCGCTTTTTGCGTGAAGCCATAGGGGTGCCAACGAAGGTGAGCTCCGGCATGAGGCCGGTGTTCCACTCGTAGCCAACGGGCGATTTCGCCCATCCCGTTCAGGTTACTTCCCGCTGTCTTTTTTTGGAGGCTCTCCGCCACCTTCGGCGGACTTACTTGCTCCAGGCAATGCTCCGCCGGATGGATTGACTTCCGAGCGACCGATAAACGTGACGCCATCTTCAACCGCGAGTCGCTTGGACTTGATGTCGCCGAGCAGCTTCGCCGAGGACTTTAATTCGATCCGGTCCCGGGCGGTGATGTTCCCGTTGATCGTGCCGGAAACGGTGATCGAGTTGACGTTGAAGTTGCCCTTGATGACGGCGGTCTTGCCGACGATTACGTCGCTCTCGCAACGAATTTCGCCTTCAAATTTGCCATCGATCTGGATGCCACTGCTGCTCTGGATGGTTCCCGTAATCACCGCATCGGCGGAGATAATGGAATGCGTTTGTGTTGGTTCTGCCATGTTCCGTTTTCCTTATGTTTTTGGTTAATACTCCCTGGAATGCAGCGGCCCGGCACCGTACACCTGCACTGCAGCGACAAATCGAAGGAACTGCCCGGCAGCGACAGGAACGGCTCACCCAGCCATACGCATTCTCAATAGAATGTCTGTCGGGGGAAAATACTGCCCTGCAGGTGGGGGATACGCAACTGCGGCGAACTGAAAAAGTGGGCCCCGGGCAAACTCGAAGCCTGTGGCGCGCAAGCCTCAACCGATCGTGTACGGCGGTGTATGAAAGGAAGGATGGGGTCAGTCGCTGGTGACGACGCGCCCCCGCTTAACCGCGTAGGCGGCCCAGCCGGCAAAAAAGCCCGGGGCGATACCTGGTCCAGAATTTTTTCGATTTAATCGAATACACCAGGCGCTGGGCCAGACGGGCTCGCGCTTTCGGACGGTGCTTCACCTCGCCACGACTGGGGAGCTTTTCAAACCCGATCGTGTGGGCGCGCGACGTTACCAGCACCTCGTCGCGCACCAGCTCACCGATCACATAGGACGTGATCCAGGGGCCCTTCATGCCGACGTTATAACATTTGACGCCCTCGACGACCTCCCCCAGAACACCACGTTTTCGTTATTTTGCTCGGTCTTGTTATAGGTCCCGAACCAGATGCGCGCGCGGTTCCCGACGAAGATATAGTTGACGTGTTTTTTGAAGTCCGGATGCAGCTCGGAACATGTATAGGTCTTGAACTGGTCCAGGGGCTTTTCGGAACAACGGATATCGTCCCAGATGCGATGATGCCCCAACAGGATGGTCGGCACGTCAGGATTCAGCGTTTTAAAGGCCTCGTCCAGCACCGCATCATTTTGGTCCACGGCTTCGTTCGTGGTGACCAAAATGATGTTTACGTCTTCCAGGAGCAACACCTTATCGGCATACCCGACGTACTTGAGGAAGGCGGTGTGCTCCTCCTCAACCTCGCGCACATGGTCCATGGTTTCCAGGGGCGTAGTAGACCTTGGCTTTGAGCCCCTTTTCATAGTGCTCGATGACCTTCGCGTCGTACAGTTGCGCATCGCCAAGGATAAAAACGTAGTCGATATCCTCTTCGTTGAGCCGGTTGATCAGTTTCGCGCGCTCTGGCTCTTCGTGCAGATGCAGGCGGGTATAGCCGAAGGTGGCGAATCGTGTGCCGCGCGGGTCAGCGGGGCTGTCTGGGGACGGCAGCCCGAAAGCGGCCTCAATTATTCAAAACGGTTCAGAATGGGAGGGTTCTGCCAAGGAGCTGGCAGGACCCCAAATCCATACGGAATTGGGGGGCAGAATCTGGAACTCCTCCTGCACTTTTCAAGCGAATACGGGGTATCATATGCTTCAAAGCGGAAGCGGAATAACCAAAACACCTTTCTGTGATAAGCGTTAGCACGAAGGTTTAGTGTTTAATTAAGACGGAATTTATCATTCGTTTGATTGTCATCATTCTGGCTGGCTCAAATCCAGCTGAGAATAACCAACGGGCTAGAAAAACTGGGCATGCTGGAAAAAGAAATAGAAGAAAACTATCTCGCGTTCTTTGAGCACTCGCTCGAGCTCCTAAGTGTGGGCTCCCCCCAAGGCTATTTCCTGAAAATCAACCCGCTCTGGGAGGAACTCACCGGATTTACCGAACAGGAATTAACCAGTCGTCCCCTGGTCGAATTTCTGCATCCCTCGGACCGCAAGAAGAGCATCGCAGAGGCGGCCAGAATCTGGCGGGGTGCGGAAGAAGGCGCCCGCTCCGTAACCTTCGAGACCCGCTTTCTCTGTAAAAATGGTAACTATATCTGGCTGACCTGGACGACCCGTGCGATCGGCGGGCAGTTTTACGGCATCGCCAAGGACATCACGGAATACAAGAACCTGCTGCAACGCATCGCTGGCAGCGAGCGGCAATTCCGCGCCCTGGCCGACAGCGCTCCCGTACTCATCTGGGTTTCCGGATTAGACAAGCTGATCAATTACGTTAACAAAGGCTGGACGGATTTCACCGGATGCGACGCGGAGACCCAGCTTGGCAGCGGATGGCTCGATCGGGTCCACCCGGACGATTTGAACCGCATTCTGGAGATCTACAAAACCTCCTTTGAGCTGCGGGAACCCTTTTCAATGGAATACCGCCTGTTGGGATCAGATGGCGCTTACCGCTGGTTCATCAACAACGGCACCCCGATCTACAACCCGGGCGGCGCATTCAACGGCTACATGGGTTCGTGCATGGATATCACCGAGCTGATTCAGACGAACGAACGTCTGGCGTCCGCGAACGAGGAAATGCTCCAATTTTCGTATCGCGTGTCACATGATTTAATGGGCCCCTTGAAAACCTGTTCGGGCTACTTGGGCCTACTGCGTGAAGAAATCATTGCGAGTAACAAGGAAGCGGCCATAGAGTACCTGGATGCGATCGAGGATCGCGCCAAGCGGTTAATGCATCTGGCGGAGGACGTCATGGATCTCGCCCGCAGTGACGTTCTCGACGAGAATCTGCAGGCGGTTTCCCTGAGTGAAATTCTCCGGAATATTACCGTGAATCATCAGGATAATATTCGCGCTCAACGCATCGAGGTCCGGGCAAAACTGGGGGTGGAAACACTCCAGAGCCATCCCGTACGGATTCATCAAATCCTCGACAACTTGATTTCCAATGCGATCAAGTACCATGACCCCCAAAAGCAGGTGCGCTATATCGAAGTGGAAACGTGGATAAAAGCGGATCACGGCATCCACATCCAGATTCGCGACAATGGACTGGGCATCGCTATTGATAACCCCGACAACCTGTTCAACCTGTTTGTTAAAGGCTCAAGCAGCCATGCAGGCAGCGGGCTCGGGCTGTACATTGTGAAGAAGCATGCGCAGTTTTTAGGCGGACGAATTTCTTGTACATCCCCTCGGAACGATACAATCTTCCAGCTTGTCATGCCGCAGGGCGGAAGCGTTTGATCTGCGAGGGAATTATAATGGGAAAAACATTACGATCTGTACTCATCGTGGACGACGAGCCCCTGGACGTCAGGATGGTTGAAATTGTTTTCCAACGAGCGGGCATCCTCGAAGAAGTCTGGTCGGTAACCAACGGCAAAGAAGCAATTGATCTGTTTAGGGATCCAGAGGCTGCCCAAGCGACCCACGGGGAAAACTTTCCCCCGGATTTGATTCTGCTCGATGTGAATATGCCGGTGATGAACGGCTTCGACTTTCTGGAGGCCTATGCCGCCCTCGACGAGAGTGAGCAGCTGACAAAAAACATCGTCATCTTATCCTCCTCCAACTACCACAAGGATCGTGAACGGGCCGAGGCCTATTCACAGGTCAGCGATTATCTCGTGAAACCCATTTCGGTCGACTTTGCCCATCAGCTGGTCGAGCGCTTCGGCAGCTGATCCTCGACCAGCAGCTTGCCCGACTGAAATCAACGCAGACCAACCTCGGGACCGAGCACAAAAAACCCGTTAGACAGCATGGCCGTCCAACGGGTTTTGCATTTGCAGCGATCGGGTTTAGTTGCCTTTTTCCTGATCTTTGGCACTGCCCAGCGCGCCGCCGCCCAAGGCTCCGGCACCGGCACCAATAGCGGCACCTTCAAGACCGCGACCGCTCTGGTGGCCAATTACCCCACCAACTACACCACCGAGCACACTGCCGGCGACCGCGCCGCGCTTGGTCTCAGGGCCGGATGCACATCCGGTAATGCCGATGGCCAAGGCTGCGATACAGATACTTGCAAGAATTCGTTTCGTCATACTTCTCTCCAATACAGGGTTAATAATTACCTCAAAATAACACACCCTTAACCCAATATCCAACTACGGAATACGATTGCCATCCGGTCATGGCAAGATTGTACCTGCCAGGCCCCACACACCACTCCCGTTCCGCTGACGACGAAGGATATGAAACAAAAGCCGTGACATCGGGGGCGGTGATGTCCAGCTTAGCGGGATGAACAAACGCGCACTCCAGATTATAGGCGCAGGCCTTTCCGGAAGTGAAGCAGCCTGGCAGGCGGCCGAGCGCGGTATTCACGTTCGCTTATTCGAGATGCGCCCGGGCCGCTCGACCGGGGCACACGTCACCGGCGATTGCGCGGAACTCGTCTGCTCCAACTCGCTGGGCTCGAACATGCGGGATCGTGCGTCTGGACTCCTGAAAGAGGAGATGCGGCTCATGGATTCACTGCTGCTGCGCTGTGCAGAGGAAACCTCCGTCCCCGCGGGTGGCTGCCTGGCCGTCGATCGCGAAGGCTTCGCACGGAAAGTCACTGAAGCCCTCAACGCACACCCCTTGATCGAGCTCGTCCAGGAGGAGGTCACCCATATTCCAGACGAAGCCTGCATCATTGCTTCCGGCCCCCTGACCAGCGACCAGCTTTCCCAGTCAATCGCCGCCTTGACCGGGGATGAGCACCTGTATTTTTATGACGCCATCTCCCCCATTATCAGCGTGGACTCCATCGACATGACCCAGGCCTACCGGGCATCGCGGTGGGACCGCGGCGAGCGCGACGGCGGAGATTACATCAACTGCCCGCTTAACAAGGAGGAATACGAAGCCTTCGTTGATGCCCTGATCAGCGCGGAGCGCATCGTTCTTGAATCGTTCGAGCGCGACATCACCACGGGGGTAAAGGCCGGCCTCCACACCTTCTTCGAGGGCTGCATGCCGGTCGAAATCCTTGCGACGCGCGGCAAAGATGCCCTCGCATACGGTCCCATGCGCCCGGTCGGACTGGATGACCCGCGGACCGGCCGCCGGCCGCACGCCGTGGTGCAGCTCCGGCAGGACAACCTGGCGGACACCTGCTACAACATGGTTGGCTTCCAGACCAACCTGATGTTCCCGGAACAGAAGCGGGTCTTCGGGATGATTCCCGGGCTACAGCAGGCCGACTACCTGCGGTATGGCCAGATGCATCGCAACACCTTCATCCATGCGCCCACCCAACTGCGCAACACCCTGCAACACCACCAGCGTGACGACCTCCTGTTCGCGGGCCAGATCACCGGGGTCGAAGGCTATGCCGGCAACATCGCAACCGGTCTGCTGGCGGGGATCAATGCGGCGCGCATCCTGCAGGGTCAAGCTCCCTGGGCACTCCCCGAAAGCACCATGCTCGGCAGCCTCTGCCATTACGTAACCCATGCCCGGCCGGAAGATTTCCAACCGATGAAGGCCAATTTCGGCATTGTCCCGCCACTCGAAAAAAAGGTAAAGGGAAAGCGTGAACGAGCAACCCTTTATGCTGATCGAGCGTTGAGCGATCTGAAATCTCACTTAGCGGAAAACGGGTAACATGAACTTCTGGCGACGCCGATTTAACCTCAAAAAATGCATCCGCGATGTGTTCAGCCCTCACCAGGGCGAACAGGTGCTCATTATTACCGACCTCCCGCAAGGCGATCAGGCCTACACACAGGACTGGAAAGATCGGCATTCGCTTGCCGTGAAGTGGGAGCAGGGCTTTAAGGATCTCGGCCTGACCACGAGCCCGACGCTGGAATTCAAAGCGGCAGGTCACCCCAATGCGGAACTACCGATGACCGGAACGCAACTAGGCGTAGAGGTGCCCATCGAGGACGTTCTAAGCGAACACGCCATTGTGCTGGCGATTACGCAGTACGACGCGACTGCCCCCTTGACCATGATTGCACAACGCTATCCCCGGATCCGTATCGCCACCATGCATGGCCTGGAAAGCCGCATGGAGGAAACCAGCTTGATGGTAGACTACAACCGCCTCTCTAAGAAGACGGCCTTCGTGAAGGACCTGCTCGACCGCACCAATGGCGCGCGGGTGAACTTCACCACCGGCCAGGAAATGTATTTCGACCTGCGGTTTCGCAAGGCCTTCAGTGACGACGGGCAGGTTCAGCCCACGCATCCAAAGGAAACGGTCAAAAGCCTCCCCAGCGGCGCAGCCATCATGAATCCGTACGAAGGCGAACGCGAAGATTTCGAATCGCAAACCATCGGTATCCTGCCCGTCTATCTGGATGGCCAGATCGCCCAATTCTTTATCGAAGCCAATAAAATCACGCGGGTCATCGGCGGCGGCAAAGCCGTGGACGAAATGAACGCCTGGTTTGAGGCCGACGAAGCCCGTAGAAACCTCTCCCTCTTCGGCCTGGGCTGCAACGAGCGTTCGCGGGTCATCGGCCGCAAGATCGAGGATCAAAAAGCCGGCTTCTTTTGCGGATACGGCCGAAGCGATTTTGTCGGAGGTCATGTCGGCCTCAACCAGTTTAAAAACCCGACTGGCGAGGTGTATGGCGACCTGATCTTTTCCAGAGGGGCTCCGATACACGCGTACAAGATTATGCTCACGCTGAACGACCAGACCAATAAAACGATCATGGAAAAAGGTCAGTATACGATTTTTTCAGGCAAGTGATGAGCAGCCCCGGCAAACTTACCGTCAACGAAATCTTTTTCAGCATCCAGGGAGAGTCCTCTCATATCGGCTTGCCCTGCATCTTTGTCCGACTGGCGTTCTGTAATCTGCGCTGCTCCTGGTGCGACTCGACCTACACCTTCTACGAAGGCCAGGAGTTAAGTTTTGACCAGGTGATGGATCAGATTCGCGAGTACCCCTGCAAGCTGGTGGAACTGACCGGCGGCGAACCGCTCGCACAGGAGGAAGCCTTCCCGTTCATGACCCGGCTCTGTGACGAAGGGTACGAGGTGATCGTCGAGACCAGCGGCAGCCTCGACATCTCACGTACCGATCCTCGGGTGAAACGCATCATGGATCTCAAGTGCCCAGGCTCCGGCATGGTCGCCCGGAATCGGTATAAGAACATCGAATCCCTTCGTCCCGACGACGAAATCAAATTCGTGATCAAAGACCGACACGATTACGAGTGGGCCAAGCAAACCATCGACACCTATGGGCTGAACACGATTTGCCCAATCATTTTTTCGCCCGTATTTGACGCGCTGGCGAACATTGAGCTGGCGCAGTGGATGCTGGATGACGGCGTGAAGGCGCGCTTTCAGATGCAGTTGCACAAGTACATCTGGGATCCCGCTCAGCGAGGAGTGTAGCACGCATGATGATATCGAAAGAATTTCGCTGGGAGATGGGTCACCGACTCCCCCTGCACGACGGCGCCTGCCGCAATGTCCATGGGCACAGCTACCGATTGCGCGTGGAAATCGAAGGCGAGCTCGACGAGCAGGGCATGATCATTGATTTTAATGTCATCTCAGCGGCCGTGAAACCCTTCATCGCCGAGTTGGATCACGCCTTTCTCTGCCAGGACAGCGATACCGACCTGCTGGCCTTCCTCCAGACACACGGGATGAAGTTGTACGTCATCCCCTACCCCTCCACCGTGGAAAATCTCTGCCGGCTGTTCGCGGACAAACTGCGCCCCTTCTTCGCGGAGCACCCCAACGTCTCCCGCTTCCGCGTCCGCATTAACGAAACGGCTTCCTCCGAAGCCGTACTCGAAATCACCCCGTAACCACGGGCTATGTTCCGCAGATTCCCCGCTCACTCGCGGAAATAAAGTCGACGAGCTCGCACACAAGGGGATCCATTTCGCCGGATCGGATCTCCCTCAAGGCATCACTCACATTCAGGTTCTCGCGGTAGAGCCTGCGGAAGACCGACTTGATCGCCTTCCGACCCTCGCCATCGATGCCCGCGCGGCGTAAACCAACGCTGTTGATGCCGGAGATGGTATTCGTGGTAGTGAAGCGCGTGGTGAAAAACGGCGGCAGGTCCTGGCTGATGGCACTCAAGCCCGCCATCATGGCCAGACGACCCACGCGGACAAACTGGTGGACCACGCAGTTTCCGCTCAGAAACACACCGGAGCCGATGGTGACATAGCCCGCCAGCAACACCCCGTTCGCGAGAATGACATTGTTCCCCAACTCGCAATTGTGTGCCACGTGACTGTTGGCCATGAGGTAACAACTTTTTCCGATCCGCGTGGTCGTGTCCGGCTTCGTTCCGCGATGCACCGTCACCCCTTCACGCAACACACAGGTTTCGCCGATTTCCACGTGACTGACATTTGCAGCATCAAAGGCGAGATCCTGAGGCGAATCGCCGAGGACCACGCCGGCGTGAACCCGGCAACGCGCGCCCAATGAAACGGAGCCGTACACGATCACGTGGGCATCCAATCGGCAGCCTTCCGCAAGACGCGCGCCTCGTTGCACGTAGCAGAATGGCCCAACGACGACGTCGGAAGCAAGGGTGGCGCCGTCTTCGACAACGGCCGTGGGATGAATCTCAGGCATGCCGAGCACTTTGCGCAAAGCAGGCGGAACGGGCAAGGGAATTTCACGCCTGCAGCCGATCACTTTTATCCTTTCGTTCGCCGAGGACACAGGTTTTCATGTGGACCCAACCGGAGCCCTGAGCATGAAACGTATCCCCTTGATCCTGATCCTCCTGCTGCCCCTCTGTCGAGCGGCAGAATACGACCTGGTCATCTACGGAGGAACCTCCGCCGCCGTCGCGGCCGCCGTGCAGGCCAAGCGGATGAACCGCTCGGTCATTATCGTGTCACCCGACAAACACCTGGGCGGATTGAGCAGCGGCGGACTCGGATATACCGACAGCGGTAAGAAGGAAGCCATCGGCGGAATCAGCCGCGAGGTGTACCAGCGGATCAAAAAGCACTACGATCAACCCAAAGCCTGGATACACCAGAAGCCGGAGGACTACGCGCGATACCGCAAAGGTGAAGACGCCATGTGGGTGTTTGAACCCCACGTCGCCGAGCAGGTATTCGAAGACTTGATTAAAGAATACAACATTCCGGTCGTCCGCGACGCCTGGCTGGACCGGGCAAACGGAGTGAGCCTGACCGATGGTCGCATCACCGCGATTCGCTGCCTCGATGGGAAATCCTACGCCGGCCTCATCTTCATGGATACCACGTACGAGGGCGACCTGATGGCCGCTGCAGGTGTCCGTTATCATGTCGGCCGCGAAAGCAACGCGACCTATGGCGAAACCCTGAATGGGGTGCAGACCCTGAACGCCCGTAAACACCAGTTCGATTACCCGACCGACCCCTACGTCATCGAAGGCGATCCCGCCAGCGGCCTCCTCCCCCGCATCCAGGCGGGTCCTCCCGGCAAGGAGGGGGAAGGCGATCATCGCGTCCAGGCCTACAACTACCGAATGTGCCTCACCACCGTCTCGGAAAACCGCATCCCCTTCGCCGCACCCGCGGGGTACGATCGGCATCAGTACGCCTTGCTCGCGCGCTACCTGAAGGGCGGGTGGAACGAAGTCTTCGGCAAATTTGATGCCGCCCCCAATGGAAAAACCGACACGAATAACCACGGCGCTTTTTCGACGGACAACATCGGCATGAACTACGACTACCCGGATGCATCGTACGCACGGCGGGCGGAAATTCTGGAAGAACACCAGACCTACCAGAAGGGCTGGCTGTACTTTCTCGCCAACGACCCTTCCGTCCCGGAACACATCCGTACACGCATGAGCACCTGGGGCCTTCCCAAGGATGAATTCAACGACAACAGCCACTGGCCACACCAGATTTACGTGCGCGAAGCCCGACGCATGATCAGCGACTTTGTCATGACCGAAAACCACCTGCGGGCGCTCAAGCCCACGCCGGCATCCATTGGCATGGGGAGCTACAACATGGATTCGCACAACGTCCAACGCTACGTGAATGCAGCGGGCCATGTGCGGAACGAAGGGGACCTTCAAATCAGTCCCGGTGGTCCCTACCCGATCTCTTACCAGGCCATCGTGCCGAAACGCATAGAGTGCACCAACCTGCTCGTTCCCGTATGCCTTTCCTCGTCGCATATGGCCTACGGCTCCATTCGCATGGAACCGGTGTTCATGATCCTCGGACAATCCGCCGCCACCGCAGCGGCCCTGGCCATCGAAGCCGGAATGGATGTCCAGGACGTGGACTACGACACGCTGAGCGCCCGCCTGCTCGCCGACCAACAGGTGCTGCACATGGCGCGAAAGCCCAAGCCCGTGCGCCAGACCAACCTCGACCCCAACCGACTTCCCGGCATCGTCATCGATGATCGCGAAGCGAAAAAGACCGGCGATTGGATCAGCAGCGCGGCAACCGGGAAATGGGTCGGTTCGGGATACCTGCACGACGGAAACGCAGGAAAAGGTGAGCGGTCCATCGTCTTCTCCGCCGAGCTTCCGGCGGGAAAATACGAGGTACGTGTCGCCTATGCCTGCTCCGACAATCGCGCAAAGCGGGTGCCCGTAACCCTG
Source organism: Candidatus Omnitrophota bacterium (assembly GCA_047639095.1). Taxonomy (GTDB): domain Bacteria; phylum Verrucomicrobiota; class Kiritimatiellia; order SS1-B-03-39; family UBA6053; genus JAPYUI01. The sequence continues at coordinate 11,697 of JBLIND010000046.1, read as the reverse complement.
ATCACCGGCCGAGAGCGCATCGAAAAACACCTCGACCAACGCAAGGTGCCGGGGATAGACGAGCTGTTCACCTCCATCGGAACCTATTCCCTGAGCGGAACCACCCGCATCGAAATCAGCAACCGCGACACCGATGGGTACGTGATTGCCGATGCGGTGCAATTTATCAAAAAATAGCCGCACCGTCGAACGCCCTGCGCAGGGATTCGGGTTGCAGCAAGCGGTTTATCCGGTACATTGCCACCATGAGTGAAATTCAAGCAGCCCAAGCGGACATCGTCGACGAATTCGCCCTCTTCGACGACTGGCAGGATAAGTACGCTCACATCATTGATCTCGGTCGCGATCTCCAACCCATGGATGAACATTACAAAACCGAGGCGAACAAAGTTCGCGGTTGCCAGTCGCAAGTCTGGTTACACGCGGAGATGGAAGGCGATCGGATGATCTACCAGGCGGAGAGCGATGCTCTCATCGTCAACGGCCTGGTCGCCATGCTCATGCGCATCTATAACGGACGTCACCCAAAGGATGTCGTCGATGCTTCGAATGAATTTTTCGCTCGAATCGGCCTGGACAAACACCTGAGTATGAATCGCACCAACGGCCTCTTTTCGATGATGAAGGAAATCAAACAGCGCGCAGCTGACCACCTGGGATAAAGGTCCACCTCCTCGCCGGGATTATTCCCCTTTACAAGCTCGGGCATGGACCTCTAAAGTAATCTCTCTGATGTCGAACATGGAACCAGAAATTCAGGCGCGCAAAGCGCTGGCCGAGCAGCGTCGGCTGAAGCCACGCGTTCAGCAGATCAAGCTGAACACCGCGCGGGCCTCAGACTCGGTCCGCATTCTCTCGGTGCATCTCGACCGCAAAGGGGCGGATGCCCTGGAACGACTCGGCATTTCGCCCGGCCACACCGTGCAGGTCATGGAAAACGACCACAAGGGCACCGTCGCTTTGAAGACCCGGCACGGCCAGGTCATCCTGGGGCGGCAATTCACCTACCAGACGACGGTTTCCCCCATCCTCAAGGCCGACTGAAGCGGCACAAGCGGTTAAGCCAGCACGCCGCGAATTTTTGCCGCCAGTGCGACCAACTCTTCAGGTGGCGTCTCCGTCGCATGGGCAAAGTTTAAATCCCCCACCGAGCTGATCGGCACCAGGTGCACATGCGTATGCGGAACCTCGAGGCCGGCCACCATCAGGCCGATGCGTGAGCAATCGACGCACTGCTCAATCGCCCGGGCGATCGGACGCGCCACCACCAGTAAGCCCGCGAGAATGTCGTCATCCAGGTCAAAGATGTAGTCGTTCTCTACCTTGGGAATCACCAGGGCATGGCCGGGCTTCATCGGACGAATGTCGAGAAAGGAGAAATAGTGCTCATCTTCGTACAACTTGTGGCAGGGGATTTCGCCGTTAATGATTCGGGTAAACAAGGTCATGCCATTCCGCTCCTGGATCGAGATTCACGTACGCTGGGATAAATTTGTATAAAAAAAATCCCGTGGCCGGAGCCACGGGATTCGTAAAGTTTCGGTATCGCCGAGGCTTAGCGAGAGTAGAATTCCACCACCGTCGGCACATCGCAGACGATAGGAATTTCTTCACGTTCCGGCACATAGGTGAAACGCGCCTTCAGATCACGCTCGGTGACGGTGACATAGGCCGGTGCAGTCGCGAGGCTGAGCGCATGCTTGAACATGTCGCACTCTTTGCTCTTGGCACAGACCTCGATCTCATCGCCCACGCTCATATGGAAGCTGGGGATATCGACCTTTTTGCCATTTACGAGGAAATGCCCATGGCCCACATACTGGCGGGCAGCAAAAATCGAACGGGCGAAACCTGAACGCAAGACGACGCTGTCGAGGCGTGATTCCAGCAGCTGGATCAACACGTCGGGCGTGTTGCCATGACTGGAACTCGCCTTTGCGTATGCCCGGCGGAGCTGTTTTTCGCTGACATTATATTGAAAACGCAGCTTCTGCTTCTCGAGCAGCTGGCGGCCGTAATCGGACACCTTCTGACGACGGCGATTGCCATGCTGCCCAGGTGCGGCAGGTCGCGTTTCGAGGTATCGCTGAGATTTTGGCGTAACCGCCACACCCAGTCGTCGTGATTTCTTCGCTTTTGGTCCCCTGTAACTCATAGTAAATTTTCCTGATTTCTTCGGTATTTCTGTAAAAGAGCCTGCTATACATAGGCTCAAAAGCCGGGGATACAATCCAAAAGGGTAAATATTTCCGCCTTAAACGGGCCGAATTCCGGCCATTTTCAAAGCAAAGCCTAAAATGGACGATATCACACCTGAAAACCGCATCGATCTGCGGGAGCTGAAACTCAACACCATCTGGATTCTGTTCTGCTACCTCGCCTATATCGGGCCCTTAGACTTCATGGTCCTGATTCTCCTCTTCCACTACCTGGACTGGGGCTGGGCCGATCGCCAATTCAGCCCGTTCAGCAAACTGTCCCGCGGCCTCTTAACGCAGGCGAGGGGCGAAGCCCATGAACGACCCAACGCACCACACCAGAAATGGGCTCGGATCCACTTCATGGCCAACCTTGTGCTCGCGGGCGGCATCTTTCTGGAGATCCCCTGGGTCTTTCAGCTCATCGCGGGCGGACTCATGCTCCTGGCGCTGCTGGAAAGTATGGAGCAGCTCAGCGGAAAGGAATAATTTCGATGGTGTCGACGGCCGCATCCTCCCGGGTCGTCTGCCACAAAACCCGCTCGTCTTTATCCATGACCTTCATGGTGAACCCGTTCAGGCGGTCCCGACAGCAATCGGTTCGATTCCAGAGCACGATCTTGTCGATGGCATAGGCTTTCTTCAAATCAAGGTACCACCAGGGCTTGGCCCGCCCGGCGATCGTATGCGACACGCTCCCATGATCATAAATCCCATTCGTGTTACCATCGATGGCTCTCTCGGCATGCGCGGGGCCTTCGATCGTGGAGGAGTGCGCAATCTTTTTCAGGGCGACGTTCTCTCCGCCACTGAACACCTGCACCTCCGCCAGTGAAAGCGCCTGGTTTCCGGGGAGGATGATTTGAATGATCTGCGCCTGGGGATCCGAGACCTCAAAGGCAAAGGGTCCGAGGCGTACTTCCTGGCCCAGCTTCAGGAGAAAGGGACCGTACGCTTTACCCGTCTTTACAGAAACGACCTCGAATACATCCTGTCCCTCCAGCTTCCCGGTTTTGCCAATATGAAATTGCGCACCGTGAAATTCCATGGTGGTGCCGCGCACATATACAAAGGGTCCGATGACTTCCGACGTGTGCTTGAGGCGCAGGTGAAAAGTTTTTCCATCATCCGCCTGGACACCCTGGCCCAGCATTGCAGCCAACAGGAGCACGAATGTGAATCGGAGCGACATGCGGATAGGTTAGCCGCAAGCCAAGCTGAGTTTCAAGCCTGAGACATCGCATTAAACGCCGCACCACAGGCACCCGCCCAGGTGCCGAGCTCCGCCGGCAGCAGCGGGACCGCCCGACCAAAAGGGCGCCATTCGCAGGCGGAAAGCGCTGTGGAAAGCGGTTCAAACAGGGCGTCGCCCGCCACGGAAATGCCCCCGCCGATCACCACGGCTTCGGGATCCAGGACATTGATCAGGGACGCAATGCCCACCGCCAGAGCTTGAACCGCCCGCTCCCATACCGTAATGGCCAAGGCCTCACCCGCGAGATAGGCCGCGACCAGCTCGTGCGTATTCGCATAGCGTCCTTCACACCGCGCCGCCAGCGTTCCGTTTCCGATCGCATCCTCCAGACTGCCCGGCATCCCGCAGATATCCGGTGCACCCCAGCCGTCCACGGTAATGTGACCCAGGTGACCCGCACGCCCGGCATGCCCTTTCAACAGTCGCCCATCGACCAATACCGCCCCACCCACCCCGGTTCCCAGAGTGAGCATGCAGACGTTGCGCATGTCCCGTGCCGCACCGCGCCAGTGCTCTCCCAGCAAGGCCGCCTGGGCATCATTCAAGACCTGAACCCCTTCCGGACGCTGCAGCGCCTCACCCCAGTTCAACCCGGTCAGAAATTCCATCCGACTGACCATCAGCGAAATGCAGGATTCGTCCGGCGATCCGATCCCCGGGGCACTGATCCCAATGGATGCGGCGCGCGCGCCCCGATCAGCTTCAATGGAGGCGATCATGCCTTGCACCTCGTGAAACCACCCCGGCTTACCATCCGACTGAGATGCATCGACCGTGGGCGCGGTTCGCTGCTCAAGCGACGCGGGTCCGGCCGCATCGACGACGACACATTTGATTTCGGTTCCGCCAATATCGATGCCGATGGTGTACGACATCTCAGATCTTTTCGTAGTACCTGGCGATCCGATGCGCATGCTCGTCGTAAGCTGCTTCAAAAAGTTCGGTCGCCCGTTCGGATCCCACCACACAGCTCGCCGTGAGCACCCGGGGGATGCGGCCTGCCCGCACAAGCCGCTCGGCCACTTCAGCTTTCACGGCGTTCACCAGGGCACATCCGCCGACCGAAGACCCCGGACTCACCGGCGTATCCATGCCCTCGATCATCACCATGGCATCACCGGCCGGCGCACCGGTATCGAGGACGATGTCGGCGAAGTCCGTCAGCTTTTTCCCGTCCTCGCGCTTGCTGGTACTCGCCTCCAGATGCGCCGAACTGACGATGGCCACGACGGGGATGCCACGCTGCTGAAAAAGCTCGGCCATCTCGATCGGAACGATGTTGCATCCACTCGAGGAGATGATCAGGGCGGCATCGGCGGGACCCAGGTCGAAGTTACGCAGGATACGATCGGCGAGCCCCGACACATTCTCGAGAAACATCGCCTGCCGCTGCCCGTTGGCGCCCACCACCAGGTTGTGGAAGGTCAGCGACAACTCAACAATCGGATTCCATCCGGGAAACGAGCCGTATCGCGGCCACATTTCCTCGGCCATGATCCGGCTGTGACCGGAGCCAAAGACATGCACCATCCGATCCGCGAGAATGGTTTTGGCGAAGAGGTCTGCGGCGGCCGTGATGTTGCCGTGCTGCGTCTTCGCATGGGCGATCAGGGCAGCTGCTTTATCGAGGTAATCCAATCCGGGCGTAGCCATGTTATTTGCCGATCCGATACAGGTGTTTATCCGTGCGAATGTATAGGGCTCCGTCATCCACGGCAAAGGAAGCCAGGCTCCGCTCCCCGAGATCATTCTCGGCCAGCTTCTCAAAGGTCTTGCCCGCTTTGATCACGACACACACCCCCTTCTCGTCCTGCACATAAATCCGGCCCTCGGCCACAATCGGCGACGCGGAAATGGTGCCACAGGTGCGCTCCTGCCAGTGCAGGGTCCCCGTCCGGGCATCCACGCAGGACATGATGCCTCCATCCGAGATGAAATACAGTTCGTCGCCGATCACCAGCATGGACGGGGTGTGCGGCACGCCGCGATTTGCCTGCCAGGCGATGTTGCTCTCCGTGAGGTCGCCCTCGCCTCCCGGCTTGACCGCGAGCAGAACCGGCTTGTCATAACTGGAACTGATAAACAACAGGCCGTGCGCAAACACCGGCTTGGGAATCACCGAGTACCCATCACCATAGCCCACCTTCCACAGCTCTTTTCCGCTCGCCGGATCATAAGCAAAGACCGCCCCGCTTCCGGGACTGATGATCTGCGGCTGGCCATTCACCACGATCGAAGTCGCGGTCGCAAAGGAAAACGGTTTTTTCGGGTTCGTCGTGCGTTGGGTTTTCCAGGCAATTTCACCGGAGGCCTTTTTCATCCCCACCACGAAGGGATCCTTCTGGCCGTCGCAACTGAAGAAAAGAAGGTCGCCGACCAGAATCGGAGACGCCCCCTGCCCATGAACCGGCGGGTAATCCAGCGAATTATTTTTCCAGACCACCTTCCCTTGCAGATCCAGACAGGCCGTCCCCTGCGGACCGAAATGCACGTACAGCCGGTCGTTCTCGATTACCGGTGTCGGCGTGGCCCGACTGTTTTTTTTATGCATCCGGGGCAGCGGGCCTTCATGAGTGAAAACAGTTTTCTCCCAGTGCTTCGCCCCGGAATCTGCGGCCAGGCACAGCACGACAAAATCGACGCGGGCGGTATCGTCGGCCCCGAATTCCCGGGCACCGGTCAGGTAGAGGCGGCCAGCCACCAGAATCGGCGATGACCAACCGGGAGGTGTTTCCACTTTCCAGCGAACCTGTTTGTTCGGCCCCCAGGTCAGGGGAACATCGCGGGCGGCCGCATGCCCGTTCCCATCCGGACCACGAAACATAGGCCAGTCACCAGCGGTAGAGGTGCCCAGAACGAGCGTAATCAGGAGAACAGAATATTTTTTCATACCACCACCTCTATTTCACCCACCGGGAATAGAAAGTCATAAATGGCACGGGGGTAAGCATGACGCGCGATTTCATGCATTCCCGGCTTTATGGATGCAGCAAGGAGGCCTTACTCAGGTGGGCACATCGGCGGAAGCGTAAAGGGAATCAACCGTTCGACCACCGCATACAACACCAAATCGGGCTGAACCTCCTCGATGATCGCCTTATCAAACGTCATCCCACCATGGTGGTAGTAGTAGACCTCTGAAAAACTCTCCGAGATAAACTGCGCCATGTAACCGTTCACAAAAGAATCACAGAGAATCAGCAACCGTGGCGCGCGGGTCGCACCGGACCGGGTATGGATACCGTCGACACGATACGACTCCCCACGCGAGGAGAGAATGCGGGTCGTATGCATTTCCAGCTGGGCGAAATTTTCGCGGGTCATATTCAGGCCCAGCATCCGTCCCAGCCCCCCACTGGGCATGGCGCCCACGGGCGTATCCAACTCCGACGCTTGAATGATTTTTATCGCTGGAAAATCAACCCTCAACCACTTCATCATCTCCTCATAGGCCAGGAATGATCCCCAGTCGGTCCAATGGGTGTCGAGTTTCTGGTAGAGCGGAAGCCCGCCTTTTTCTGCGTATAAATTCATGATAATACGCAAATCCAGAATCGGAAATTGATCCCCCATAAAGGCCACGAGCGCATCGGTGGGGACCCGCCCCTTCTGATCATATCGGGCGGGCAAATGCTGGCCATAAATGGAGTGCTTGTCGGGTATGATCGCGAGATAAAGTGGAATGTCACGATCCTCCAGCCAGGTCTTTCGATGAACCCATTCCGCCCGCCAGACTTCCAACTGGACTGGCTGGAAACGACGAATGCCCCGGTACCGATCCAGCACCTGATTCGTTTCACCCAGAAACAACCAGCCGTCCGCACCCACCACAACGGCATCCGAAGCGGAGTCCTGTACGGCCTTATACAAGCGGCTGTTGAGCCTGATCCACATGGGACGGCCACCGAAATGGTCCTCCAGATAGGCATCCAATTCGATGAGCGACTCCTGAACATCCGCCATTTTTTCCGGGCGCAGGGGAAACGTTGCGAGGGAGCGAAGTTCCATGGAGGGGATCAGGCGATCCAACCGGCTGATCTGCAGGATCATCGGCAGCAGACAGAAGCCGCCGAACACGATCAACTCGAATAAGGCGTGCCGGGCCAGGGGTTTTCCACATGGTGCGATGGGGGTCATTATTAAAAATTAAAATAGATAAAAGGTGAATGGGTATTTGCCGCCAGACTCCCGAAGCACAGGAACAACAGCAGCAGCCCGCAGGTCGTACGCAACGCCAGCAAAGCAGCCGGGCCTTCCCGCCTGCGAATCAACTGGAAATAATAGGGAGCAAGCTTCTCGCCAAAGGCACAGAGCAGAGACGCCAGGACCAGGATAATCCAGATGTGCGGCCCCATATATTCCCCCGCACCCCGGACCATCGGCTCCTCCACCGCAGAAAAAAGTCGACGCGCGACGTGACCTACATGCGTCAGGTTAATACCGCGAAACAGGACCCAGCCGAAAGCCACGGTTGACACGAGATACAGATGGCGCAGTGGGCGGAATCGTACGGTGATGCGACCTTTCAGCATACGTTCCAGCACAAGAAACACCCCGTGGTACACACCCCACAGCAGGAAATTCCAGCTCGCGCCATGCCAGAGCCCACACAAGACAAAGACCACGATCAGGTTGCGAGAGGTCCGCAACCACCCGCCCCGGTTCCCACCCATCGGGATATATAGATAATCCCGAAACCAGGTCGACAGGGAGATATGCCACCGCCGCCAGAAATCGGTCACGGACTGCGCAACATACGGATGATTGAAGTTCTGCGGAAAATGAAAACCCAACATCAGGCCGAGACCAATCGCCATCGCGGAGTAGCCGGCGAAATCAAAATAGATTTGAAACGTGTAACTGATGACACCGAGCCAGGCCAGTGATGTGCTCAACGAGGTCGTCCCCATCGTAAACGCCGCATCAGCAGGAAACGCAAGGGTGTCTGCGATCAACAGTTTAGAGGAGAGACCTAGAATAAATATGTGGGCTCCGGTGGCGACTTGGTGCAGGGGCGTGGTTCGATGATGCAGCTCATCCCGGACCGTCTTAAACCGGACGATGGGCCCGGCAACCAACTGAGGAAACATGGCAATATAGGTCCCCACGTTTAAGGGATTTTTCTCCGCATCTGTATTCCTTCGATAGACGTCGACCAGATAGGAGATCGATTGGAACGTGAAGAACGAGATGCCCAGGGGGATCCGCGTGAAGTGATACGCCCCAGGAATGGATACATGGAAGACGGCTCCCAGATTCTGATCGATAAAGACGAGGTACTTGAAGATGCAAAGCACCCCGAGATTGAGCACTATACCCGATGCAAGCATCAACCTGCGCCGTGTCGACCGATCGATCTGCAAAGCCATCAGGTAGTTCGCGCAGATACTCGCCACCATCAACGGGAGAAAATCCCATTCACCCCACGCGTAGAAAATCAAACTACCCAACAACAAGGTCAGGTTGCGTACACGCGGAAGCGCGTAGTAAACGAAGAGGAATACAGGCAGGAAGTAGAATAAAAATGCGACGGAGCTGAAAACCACAGATCAGGCTAGACCAGTTCCATGGGGCAGGCAAGAATACACGTATTCGGAATTGATTTCAGGACCATTCCCACGCCTGTATCAGGGTTTTACCGGCATACGCGTGCTCGCCGGCAAGGTGGGAACCAGCGCCGACAACCATTTTACGGCCATTTTTTCCTCCCCCGAATCCCCGGGATGAATGCCATCATATAAGTCGTTCGCGACGCTGAATCCTTCATATTGGTCCACTAGGTACACGCGTGACGTTTCCTGATCCGCGCGGATCGCCAGGTCTTTCAAAAGTGTATTCATTGCAGGCACACGACTCAGCCCCGGCTTGGCCGAAGGAATAAGTGTCGCGAGAAAAATCGAAACACGCGGGTTATGCCTCCGGAGGATGATCAGGATCTGTTCGAGATCCACGATGGCCTCGGGAAGCTCCCGACCCGAATACACATCACCTGTTCCCAGATGAATCAGCACCGACTCCGGCGTTGCCGCACCGGCCCATTCATCGAGGTAGCCCAGCACACGGCCCGCCGTCCACGCGCTATGGCCCTCATGATCTGGATCAAAATCGGACGCATTCACTTCTCCGCGGCCATTCCGACCGCGTGAACCGACGAAATCAACATAATAGCCGGCCGCGTATAGGTTTTTCCACAACGAGCGGCGATAGCTGCTATGGGTACGGCCACCCTGCGTGATCGAATCTCCCAGGGGCATGATTTTGTGAGGCACCAGGCCGTGTGGAGCCAGGGGCCATTGAGCTACGACACTGGAGACGTACCGATCTTCAATATGAGCGACATAGACCGGATGCTTTACCAGCACGGACATAAATCGATCATAGAGCTCCCGCGGAAAATCATAAAACTGCCGGAGCCGACCATCGCGAAATTGCAGGTAGAAGATTCGATGCGCCGCATCATAGCCCGCGGCCTTGAAATCGAGCGACGCAACCGGAATCAGAACCTGGTTGTGGAGCGCCTGCGGCTGCGGAAGCCTCGGATAGTGGGGAACGATTCGGGTGTGATAAAACGCCCAGACGTCATCGGCCTTGGCCAGCGCCCGCACATCCGTATCGAGGAGTGCGTAATACGATTGCAGGCCGGACGTCTCCGGCTCCAACACATGCAGGACATGATTCACATCATCGTACGTGAATGCGGCAGCCGCCGCAGAGGGAAAGGTCACCGGATGCTTGTGAGCGGGAGACTGGGTCGTACATGCGGAAAGCGTCAAGACACACCCCGCAGTGATCCCGGGAAGAAGAATAGCCTTTAAGGTCTGCCTGATGCGCGTGATTCGGTTCATAGGGAATGACCTTCACTGGTTCGCGGGTGGCGGACCAGAACTTAATCGCTCATTCGGAGGCGCGCAGGCAGGTGAATCGGGCGCGCTCACCTCTCTATTTACTTTGCAATACAAAGCGCTTTGTGCATATTGAAGGCATGACGCCCGAATTTATTACCCGCGCTGAATTGGACATCGGAATCGAACGCGTGCGCGAACGCTGTGCCGATCCCGTGGTCGGCCTGTATGGACCGGACAGTATGATCTGGCGCATCAGCCGACACAGCGCGCTGTTCGCGGGTTCCTGGCAGGCGGTGCTCCTGCAGCTCGCACATCCCTGGGTGGCCAATGCCATTCAGCAACACTCCCGGACGATGAAAGATCCGCTCGGTCGATTTCACGGCACGTTTCGCGTGATGTTCAGCATGGTCTTCGGCAGCCTGGATCAGGCGATCACCCAGGCGATCCGACTGCATGAGATGCACAGCCGCATCACGGGCACTCTGGACGAAGGAGCGGGACGGTTCGCCACGGGTTCTGCGTATCAGGCCAATGCGGTCGAAGCGATGTTCTGGGTCCAGGCCACGCTCTGGCAAGGATCGATCGCCTGGTACGAGCAGCTCGTGGAACCCCTGTCGGATGACGAAAAAGAACGCTACTACGCAGAAGCCAAGGTCTGCGCGTTCCTCTTTGGCATACCCGAATCCATCATGCCTTCTTCCTGGAAAGCCTTCGAAGCCTGGTTCGAGGAAACGCTGCAATCCGATTTGCTAGGCGTGGGCGAGATCGGACGGGAAGTGGGCGATTACCTGTTCAAGCTCGATCGCCTGCCCTGGACCAAACCGGGCATCCCCACCGCGCGGCTGATCACCGGTGCGGCCCTTCCCGCCCACCTGCGCGAGGGCTTTGGCCTGCCCGCTCCGGCGCCGAAAAAGGTTGCCCGTCGACTCCGGCTGATGAAATCCGCCTATCGGCTTTTACCCAGGCGCGTCGCGTATATTCCGCCTTACTTTGAAGCCTTGTGCCGGGTCAACGGGTTGAAAAAATGCGACGCGCTCACACGACTCGGCAATCGCATCTGGATCGGGCAGGCGCGCCTCGTTTTCTAAGCGGTTTTCGGATCATAGGAAGCGAGCTGAAAACGGCCTCCTATGATAGGAACACCCTGCATGATCGCGCTTTCCACTCATCCACCTCATCCCGTCGGGATTTCCCTGCACCTCGGGGAAAAGGGACTTTCGGGGCGGATATGAATCGATTTCATTTGCTCTCCGTTTATTCAGTTATATGCTGAGTGGCCTCTTTTCCATCCATGAAAATTTCCGGACATATTGGCATCGCTCTAGGTGTGCTTGGAGCTCAGGCTGCGCTGTTAAAGTGGGCTGCGGAGCCTTTTTTGTATGGCGGATTTTCCACCGCA
>JBLIND010000045.1:0-23766 GCA_047639095.1 Candidatus Omnitrophota bacterium | reverse complement strand
TCTGGGCATATGAAACGCAGGATCGCATCCTGGGCGCGGCCAATCATTTTACCGGCAAGGATGGGAAGCTCCGCATCATCGTGGGCAGCTACGACTTTTTTATTCATTGCGTGGATGCCGAATCGGGAGTCGTCCTCTGGAAGTACGAATCGGAGAATTTCATCAACGGCGCGCCCTGCATTATGGACGGCAAGGTCGTTGTGGGCGGCTGTGACGAGATCGTCCACGTGATCGACCTCGAAACCGGCAAATTGCTGAATGGTATTTCGATGGGGGCCTACATTGCCGGTTCCGTGGCGATGAAAGACGGCCATATCTACGTCGGGCATTACGGGGAAGTCGTGCAGTCTGTCGATATCACCTCCGGCGAGACCCTGTGGACCTTCAAGGATCGAGAATTCCCGTATTACGCCACCCCGGCAGTTACGGATGAGGTGGTGGTCATCGGCGGCCGCGACAAGCGGGTCCATTGCCTCGACCGTTCCACGGGCACCGAGCGCTGGCACTTTAAAACCCGGGGCGCCATCGACAGTTCCGCCATCATTTGCGATAATAAAGTGGTGGTTGGGTCCGATGATGGATTTCTCTACATGCTGAATCTGAAGACCGGTGCGGAAATCTGGTCATTCGAAATTGGTGAGCCGGTTCAAGGGTCGCCTTCGGTGGCTGACGGCCGCATCTATATTGGCAGCCTCGATGGTTCGGTGTATGCCTTCGGAAAGAAAAAGGACAAACAACCATGAGCTCAAACAGTACTGAAACATCTGATCACGAGTTGAAAGGCGCGACCGAGGTCGGCAACTTTTTCGTTTCCAACTACCCGCCGTATTCTTTCTGGTCGCCGGACAAGGTGAACGAGATTCAGGATGCCATGGCGCGACCACCGGAGCCGGAGAATCCACTTGGCTTATACGTGCACATTCCCTTTTGTCGGAAGCGTTGCCACTTCTGCTACTTCCGGGTGTACACGGGTGCGAAGTCGGCTGAGATCAAGGATTACGTCGCGGCGGCGCTCAAAGAATTGGATATGTACGTCGCGCAGCCCTTCGTCGGGAACCGCAAGCCGACCTTCATCTACTTTGGCGGGGGCACCCCTTCGTTTCTTTCCACCGCGATGCTCAGCGAGCTGGTGGAAGAAATGGATAAGCGCCTCTCCTGGAGCGATGCCAAGGAGATCGCGTTTGAGTGCGAGCCGGGCACGCTGACGGAAAAGAAAATCAAAGTGATCAAGGAGTTGGGCATCACCCGCTTGAGCCTCGGCGTCGAAAATCTCGACGACCACGTGCTGGAAATCAATGGCCGTGCTCACCGCACGCCGGAAATTGAACGCGCTTACAAGACGGCCCAGGACGCCGGTTTCGAGCAGATCAATATCGACCTGATCGCGGGCATGCTGGAGGAGACCGAAGACAACTGGAAGCGCACGGTTGAAAAGGCCATCGCCATGGATGCGGAAAGCATCACCATTTATCAGATGGAAGTGCCGTACAACACGACGATCTATCAGCGCATGAAAGAGTCGGGCGTGCTCAAAGCGCCGGTCGCGAACTGGGAAACCAAACGTCGCTGGGTGACCTACGCCTACGAGCAGCTCGAGCAGTCCGGTTACGAAGTGAAGAGCGCCTACACGGCGGTCAAGAAGGGCAAGAACGCCGAATTTCTCTACCGCGACTTACTCTGGAAAGGCGCGGACCTGCTTTCGCTCGGCGTCGCCTCCTTCGGGCACATCAACGGCACGCATTACCAGAACAACCACGACATCGATCCGTACCTGGAAATGATTGGTAAAGATCAGTTTCCGATTTACCGGGCGCTGACGCCCTCCGACGAGGAGCGGATGATTCGCGAATTCGTCCTGCATTTCAAGCTGGGCTGGATTGATCCTGCGTATTACCAGCAGAAGTTTGGCGTCGATGTGCGCGAGCGCTTTGCCATGCAGCTGGGCAATATGAAAAAATGGGGCTTCATCGATCGCGATGACGAGTTGATCAGCGTGACGCGCCAGGGCCTGTTGCAGATTGATGTCCTTCTCCACGAATTCTTTTTACCTCAACATGTGAACCAGCGATATGCCTGATAACATCATTCAACTTGAAGCCGGACTTGATCCGCTCGCCTATTTTTATGCTCGATCCGGGGGGGTGCCGCCGGCCTTGATTCCCGTCGTCCGCGCAGAGATGCCCGAGCCCTACAAGTCCCTGCTCGATCATGAAAATGATATGACACCGACCCTGGAGGCGCATCACGAGCAATCCATGTATCTCTACGTCATCGATCACGAACGCGATGACAAGGCCTGTGCCCGCATGGTGGTGTTGATCGGTTCCGAAGATGACAAGCCGGCCGAGTTCGGTGCCATTTGCATTAACCTCGAGTGCCTGCCGGTACCCGTTGCGGATGCGGTCGTCCTCGGACACAAACCGCTGGGCGGTTTGTTGGCCTTTTTCGACGTTGAGCACCGGAGTTCCCCTAAGGCCTACTGTAAGGTTCAGGCCGATGCCACGATCAAGAAAGTGTTAAAGCTTGATCCGGAGCAGGACTACGAGCTGTACGGCCGGAAGAATCAATTGTGGATGCCGGATGGCACCAAGCTTGCCGAAGTCGTGGAAATCCTGCCTCTGTAAAATGGGATCTGAATGATGGAAGCAGAGAATTCTTTTGATGTGGTGATCGTTGGTGGAGGCCCTGCCGGCGCCTCCGCAGCCGCCTTGCTCGCTCAGAAGGGGCGGAAGGTCGTCGTCCTGGAGAAGGACGCGTTTCCGCGCTATCACATCGGCGAATCGATGATTCCTTTTTGCTGGCACCCGCTCGAGCGGATCGGCATGAATGAAAAGCTCAAGGATGCGGGCTTCACCAAAAAGTTCAGCGTGCAGTTTGTGACGCAGGACGCTGAAAGCTCTGTCCCGTTTTATTTCTCCAAGCACTCGGATCATCCCTCGTCGCAAACCTGGCAAGTCGAACGCGGCACCTTTGACAAAATGATGCTGTGTCATGCCTGTCAAAGTGGCGCCACGATTAAGAAGGGCGTCGCCGCCAAGGAATTCATTACGGAAGATGGCGTGACCAAGGGCGTGCGCGCCAAAATGCCCGATGGCACGATGCAGGAATTTCTCGCACCCATCACCATCGATGCAACCGGCCGTGACGGCTTGGCCTGCTCGCGGAATCGCTGGCGCATTCCCGACAAAGAACTCAAGAAGATTGCGGTCTGGTCGTACTACACGGGCGCGAAACGCGATCCCGGTATTGACGAAGGCGCCACGACCGTGGCTTATGTCGATGACAAGAATTGGTTCTGGTGGATTCCGCTACAGAACGATCGGGTCAGCGTCGGCGTGGTGGGTGATAAAGACTATTTGTTCAGCGATGGTCGTGACCTGGAGAAGGTCCTCGATCGCGAAATCGAAAAGAACGTCTGGATCAAGGACCACGTGTCCACGGGCGAGCGGACCGAACCGGTCCAGGCGACCGGGGATTATTCCTATCGTTCGGAGTATTGTGCCGCTGATGGTTTGGTCCTGATCGGCGATGCATTTTCGTTTCTCGATCCCGTCTTCTCCTCCGGGTTGTTCCTGGCCTTATACAGCGGCGTGCTCGCCGGGGATGCGGTAGACGAAGCGCTGAGCGCAGGTGATTTTGGTGCCGCTCGATTCGCTGAATATGGCGAGCAGTTTCGAGGGGCCCTGGAGGCGATGCGCAAACTGGTCTACGCCTTCTATGATCCGAATTTCAGCTTCGGGGCGGTGATTAAGAAGTATCCACATCTGCGAGGCGACCTGACCGATTGTCTGATCGGCAATGTGGAGAAGGATTTTGATGAGCTTTTTGCGGCAGTGAGTGAATTTGCCGACGTCCCCGAGCCCGTGCCTCACGGGAAACCCAACATTGTCCCTGCGCCCGCGTGAAGATCCACTTCCTGGTTCCCGGTACCGGAAATTTTTTCTGCGGCACGTGTTTGCGGGATCATACCCTCGTGCGTGAGCTTCGCCTCCAGGGGCACGAGGTGACGGTGTTGGAGATGTACCTTCCGCATGTGCTCGAAGAGGTGAGCCACGATAACGGCCCGCTCTTTTTCGGGGGGATTAATTGTTACCTGCAGCAGAAATTTCCCTTGTTCCGGAAAACCCCGCGCTGGCTGGATAAGCTTTTCGACCATCGTAAGCTTATCCGCAATGCGATGAAGCATGAAGGGATGACGGATGCACATGAGCTTGCAGCCATGACGCTTTCCATGCAGCGCGGAGACGACGGGTTTCAGGTAAAAGAGCTGTCCCGCCTGGTCAACTGGATCCATGCGCAGCCGGAAAAACCGGATGTGGTGGTGCTTTCCAATGCGATGCTCAGCGGGGTGGCGAAGCGGTTGAAAGCCGAGTTTGGCTGCAAGATTGTCTGTACTCTGCAAGGGGAGGACTGCTTCATCGAGACCCTGGGGGAATACACGGACCAAGTCTGGGATATGCTCAACCACAACGCCCAGTACATCGATGTGTACCATGCGGTGAGTGCCTCCTATGCAGAGAAAATGAAGCGGTGCATGCGCTTGTCGGATGATCAGGTGAAGGTCGTGTACAACGGGGTGCATCTCGACGGATTTGCGCCTGCGGATGCGCCACCGGAAATCCCGGTGATCGGATTTCTCTCCCGCATGTGCGGGCCGAAAGGGCTGGAGTCCCTGGTCGATGCCTGGCTGGAATTGAAGCAGGATCCGGCGCATGGGACGGTGCGCCTGCATATCGGCGGCAGCCAGGTGAATCAGGATGTCAAATTCGTTGCCGGCTTGCAGGCAAAAATTCGCGCCGCAGGATTTGGTGATGATGTCCGCGTGTTTCCCAATATGTCGCGTGCCGAAAAGCAGGATTTTCTCCGTGGTCTGAGCTTTCTCTGTACGCCGCCGCGCTATGACGAGGCCTTTGGGCTCTACATCCTGGAAGCGCTCGCGAGTGGGGTGCCGGTGGTGTTACCTGATCGCGGCGGCTTTCCCGAGCTGGTAAACGCAACGGGTGGCGGGCTCATCTGTCCGGCCGATGATCTGGTAGGCGGATTCCGCCAGGCCCTGGCGGATCTGCCTGGGCTACGCCAGAAAGGGTTACATGGGCGAGAAATCGTGCAACAGCAGTTTGCCGGGAAAAACATGGCCGATGCGTTCCTGCGGGCGGGTGTCGTAGATCCCCGTTAACCCTTGTCGGACCAAATCAACAAAAGATTTGAAAGATTCGGGTCGAATCGGAAGAGTATCAGGTCTGAAAGTGCTCCTTTACGCCCTCTTCGCGTGCGCCTTCCAGGGCATGGCCCAGCAAACCCCTGATACCTTCGAAACCTTGCGGACCACCTACCATGTGGGCCCTTGCCGAATTGGATATCCGCCAGGAGGCGTGGCGCCAGAAATACCTCGAGCAGCTCGGCCAGTTGAATCTCAAGGATCAAGCTGCAGGCGATCTCGATCAGATCCTGGTCATCAAGCAGGAGGTGGAGACCGGCGGGGTGAGTATCGATCCGCGCTATGCCAGTTTCAAGCGCCTGCAAGGCATCTACGATACCCGTCGGCAGCAGTTGGAGCAGGCGACCCTGGTAAACGGCGTCTGGTAATGGGGGCCTATCGCCAGAAGTTGGTCGCGCACCAGACGGAGCTCACACGGGACGGTAAAATCGAAGCGGCCCTGGCGGTTCGTACGGAGGTCAGTGCCTTGGAAGCGGCGATGCAATCCACAGTGTTCGCGCGTCCGGGGCGCCCGATACGGATGCCCGGGGCGAACAACCAGCCGGGTGTCCTGTTCATCGAAGGATCCAAAGAGCACAACGAGTCCGGCGAGATGCCTTTGCCCGAGCTGGACCCGGATCGCCGTTTCCTTCGCGTCTTTGCTTACGGGAACAATTACTTTGCAATCGATACCACAGGAGCCGTGATTACGCGGCCGGGCGTGCACCAGGATCATCGGCCCCCGGACGATATGAAAAAGCCCGTGGTCAGTGTCGGGCAGGAGCGCCACAGGGGTGTCTTTTTACACGCCGATGGGACGATGACCGCCACGACGAGTGGGTATTACGCGCACCTTCTTCCCCACTTGAACGATGTGATCAAGGTCTCCGGCGGCCAGAATATTCACGGGGCGCTTCGTCGCACGGGTGAACGGGTTCCTTTTGGCTATGACTTACGTGAAAAGCCCTTTACCGCAAAAGAGTGGCTTACTGATGTCGTTGACTTCGGGGTCGCGAATGAATGGTACATTATTAAAAAGCGCGACGGGACGATCACGGGCGTAAAGCCGAACGGGTCGGTTTGGGATGATCCACCTGAGGGCTTGGAGAACGTGGTGCAAATTGCACCCTCGAGCAGTTCCGCCTGCCTGTTTCTCACGCGCGAAGGAAAGGTGATCCCCTGGCGTGCAACCCCGCCGCCATCCGACCTCGGTCGGGTGCGTCAGATCCGGGCCGGTTCCCAGATGTATGCGGCCCAGCGTGAAGACGGTACCTGGCTTGTCTGGGGACACGAGGGGATTGCGCAGAACATGAATCGCGCGCTCAATCGGATGGGGACCTTAAAGGATCTGGCCCTCGGGTATCGATTCTTTATCGGGATCAAATAGGCGCCAGCCTTACTTCCGCGGGCCGGTATTGAAGGACTTTTCCCGTAGCATGGTCATCAGCTCCTCGCGACGGTTGAACAGAAAGCGTATCCCGCTTGGGAAAAAAAGCATCTTGATCATGCTGCGGAAATCCACCCGGTTTTCGGTCATCAAGCCCAGGAGAAACTGCCATTGCATGGGGACGATTGAGCCTTCGTTGATGTCAAAATGGGCTCCGACGATGAAGCAATCTGTTCCGTAGAGTCGTGTGAACCATTGGTATAACGACTCACTGGTGCAGATGAGCTGGTAGTCGTCCTGATCATCTAATACGTTTAACCCCTGCGTCCCTGTTAAGCCAACCGTCAGGTCCATATCGGATATTCGGATTTTCAAAACAGGCAAAAAGTGAAGGGTGTGCAGGAACCGGATATTCATCTTGCGGCCGTAGATCCGTGCCGCCTGATCGAGTGTTTCCAAATCAAAGTCCTTGGTCTGGAGTTTGATGTCCTGGTCCATCTCGGTGATTTCATCCCGGTGACTGATGGCGTATTCAAAGTCGTCATCGAACGTGGCGCAGTCTCCAACCCCGATCGGGACGATTTTAAAATCCTTATTATTGAGTTCGTTGAGCTCCATGAGCGAGTCGTTTTGTTCCTGGCTTTCGGCCGCCCGGTAAAAGTGGTGTGATGCGAAAGGGACGATGATCCGTGGCTTGAAGGCATTGCACGAATCTACGAAGCTTTTTTTGAAGCTTGATTTGATTTCGCCTGGAGACGGGGAGGGGTAGTCCAGTAGTTTTCCGGCGTGGTTGTAGTTGTTCAGCAGGAAATCAATCGGTCCGATTTTGCGTGCCAGACGCTTTCGATCGGAGACCGGAATATTACAGTCGTTGTAATTCAGGATGTTGCCTTCCGGTGATTCGATCAGCAGCATGTTGTCGATCCCGGTGGTGGGAAAACGGGTGATTTGAATGCGGTCGTTCACCTTCAGTTTCCGGCGTTCATCCAGGGCCTCGACATTTTTAAATCCCAGGCCGGTCATGACTTCATCCATTTGGAAGTTAAAGGAGTGATTGCCGTACACATGGATATCCGGATTGACCGCAAGCAGTTTTTTGAGCGTAGGGACGTGAAAGTGGTCCTGGTGAAAATGGGAAATCCAGAGGTGGGTGCAGGACTTCGCCAGTTCCATAGAGGCGGGATTGTCGAATTTCAGGCCCCATCCGCCATCGAAACACGTGCCGAAAAACCAGGGGTCGGATAAGAGTCGCACTCGGCCGTTATCCAGGGTGAGAATGATAGATGCGTGATTGATCAGTTCAATTTTCATGAATGCTTCGGTGCTGAGGGCACAGTAGGTATCCGCTGCTTGAGGGGGCACGTTGGTCCTGTGTTGGAAACCCGTCTAGCTGGCGAGATCAGGCCCTGAGCATTAGATTCATTGATGGGCCGGTAGAAAAAGTCGACTAACTGAGTATCGAAAAGGCTAAATGAGGACAACGCGTCTAGACTGGGGCTTCGGATCTGCTCCCGAACGCGTGGAAACCGCTTATGCCGTACATATAGCAGGGCTACCCTTATCGTCTCGTTCTGTAAAGGGATATCAATCGGTGATCCGGCATTCCGGGATGGCGCGGATCATGGTAGGCTTCGTCATGACTGATTTTACTGGAAAGCATGTGGTGGTTACGGGTGCCGGCGTCGGCATTGGTTTGGAAATTTGTCGGCGTTTTGCCGACGCGGGGGCGAAGGTGGGCCTGAATGATATGGATCCTGTCAGCGCACAGCGCGCCGCAACGGCCCTGGGGGGAAACGTGCGTGCGCTGCCCTTTGATGTTGCCGATGTGGTCGCCACGCGTGCGGCCCTGACGGCCTTCGGCCCGGTCGACATCCTGATCGCGAATGCAGGGGTCACCCAGTATGGACCTTTTCTGGATTTCGAGCCGGATGATTTTGATCGCGTCGTGAACGTTAACCTACGGGGCAGCTATTTTGCCGCCCAGGCTGCGGCTCGTTCCATGATTGCGACCGGGCGCGCAGGTCGTATTGTTTTCATGTCCTCCGTGTGCGGGGTAACCGCCCACGAAAATCTCAGTGCATACGGCATGAGCAAGGCCGGGCTCCGGCATCTGGCGGCCTGCCTGGCCGTCGAGCTTGGGGCGCATGGGATCACGGTCAATGCGATTGGTGCCGGTGCGACGCTTACCGAGCGCACCCTGGCCGACGACCCGGACTACGAAGCGAACTGGAATACCGTCGCCGCAAACCGGCGTACGGCGTCGGTAGCGGATATCGCCCACGCTGCGCTGTTTTTAGCGTCCGATGAGGCCCGACACATTACCGGTGAAATCCTGATGGTGGATGGGGGGTGGACCATTCAAAGTCCGCTGCCCCAAGCGCATCCGCAGGTGAAAAAGATGTGATGTAAGACTCGCTTGAGGTTGGGATGATTCGATTCGTGGTCGGAGGCCCTTGCCTCGTGCAGATGTTTTTTGCCACCGGCGGAACCATGATTTTTGGATGCAAAAAGACGGTAGCGGGTGGACTCGTGCATGCGTTTTACGTTTCGCATGGACATGACTAAAGGCTGTGTTATGATGCGGCCCGAATCCCAATATTTCAGCCACAAGGAACACGGATGGATCCCGAAATCGAACACGCCGATTACATGCGCCAGGTCATGCAGCTGGCCTGCCAAAATCTGAAGCGACCCTTCGCCTCGCTTATTGTCGATTCCGTGAACGGGGAGGTCGTTTCCGAAGGCTTGAATAAGAACTATCACAATCCGATCATGCATTCCGAGTTAGTGGCCATTACCGAGGCGGTTAAGAATTGCGAAGATCCCGACTGGCCGAATTTTGTCCTGTATACCACAGCTGAGCCCAACACCATGTCCATCTCCGGGATCCTCTGGGCGGGCATCGGCAAGGTGGTTTATGGTTCGTCCCTCGCCACCCTAAATACCTTGGGGTATCGGCATATCGGCATTCCCGCTGCTGAAGTGGTTGAGCGCGCAGTCGATTTGAAGTGCGAGCTGGTTGGAGGCATTCTGGAAAAGGAATGCAACGAAATCTTCGCCGCGGCGATGAAGCTCGAAAAAGCCGGTCTTTAAACCGCTCCCTCTGTGCTCACAGCCCCCGCCCGCTAAGTCATGTCTGATATCGAAGAAAAAATTGCACGCCTGCGTCGCGATTATGCTTCCCAGCCCCTGCACAAGGTGGATCTCGCGTCGGATCCCCTGGCCCAGTTTCAGGTCTGGTTCGATGAAGCGCTTCACGCGGGCCTCGCCGAGCCCAATGCCATGACCCTGTCAACCGCGGATCCGTCGGGCGAGGTGTCCAGCCGGATCGTGCTCCTCAAGGATGTCGATGATGCTGGCCTGATCTTTTTTACCAACTACGCCAGCCGCAAGGGGCGTGAGCTCGACGCCAATCCGCATGCCGCGCTTTTGTTTTTCTGGCCCGAGCTCCATCGTCAGGTGAAAGTCCGTGGTCGCGTCGAGCAGACGAGTCGTGAACGGTCTGAGGCCTACTTTCATTCGCGTCCGCTTAAGTCACAGCTGGGAGCCTGGGCCTCGATACAGAGTTCGGTCATTCCCGATCGGCCTCATCTCGAAGCCCGGTATGCGGAGCTCGGAAAAATCTATCAGGACCAGGTGGTGCCTTTGCCGGACGAGTGGGGCGGATACCGGGTGATTCCCACGTCTGTCGAGTTCTGGCAGGGGCGGCCGAGTCGCTTACACGACCGTATCGCGTATCACCGGGATGGCGACACATGGGTCAAGCAACGCTTGTCGCCCTGATCCAGTCGGCCGAGGTGGATCAAGGCGCTGGCCCCGTTTTCCAGGGTGACGACAGGCCCCTCTTCAGTCGTCAAATGAAAGCCCGCATCGACCAGCATGTCGGTAAACGGTCGCGCGATGGGGCGCCAATCCAGCAGGCTTTTTTTTGCATCAGGAAAACCGTTTTCGGCGGCGTTCCAGGACGCGAGCGCGATGGCATCCGGCCAGAGTTCGGCCCAGTAGGGCATGCGTTCATCACGGACATCCGGATGATCGTCCCCTTTCGCAATCATCTCTTCCAGCAGGCGATCCAGATCGGTGATCCAGATCGGCGACGACGTGGAGTTCCACAGGCGCGACCGGCAAGGGTACGCGCACGCGCTGGAAAGGATAACGTTGTTGAATCTCAAGCGTCAAGCGTTCCTTCGCATCTGCTGGCTGGCCACGATGCCGGCAAAGCAAATCACGCCTGCACCGGCCCAGCTCAGCCCATCCATTTTTTCCCGCCAGAAGATCCAGGCAAACGCCGCCGAAAAAATGACCGTGGCGTAACTGAAAGGCGCAATTTGCGAGGCGGGTGCGAGCGAATAGGCCTTCGTCAGGAAGAGCTGTCCACCTGTCGCGGTGCACCCGAGCAGGACGACGAAGATCCAGAGGCGAACCGGAACGGCTTCCGGATGGAGGATGGGTCCGAAGGCGGATACGATCGTGCTCAGGAGGGCAAAGTAGAACACGATGCGGACGATGGATTCGTCTGCGGACAGGCGGCGAATGGCCACCATGGCGGCCGCGCCGAACACCCCTCCGATCACGACCAGGAGATGCCCCAGTTGAAAGTGCACGCCGCCAGGGCGAATGACCAGCAAGACGCCGACAAAGCCGATCGCGATAGCAAGGAGGGAGGTTGCGGAGGCTTTTTCTTTGAGCCACAACCAGGCGATCAGGGGGACGAAAAGCGGCAGGGACTTCGTCAGGACGTCGACCTCGGCCAGGGGCACCAGGCGATAGGCAAAAAACCAGCAGTACATTGCAGAGAGGCCCGTGATGGTTCGAATCAGGTGAAGTCCGCGTACGCGGGTCCGCAAGCCCTTTGCCCGATTCATATACAACCAGGGCGTAAGTGCGAGCAGGCCGAACAGGTTGCGCAGGAAAACAATACTCAGGGTGCCTAAGTCCACCGAGAGGCGTTTGATGATGGCACCCATCATGGCGAAGAGGAGGGCGGAGCCGATCATGCAGGCGGCGCCGAGCGCGAGGTTGTGTTTCTGTTCGCTCAACGAGGGTTGGCCCATTCCTCAAGGGTCTTCAGCCAGCTCAAGTCTTCGGGGCCGAGTTGGGCGCTGTCATGTTTGGTCTGTTTGTCGAGAATTTCCTGGTACACGGCGAGGACGGCAGCCGCAGAGAGCCGGAGCATTTCGATGTTGTTGTACCCATCGATATGAAAGGCGTGGGGTTCAAATTCCATCAGGGGATCAAAATCTTCGTCGTCGGTATCCAGGGCGAGCGCCAAGGTCTGGAGCAGGGGGTTGTGTACCATCTCGGCCCGGCTCTGCTTGAGTTCCTTTTCCGCGGCCTTGCCCAATTTTGCGTCGTGTCGATCGCCCTGCCATTTACGCAGTTTGTCACTGCCGTATCGCAAGCCTTCACGAGACAGCTTGGCCGCGAGGCCGGGTAGCAGGGCCTTGACCGCGATGCCGACACCCAGCAGGGGGTTTGCCAACGCGACCACCCCGCCGATCACCATCAAGCCTCCGGAGACGCGGGACGTCTGTTTGTCGATTTCGTTTCCGATGGTATTCAATCGATCCGCCAGATCCGTATCCGGGGCCGCCGCCAGGGCGGACTTGTCTGCCTTCACCTGGGCAAGCAGCAGGTCTTCGAGAATCTTTTCGGCACCGATGGCGGGCAAGTGAAAGACGCGCAGCTTGGGCAGGTCGTTTTCCGGCGCATAGCCTTCGGGCAGGCGGCGCACACTGTACAGGGCGTAATCCCGTTCGGCGGGTTTAAACGGGACTAAAAAGTAGTGCGTTTCATCCCGCTCAACCGCTTCCTTTTGCTCAACCACGGCTAGGGCTGAGAGCAGTGGTACTTTTTGAAAGGTGGTCAGCGCGATGGTGCGACCATCTTCGATCATCTTCCGAGCGAAATCTTCGATGTCCTTTGCACTTTTTAAGATGGGGTCCGTATTGATCTTCATCCCTGTTTTTCTCCGTGAAGGCAGCTGTATATCAGTTCTGCAAAGGTTCGCCCAATCCCGGGAGCTTCGGCAATATCAGCTACCCGGGCTTTTCGCAGGCGATCGACCGAGCCGAAATGTTGCAGCAAAACCTGCTTTCGTTTTTCGCCGATGCCGGGGATTTCGTCGAGCGCCGAATCGCGAATTCGTTTTTCACGGATCTTCCGGTGGTAGGTCAGGGCAAAGCGATGCGCTTCGTCACGAATATTGGTCAGGACGCGGAGACCCGGGGAGTCCAGCGGCAGGCGCAGTGGGGCACTTTTATTCGTGATGTCCCAGTAGACTTCTTCGTAGCGTTTGGCCAGTCCGACCGTGGGAATGCGTTGGAGTCCCAGGAGATCGAGCTCCGCCCGCCCGGCTCGCAACTGGGTGATGCCGCCATCAAAAACGATGAGATCGGGCAGGGGTTTGTTTTCATCAAGCAGGCGCTTGTAGCGTCGATGCGTGGCCTCGGCCATCATCCCCGGATCGTCCGGTCCAACCACCGTCTTGATGCGAAACATCCGATAGCGATTCTTCGCGGGGAGCCCGTCAACGGCAACCACCATGCTGGCCGTAGCGGAGGTCCCCGAGATGTTGGAGATGTCAAAGGTTTCGATGACGCGGGGCAGGGTGGGGAGCCGGAGCGCGGTTTGCAGCTGCAGCAGCCCTTCACGCCCTTCGTCGCTTTTGGTGGCCAGGCTCTTCAGCCCGCTTGCCCGTTGCTTTACGGCGCGCCGCAACAGCATCAGGGTGTCGCGCAGGATCGCCGCCCGTTCAAAGTTCAACTCACCGGATGCCGCCTCCATTTCGGCTTGTAACTCCTTCAGGATGTCACCCCGTTCGCCTCGGAGAAAGGCTGCGGCCTCATCCATCTGCTCCAGATATGCCGCGCGGTCGACCTTTCCGATGCAGGGTGCGCTGCAATGGCGAATGATGTCGGCCATGCAGTGCTTATAGGTGCTTTCGTCCGGCTTGCGGGGAGAGCACTGACGCAACCCAAAACGCTTTTCGGTAAAATCCTTGGCGGCCCGTGCAGAAGCAGCCGATGCATACGGGCCGAAATACGTGGAACCATCGTTACGCCGGATTCGGCACAAGTGCAGCCCCGGCCAGGGGTCGTTGCGGTTCATGCGCAGCAATAGGAAACGCTTATCGTCTTTGAATGACGTGTTGTACCTGGGCCGGTATTCCTTAATCATGCGGCCTTCCGTGAGCACGGCATCGGCATCACTCCGGACGATCAAGAAGTCAAAATCATCGATCGACTTGATCAGGCCACGTATTTTGGCATCGGCACTGCGCAGCGTGCCGCGCTGGAAATAATTGCGCACGCGATTGCGCAGGGACTTGGCCTTCCCGACATAGATGACCTTTCCGTTGCGGTCACGCATGAGGTAGACCCCCGGTTTGTCGGGCAGGTCCTGCAACTTCTTTTTTACCTTGTCTGATACGGGCACGCGCCACTATAACACCCTCCAACCCGGGTGACCAACGGGGAAACGAAACGAACGGATGAGGCGGAAGGAAATTGATTGATGGCATGGCGTTTGAGCAACTCGATTTGCCGAATTGAATTAGATAATCGGCAGCCTGGAAAGCTGGAGGGAGAGATTTGGTTGCTGGGGCGTGAGCAACCGGTTCGCCTGCTCCTGGTGGGTAATGCCCTGCGCGATATTGCGGGCGCACACCTCACCGTGACCAATCCCCATCCCACGCCGGGCGATGACACCCGTTTGGAGGCGGTGCAGAATGGCGTCGCAGGTGATCTCACCGCCTCACGCAAAGTGCGCGTGATCGATGGTTCGATCAAGGAGTCGTTTGAGCTCCGCGAAGGCGGGGGGAACGGCCCCGCACAGATGGGGAATAGTGTTTACCTCGAATGGTTCAGCAGCGAGAACGGGCGTGTCGTAATTGAAGCCACGCATTTCACCACGTCCATTTCGGCCTACGACTGGCAAATGTCACAGGCGGAGGAGGACGAACAGCGTCAGCGCAATCTCGAATCGATCAATGAGTGGGTGAGCGATCTCTCGCAAACCATGCGCGCCGTCGGTATTGACGACGAAGCGTATGAACGGGCGATGTCCGAAGGGGACGGACTATTTGAGGAGGATTGCGGGGATCGAGAGGGTGAGTTTTTTGAGGACGATCGGTCCATGAACGAGTTCGAGTGGGAACGTCACCTGAAAGAGTCGGATAAATTGACGGATAAATTCGGGCGCTTGATGGACGTGTACATGGATCACCCCGATCGCGATCAGATTGTTGCCCGCGAAATGGGGTGGAGCTGGCTCGAGGATGCACTTGAAGAGGTTGCCGAAGATTCGTTTGATGAGTTTGATTCATCCTTTGATGACATTCCGCCGCTGGTCCCCAAGCTTGAGACGGAAGGCGTGGACTGGATTAAAAAAGAAAATGGCGACATTACCCATCCGCTGACCGACCGCGCCTTTCGTGCGGCCATGGACATGTGGCATTACTGCAACGAAAACGAGTTGCTGGGTGATGATTCCGATGAGGACGTGCACTTGATGGTATTCCAGGCACAAACGCTCTCCGCCAAACTTGCCGGCGCCTTGAACGGCCTGGCCTACGACACCTACGTTGAAGGCGGATTTATCGTGGCCTGCCTCAAGCGCGCGCTGGCCTATTTCAACGAGTCCGCCTCCGCCATGTCGAAGGTCGAACAGAAAAAGCTGATTGACGCACAGCGCTTGCAGGACTTTCGGTGCAACCTCTACGATATTCGGCAGGAGATGCTGCATCTCATGGCCCGTTTTCGCCAGGAGCACTCCGAATAGACCACGCTTGAGGCTTTCGGGGGCTTTCATGCGTTCGCCGCACGGTCCATCTATAAATTGGGTTCACATTCTCCGCGCATCTGTTTACAACCGTCGTGATGCGACTCGTTTGTAAACAAATGATGGCAATCGTTTGGTTGACCGCCCTGGAAACGGTTCGCCAGCCCATCTGCCTGATTCTCACCACCACCGCGGTATTGTTCATTGCCGTGCTCCCCCTGGTCGTGAATTTTACCTTTGGCGAAACGGGGAAGGTCATCCGCGACAGTGGCCTCGCGGTCTTCTTGCTGATGGGGATGCTGCTCAGTGCCTACGCGGCTTGCCTGTCCATCACCCGGGAGATGAAGAGCGGAACCATTTCAGCTGTTTTGTCGAAACCGGTCAATCGCACCCTGTTTATCCTCTCCAAGTTCGCCGGCATCGCGCTCATCATCCTGCTGTATTGCCTGCTGGCCGCCATCGCGGTCATCATGAGCGAGCGTACGGTGAGTGAGTTGTATGAGATCGACTTTTATTCCACCGGCCCGCTGATATTCGCGCCGTTCCTGGCCTATTTCCTCGCGGGCATGATTAATTATTTCAGCGATCGCAATTTTGTTTCCAACGCCTTTGTCCTTCAGGCCATCTGTGTAAGCGTGGCATTCATCTGGACCGGTTTTGTCGATCGCAGCGGTGCCATGCAGGCCTTTGGCCTCTTTTACAACTGGAAGTTGATCCCGGCCGCCATCCTTCTCGCCATGGCCCTGTTGACCCTGCTGGCGATTGCGGTCACGCTGGCCACCCGGTTTGACGCGGTGCCCACCTTGGTCATCTGTTCGGTCATCCTCATGGTGGGTTTGTTGAGCGACTATTTCTTTGGTCGCCTTGCGGATCATCAGTGGTGGGCGCAGATCTGTTATGCGGTGGTGCCGAACTGGCAGCATTTTTGGGTGATCGACGGCCTTACCGGTGGTCGAGCGATTCCATGGGAGGTGGTCCTTGCGACGGGTCGGTATGCCCTTTTGTATACGCTTGGTGTGTTGTGCCTGGCCGTCAGTCTGTTTAACTTCAGCGAGATTAAGTAGGAACAAATGGACGAAGGTCAGGAAATTGTATTGTCGGCACAGGGCCTGCACAAAGTCTTCAAAGATTTCTGGGGGCGCCCCCGTGCGAAGGCCGTGAACGGAATCACTCTGGAGGTTCGCCGCGGCGAGGTGTTCGGTCTGCTGGGCCCGAATGGATCGGGCAAGAGCACCACGATCAAAATGTTGCTGGGGCTGCTTCATCCGACCCAGGGAAGCATCCAGGTGCTGGGGAAACCTCCACGCGATGTGCAGTCCAAGTCACGCATCGGTTACCTCCCCGAGGAGTCTTACCTGTATCCCTATCTCACCGCGCGGGAAACCCTGGATTTCTACGGCCGGCTTTTTGACCTCAGCGGGCCGGAGCGCAAACAGCGCATCGATCAGCTGCTGGAAATGGTCGGCCTGCAGCACACCGGTCGGCGTACCATCAAAGAGTTTTCCAAAGGCATGGCGCGCCGGATCGGTCTCGCCCAGGCCCTGATCAACAATCCGGAGATCGTAATTCTTGACGAACCCACCTCCGGGCTCGATCCCATCGGTACCCGCCAGGTGAAGGATCTGATTCAGACCCTGGCCGATCGGGGCAAGACCGTCCTGTTGAGCTCCCATCTCCTGGCCGATGTGGAGGATGTCTGTGATCGGATTGCCATTTTGTATGGCGGGCATGTACAGGCAGAAGGCTGCATCAAGGATCTCCTGCAAGTCGAAGATCATTACCAGGTGCCGCTTCCGGGCCTCACCCCGGAACAGCTGCAGCGCGTCCTGCACGTATTGCGCGAGACCCTGGGATCCGAGCCGGAGTTGGAGCATCCCCGCCGTAACCTGGAGCAGTTTTTCATGGAAGTCATTTCCCGCGCCCGCGCATCGGGGGAGGCGATCTCCGGTGCGGGATCGGGTACCGGTAAAGAAGTTGCGGCATACCTTCAGGGCACCGAAGTCCAGAAGGACCAAAGCGATGTCCTGGAAGAGATTCTGCAGGAGCGTGCGCCGGATTCGGTCCCGGAGCCCCCCGAGGCGGCCCGTCCGTCGGTCCCGGAATCGGCCCCGGATCTGGATGAGCGCATCGACCGCCTGCTCGGAGAGAAGGACGATCCCCAGGGATGAACAAGGTCTGGGCCATAGCCATGATCGCGCTGCGGAGCGCGGTGCGTTCCAAGATCGTGATCTGCTTGATCCTGCTCCTGTTGATCACCATCATCGGGATTCCCCTCACGGTTAAAGGGGATGGTTCACCCGAGAGCAAGGTGCAGGTGCTCGTGAGCTACACCCTGGCTTTTTCCCAGATTATCCTGGCCATCGTCACCCTGTGGTCCGGCTGTGCTGCGGTGTCCACGGAGGTCGAGGACTCCCGCATTCATCTCGTCGTGACCAAACCCGTTCACCGGGCACAGATCTGGCTGGGGAAGTGGTTGGGCCTGCTGCTGATGAACTTCGTCGCGCTCTTGCTCACCGGTCTCACGGTCTACGGTTTGCTGAAGTACGAAACCCGTGAATCCGCATGGAAGCCGGATGAATACGCCCGGTTGCAGGAGGAGGTACTTGTCGCACGCCGCGTGGTTCCGGCTCCGGTACCCAACGTTGAAAAAGCCGCCACCCGGCAGCTACGTGATCTCATTACCCGGGGCCAGCTGGCGCCGGGGATGTCACCGGAGGCCACCCTGGGTGAACTTCGGCAGCGGATGCTGATCCAGACCAACGCGGTCGAATATGGCGCAACCAAGAGTTGGACGATCACCCTGCCGATGCGTCCGCCTCCGGATCGCAAAATTTTCCTTCAATACAAATACCAGCTCGGCAGCTTGATTCAGGAACCGGTGAACGGCATCTGGATTCTTGGAAATCATGAGGAAGAGCGACAGATCATGATTCCCCTGCAGCAGGGGCCCGGTACCCACAGCCTCGCGGTGCCGGAAACCATGATCGGCGAAGATCTCGAAATCATCGTCACCTACGCGAATACCCATCCACATCCGACCACGGTCCTCTTCGATACGAAGGAGGGGGTTCAGATACTCTACTGGCAGGATTCCTTCGCGACGAATCTCTGCCGTACGCTGCTGATCCAGTTTTTCCAATTGGCGCTCTATGCGGCCCTCGGGTTGACCATGGGTACCCTGTTCTCCATGCCCGTTGCCGCCTTCACCTCGATTTTCATTATTATTCTTCAGCTCTTCAGTGGCTTTATCGAAACCATCACCCAGGAGTCCATTGCAGACGGGTCCAGTAACGATCCCGCGGAGGCCCTTTCGATGCTGGAGCACCTGATGGTCTGGATCTACAAGTCCGTGCATTTCCTGTTGAAGCCCTTGTCGACGAATAATCCGCTGGAACTGCTTGCGTCCGGCGTGGTGGTGAGCTGGGAAATCGTTACCGCAGAATTTTTCGTAAAAATCATCTGTTATACCGGCTTGATCGGCGGCATCGGCGTGCTGCTGTTTAACCGACGCGAATTGGGGATTCCCTCATGAACCGCGGGCGTACCTGGATCACCCTGGTCATCGGCCTGCTCGCGCTCGGCATGGCCGGTCGCATGCATGGGGATCTCATCGACCTGCGGGTCGAGCACAAGTTGATACCGGAGGTGAACGTACTCGACGATGCCGATCCCTGGGTGCGCTTTGTCCAGGTCGGGCTCGGGGCCTTTCGAGGCATTCTCGTCGATATCCTCTGGACCCGGGCCACCCGGCTGCAGGATGAAGGCAAGTATTTCGAGCTGGTTCAATTGAGCCAGTGGATCACCAAGCTGGAGCCGCGCATCCCGGAGGTCTGGGCCTACCACGCCTGGAATATGGCCTACAATATCAGCGTGTTATTCAATACGCCGGAAGAGCGCTGGCGCTGGGTCAGCAACGGTATCGAGCTGCTGCGAAACGAAGGCCTGCATCACAATCCGGATAACGCACAGCTCCAATGGGAGCTCGGTTGGTTCTACCAGCACAAGATCGGCATGAACCTCGATGACATGCATTTCTTCTACAAGAAATACCTCGCGGAGGAAATGTCCCTGCTGGTTCCGGGATTCCTTAATTACGAGGATTACGCAGGCGTTCCGAAGACGCGCGCTGACCTGCTCAAACTTCCCGGAATCGATACCCTCCTGGATCGGATGAAGGAGCTGGGCCTGGTAGACGGCCTGGATGAACGAAATCTAACCATCGAGCAGTTTTCCCGGCCGGAATTGCTCCAGGCCTTGAGTTCGGATCTCGGTCAGCAGGTCTACCGCTATCTCGTGGTGAAGCGCTTGAAGAATAAATACGGACTGGACCTGGAGGTCATGCAGGTCGTCGACGAGAAGTTTGGCCCCTTTGACTGGCGGCTCCATCAGGCACAATCCGTATACTGGGCCTATCGCGGTTCGCGTACGGCGGATAAGCCGCAGGATGTCAAATTGCAGCGCATGATCTTCCAGAGCATGGCCTCGGCGTTTCGTTCGGGCTCGCTGGAGATCATCGATCCCGACCAGCCCCCGCGATTTTCACCCAACCTGATGATGCTGGAGAAAACCCTCGCAGCGTATGAATACGCCTTGGAGACGCACAAGGGTGTGAGCATCGAAAACGGGCACATGAATTTTCTGCGTGATGCCGTCCTGATCACCGCCCAATATGCGCAGACGCGCGTTTCCAAGCAGATGTTCGACCTGGCGCAGACGCATTATCCGGCCATGGTGAACGGGCGGCCGTATGAAACGTTCGTGCTCGACGAAATGATTGGCGAGGATGTGGATGTGCTCTCCGACGCCGATGCAGTTGCCCGTATCGAGGGGTTTCTTTACCAGAGTTATGTCTATATCGGAGCGGGTTCTCCCGGACGGGCGAAGGGCTTTGCCGTGATCGCGCGAAAATTTTATGAACGCTATAAAGCCACACGCGCCGGCACGCGAACCGATATCGGCAGCTGGGCCGAGCTCCAGGTGCACCCGCGTAAAATGGCCGGTCAGCTTTTCAGTTACCCGGAAGCAAAAGAGCGCCTCGATCATGGAAAGCTGCCGAGTGAGTTGTTGTCGGATGCGGAAGAGGAGCAGGCACCGTGAATCCGCCGGATAGTACCCCGTTTAAAAAGGACCTGGTTATCCACGAGCAGATCCGGGGACACGACTTCACCTTTCACAGCACCTGGGGCCTGTTCAGTCCCAAGCAGCTCGACGAAGGTTCCCTGCTGTTGCTCAATCACTTTGATGTCGAGCCCGCCCAGAACACCTTGGACCTCGGTTGCGGGTACGGGGTCATCGGCCTCAGTATTGCCCGGCAATGTCCCCAGGGACGGGTGCACATGGTTGATCGCGATTTCGTGGCCGTGGACTACGCCCGACGCAATGCGGAGTTAAACGGCCTGACGAATACCGAAGCGTATCTGAGTAACGCCTTTTCTGCCGTGCCGCTGGATATGCGTTTCAACAATGTGGTGTCGAATCTGCCCGCGAAGGTCGGGAAGGATATGTTGTCCATCATCGTCATGGACGCCTGGAATCAACTCGAGCCCGGTGGGCGATTGTGTGTCGTGACCATCGCGGGTCTACGCGAATGGTGTAAGCGTAATTTCCGCGACATCTTCGGGAACTACAAAAAGCTCAAACAGGGCAAAACCTACGCTGTGAGCATGGCGGTCAAAGAAGCGTAGCCGGTTTCTATTCAACCCGCACTCTGAAGACCTGGCCATCGGCCGCCTCTCGGAGCGCCCGCCAGTGTGAAGTCCGCAGGTGGTCATCCAGCGGCTGGTTTTCTATCCACTCGACGACGTTGGGGTCGTGCTGCCAGGCCGCAGGATTCAGCTCCGGGCTGTGCTCCAGTGTATACCGCAATCCCGGGTGATCCGTGCGTTGCCGATAGAGGAGTCGAATTTCGTTGTCGCTCAACTGCACCTGTAGATGCGGTCCACTGGCGGTCAATGGATCGGATCCGAACAGGTATTCGGCATAGTTCGAGTACGGGTCCGGGTCGTAATGGGCATCGGCCGCGCGCAGGGCCGGGGCGGTGCCGGGTGGAAAGGTGTCCAGGGCCCATATTTCGTAGCCGAAGCCGAGGGGGAGGGTGGCCGCGACCCAGTTCGTGCCCGTGTCACCGGGGAAGCGAAGGTCTGCTCGTTCGAGGAAGGCACCTGAGCCGTCGGCTGCCACCGGCCAGGGAAGGGCGGGGTGATACGACGCCTGATCTTCCAGAAGCAGGGGGTAAAAAGCAGATGCACCATTGGTGGGGACCTGGAGGGTGTCGGGCCGATAGAGACGCAGGCTCCCTCCTGCATTGTTCAGGCGGCCCGACCAGGGGCCGTGCAGGACAACATGCTCGCTGATGTCATACGCGCTTCGGAAAGCCGTGTTGGTGAGGGCGTTGGTGGGTGAAAAATCAACCAGGGTGAGAAAACTTCCCGGTGAAAGATCCACGGCCGGGAGTGCGAAATCCACCTCACCGCCCAGCTGCCAGTTGGCCAGGGACTCCACCGCTGTGCCGTCGTTATAGAGGCGCACGAACTCCAGTCCATCGTCTGGAATCGCCAGGGGATTGTAGTGAATGTTTACGATGACCACCGGGCCCACCCGCACGCGATTGGCGCGCTGGTCGTTCGCCTCGCCGAAGGTGTTGATCTGCATCGGATACCAATCGCCGCTGCCATTGGGCCAGCGTCCGATGGACTCCCCATTTCGCGTTGCACCGAATTCCGCGTGATCGACGAATCGTAGCAGGTGTCCGCTTGCATCGGCCTCGAGCAGGTAAACGTCCTCGCCGGTATTGGCGTTCAACGCGAAGGGCACCAGGCCGTTCAGGTTAGTTGGGTTGTTGAAGTCGTTTTCGTCCAGCACGAGGTAGGCGCCTGCGGCGAGCGTGTTGGTTGGGAAACGGTATTTGGGATACATCCCGCGCTGGTCGCTGAGCACCCAGTGGGTCAGAGCGACGTCAGTCGTTCCGGGGTTGAACAGTTCGATGCTATCCACGGAGGGGAGGTCGGTGTGGGCAAGAATTTCGTTGATGACGATCCGGTCATCGGGTCCCAGGCCTTCATAACCGGGGCTTCCCTGGTATTCACTGCTCGCGCGCCAATTCGCGCCATCAGAATAACCGGCGGTCTGTTCGGCAGGACTCCCCGAGGGAATCGTCAGGCCTCGCCGCTCGATCGAGCTCCCGGCCCCGTCGGCCCGCCCGGGCCATTTTCCGTCATCGCGGTAGCTGAGCCGAATCAGTTCGTTGGTGCCGAGTGCGCACACGAGCGTGCCTTCGTTGTTGGGGAGCTTGCCCGTCCAGGCGCCCGCCACGTGAAGGTCCGCACGGTACCATGCGGAGGTCGGCTGCTGATAGGTTTGCGCGAAGGTCGTCAGGTCTTCGACCACAAGGAGAAAGCTCTGGGCATCGATCACTGAGCCCGGAGGAAAGTGGAAGTTCACGGCTCCACTCAGAACCAGGTCACTGAGGTCCACGGGACCATCGGTTGGATTGTGGAATTCGATAAATTCGCCCTCGTCATCACCCGGCGGGTTGTAATGGATTTCGCTCACCAGGACGTTGGTTGATGATGCGGGCGGTGTGCCTTCGAGCGTGAACGCGACCTCATGTATGGCCGACCATTGCCCGCCGTCCAGAGCGCGGGTGCGGATGATGGTTGCAGCGTTGATGATGAGCGGATCGGCCGGGAACGTTTTCGCGGTTGGCGAAAGCTGTCCCCCGGGGAGGCGGGGGTCCGTATTGTCCGTGGTGTAGTAGATGGTGCCGCTGGGTGCGCTCAGGGTAATCGTTTCGGTCGGAGGCACGCCGCCCCCGCGGATCGAATAGTCCGGTGCTTCGACCGGGTACCAGCCCCGTGCGCGAAACTGGTCCAGCAGAATGCCGGTGCGTTGGGGGAAGTAGCTGTTGAGCATGCGATCCACTTCGTTTTGCCATTCGTCATCGCGGTCCCAGGGCGGATTGGCCGCTGCGCTCTGCCATCGAGCGGTTTCCGCCACGATACTGGTCGAGATTTCGTTCACGCGATGCTGGAAGATGTCGCTCACCCGATTGGACGTCAGCACGCCCTCATAAAAGCAGTGTTTGAAGATGCGATCGCTGAACAACACCTGGAAGTCCGGTTGCGTCATGATGCGGGTGAACACATTGTCCGGCACATCCTTGTTCAGGGCATTCGCTCCGACATCCTGCAGGCAGATGTCCGTATCCCAGTGGAAAAATTTCCAACCGTTGAAGTCCGGTTTGTTGGGGCCACCCGCCATCCAGTTCTGGTTGGGGTTCCAGTCCCAGGGATTCCCCGCGTAAAAACTCAGCAACATGTAATCGGCAAGGTTCTCGAAATCCAGCCAGCGGGCTGCTTCGGTCGCACTCGTTGTGGCCGCGGCCTTCATGGCGTTCCATGCG
>JBLIND010000044.1:0-23847 GCA_047639095.1 Candidatus Omnitrophota bacterium | reverse complement strand
ATCCAGGACGCGGATGGGATTTCGAACATCCGCATGGGCGCCACGGAAGGGACGGTGATCGAAGTTCCGATCAACATTCCGGCGCGCGGCTCCGTCCCGGTGGCCTTCGATATCATCCCGCGTTTCCTCAACTACGGCGACAACCGGCCACGTATGGTCACGGTCTACCTTTACAGCGAAGTGCCTGGCCGAGCGATCGCACTGATGGGGCCGATCTACGTCCTGCAACCCCCATCCAACCTGGTGATTGCGGACGTCCAAAACAACGGCGACGGCCAGCTCGTGGTCGCGTTTATGGCGGCACAGGGGGAGCAATATCGCATCCAGCGCTGCCAGGAGTTCGGCGCGGCCGGCGGCTGGGAGGATCATGCCTGCGCCCTGGAGCAAGGCGCTCCGGCTGATGTGGAAATCATGGAAGGAGCCGGCGAGGAAATCGTGTGTTTCATCGATATCAATCCGGACGCCCCCCGCATGCTCTTCCGCCTGGTGAAAGTGGAGCCGACGGGCAGCTAAAGTGTTCATGCTCGGAATACAGCCATGAGGGCTCATCGCTTTGCGCTATGGAGCGCCTTTGCGGTTCTATGGTCGCCGTCGTTTGCCCCCGGCCAGACGGATCTGCTCCCCATCGGTGATGGCCAGGCGGTCGCGACCTGTTTCTCCGGGGGCTTTCCCAATACCTATTCACCGGACCCGGAAGGCTTTGTCGTGGCGATCATCAACACGAGCGCCGGGGAACAAGCCTCTGCGGGCACGGGTCTTCCCAGTGGGGTCTATCCATGGCAAAGCTTTCACAATGAGGAGATCGTACAGAATCCCAACCCGCCTAGCGCCGGGGAGGAATGGCGGGCGGCCAACCTGGGCGAGGTCTTCGGCATCACCATCGATTCGGCCTCGCCTCCGAATATTTATGTGACCGCAACGACCTGCTACGGGAGCTTCGACGGCATTTTTCCCGCGGGTGAAGGCCCGGGCTCGGTGTACAAACTCAACGGAGCGACCGGTGAGATCAGCACGTTTTGCCAGCTCGCCAACGATCCCGACGAAGGGCCGGCCCTGGGAAACATCTGTGTGCATACAGATTCCGGGGGCAACGACTGGTTTTACGTTTCGAACTTCGAGGACGGACTGATCTACCGGCGCGATGCCGGCGGCGGAGCCACAGGGACCTTCGACCACGGTGTGGACGGCGTCGGCGGTTTACCCGATGACGGAACGGCGGGCTTCACCCAGCTCGGACGCCGGGTCTGGGGCCTGGAAGATTACAACAGTCGACTCTATTACGGCGTGTGGCGGGACAGCCCGGTGCAGATGCACCAGGTCTGGTCGGTCGGGCTCGATGGCTCCGGGAACTTCCTTCCCGCATCCGAACTGCTTGAAGTCACGATTCCGAATCACCTCCCGCTCGATTTGTGGACCCGCCCCGTTTCAGACATTACCTTTTCCCAAGACGGCGCAATGTTCCTCGCGGAACGTGCCCACTTCAATTTCGCTCTGCCACCGAAGTACCGTTGGACCGGCGTCCACGGGAGCCGCATCATGGAGTATGTCGGCGGCAGCGGCGCCTGGGCTCCTCATCCGGACAACATCTACAAGCTGGGCTGGCTGGCAAATCTTGCGCCGCTATCAGACAACAAGATCTACGATAATTCCGCCGGCGGTGTGGCGGTCGAGTGCGAAGGCAACCTCTGGGTGACCTGCGATGCCACCTATTACCAGACAGGCTCCGGCACACCCAAAGTCTATGGCCTGCAACGATTTCCGATCGGCGGAAATACCGCCGAATACGACAGCTATTGCAACGCGGACGCTACGGATGACATGGCCTTTATTGCCAACAGCCACTTGGTCGATATCGACGGTGAAATCCTGGAGAGTGACAAATCCCGCCTCGGCGATGTGGAGATTTTCGACCCAAGTTGCGAATGCATGGCCATCACCGTGGCCGCGATCGAGTGTCCGCCTTCTGCGGAAACCTTCTCCATCGAGTTGACCGTCACCAACCTGAGCGGCGGCCCCATCTCCTTCGTCGCGTTTTCGTCCTGCGATCCAGCCGAGCTGCCCGATGGCGCGGTCGCCGCCCTGCCGGGTCCCGCTACGCCGATCGCGGTCCCCGGTGGATTGGCCGATGGGGAATCGACCGTGGTGACGGTCGAGATTCCAGCGGAACATGTGGGAGCGAAAGTCTGCATCAACGTTTCGCTCTCGGTCCAGCCGGGCGAAACCGTTTGCACTAAAAAAATCTGCTTCAACCTGCCCGCCTGCGGCTGCTACGCGTTGTTAGACTACGACGTTGAGAAGGCGCACGATGAAGAAGGCGAATTGAAATGGATCTTCACGGCGAGCGTATCGAATCAGTCCGCCTTCACTCTTCACTACGCTACGGTCAGTGACCTGCGATTTGCCCCCAATCCGGTCGCGTTCGATCCGCCGGTCGCCCCGGGACACACGGGGACGATCACGGCCTGCATCACCGGCGCCGTGCCCGCTGAAGTCTTGGGCTTTTACCTCGGCGTGCACGCGGAGGACCTGGTCGAGTGCTGTTCCGAGCGCCTGGAAATCAAGCTTCCGGATTGTATCGACCAGAAAGCGGATTATTGCGAACTGCTGCCGAAGATCGCCACCTGCTGTCCGGATCCAAACGTGCCCGGGCTGTGGACCGCCCAGATGACCTTGCGCATCTGCAACAACTCTTCGGATTCTCGAAGCTACGACTGGGATCTCGCCGACCTTCCGCCGAGCGGGGCTTGCGACGGGCAGGTGAGTGCAGGCGCATTCTTTCCGAACATGGGCACAGTAACTGTCCCGCCAAATTCATGCTTGGCCATCCCGATCACCTTGCGCTGCCCCACCACCCAAAACGGCTTGTTCGATGCCGGCCAATGCGCGCGTTATGATGTCTGCGTTACCCAGGTAGACGATCCCGACAATTTCTTTTGTTGTGATGGCGTGGTCCGTCGCCTGCTGCCGGGTCAGATTATTCTTAAGCAGATTGATCCGGTCGATGGCGGTCCGGTGGTCGTCGCCCCAGGCAAAACCGGCAGTGGGAAATTCGAAGCGACGAATACTTCCGCGCAGCCGGTCACGATTCGATTCGGCATTCGGGAATCCATCCGTCTAGCACAGATCCGTCTGCCGGGTGGCGAAGCAGGCGATGAAGTCGAAGGGATCCTCTCGATCCCGCCGGGCGGAACGGTCCCGCTTGACTTCGAGATTATCCCGCGAACAGATGAAGGCGATGGAAGGGTTAATACCATCGAACTCTATCTTTTCGATGAGCTTACCGGCTCAGGCTCACCAACCTTATATTACAGTTCTCCCTGGATCTACCTGCGCTCCCCTTTTGAGCTGATTGATATCTCGAAATCACCCAACGAAGTAAGCATCCGTTTTCGCTCGAAAGACGGGAGAAGCTATCGCCTCCAAGAAAACATGGACATGCTTCAGCCCGGCGCCTGGCGGGACACTTCCTTTTCCCTGGATCGCGGGGGAAGCCTGATCGATTCGACGGGCGGAATCGGGATCCCGATCGATATTTTTATTCCCGTCGATCCCGGTCTGCCCCGGTTGTATTTCCGCGGCGAAGAAATTCCCTGAACTCGGGAACAGGGGGCTCGCCCGTAAACCACCATCCTTGCCCCGGAAGATCTGCATTGATGAAAAAGTGTCGGTCGCGGGCATGATTATGTGAACCTGGTGAACAAACCATAACAACGAACCGTAACAACGAACCGTAACAACGAATCGTAACATAATTAGAACCGTAACAACGAACCGAACACAACGAACCGAACACAACGAACCGAACACAGAGTAATTATGAAAACAGCGAATTTCATTCAGCATCTCTACTCTTTTCGATCATCAGCTGACCACGTCGACGCGTAAATCGCGCAACCCGAAGAGCTCGCTCAGCCCATGGAACTTACGGGCTCCGCTGGATCGCGCTTCGCTGAAATACCCGCGTTGTTGTTCGAAGGCCCCTTCGGCATAGGCCCGGCTTCCGAAGGCGACGGTGTCTGTGAAATAGCGCGCCGGGCAGCGCAACAGGTCGGTCAGCTCCCCGTTTTACGCCCAGACTTTTTGGGACCTTCTCACGGGTAAAGCCGCGTCGGCTGCCGCCATCTGTATCGCAGGTTTGCTCATTCACGCTGACCGTGGTCGTTCCCGCAGCCTTGACGAAGTTCCAGCTGAGGTCAGTGCGAGTGGGAGCGGTGGCGCTCGTGAACTGATTCAGCTCATCGAAGCCCGGCGGGTTACACCAGCAGCTCTTTGATCACACCCTTGCTGTCCTGGAAGCCGTCGCCGACGGGGACTTTCAATCGATCGAGCATCGTATGCCACACACTGGCCAGCGGGGTGTGCTCCGGCAAGGCCAGGTGACCCTGGTGCTTTATGCCTGCTTTCGCACCGCCGAACAGACAGGTCGGCAGGCGATCCTTGGAATGGCCGATGCCCATGCCGCTGGAAAATCCGAGCAGGGTGTGGTCGAGCAGGCTGGACCCATCGGGTTGCTTGAATGATTTCAAGCGGTCGATGAAGTAGCTCCAGTGCTGCATGTAAATTCGATCCACCTGGGCGAGCTCGGCGAGGTTTTTGGGGTCGTTACCGTGATGCGTCAGCTCATGGAAGCCCTTGGATACGTTGAACTCCGGAAAGGTGCCGCCTCCGCTTTCCTTACGTACGACATAGGTCACGACGCGCGTGGAGTCGGTCTCGTAGGCGAGGGCAATCAGGTCGTACATCATCTCGGCGTACTGCTGATAGCTGAACTGGCCGGCCGGCATGTGCTGCGTGTAGCTGTCGGAAAAATCGTGCATGCCCTTGAGATCGACTTTGGGTTTAGGCCGATCACTCCACTCTTTGTTGCGGTCGAGTTGCTTTTCGACTTCGCGGATGGATTGGAGGTACTCGTCGAGCTTTTCCCGGTCGTTGGTGCCGACGGTTCGTCCGATGCGTTTCGCATCGGCCATCACCACATCGAGAATGCTCCCGCGTCGTTGAAAGCCGTGTTTGCGCACCGCGAGCTCGTCCGCGCTGTCCACCTTGAAGAGCCGGTTGAACAGAATATGCGGATCGTTTTCTGAAGCGAGCGGGACGCCGTTGCGGTTCCAGGAAAGCGTACAGAGGTTGCCGCCGAATCCGGTGCCGCGTTCGACACACATCTGCATGGACGGGAAGCGCGTATCTTTCCCGAGATGCGCGGCGGCGACCTGGTCCATGGAGACGCTGTTCTTGATCGTTCCGCCGTCCATTGCTTTTATGCCGGTGGAGAAGGTGTAATCGCCCTGATGGCCGCCACCGTGTTCGAGGTAGGTGCCGGAGAACACCGTGAAATCCTTTTTGTGCCGTTCCAGGACCTTCAAGGTGCTCGGCAAGGTGTAGTCCACGCCGTGGTCTTGCGGTTCGAATTCGCGCATGTTCATGCCGGTGCCAAAATAGAAAAGGCCGAGGCGCTTGGGGATGGCTTCGCTGGCGGCTTCCGCAGCGCCGAAGCTGGCCCGGGGCAACATGGCTTCCAGGAAGGGCAGGGCAACCGTGGCACCGAGTCCGCGCAGGGCGGTGCGTCGATCGAGGGGTTGGGTGGTGAGTAGGTTCATAACGATGCCTTCTGCTGCGGCCTCAGGTGCGTGTCTGCACCCAGGCTATTTGGTTTCGAATTCCTCTGAAGATACAATACCCTGAACTAAACTGCGAATGGTTTCCCCCTTGGCCTTCATCTCCGTGACCAGCCCGTTCACGGTTTCCCGGTCGGTGTATTCGATCGTCCGACCCAGGGCATAGGTCAGCATTTTCTCGGTAAAGCCGCGCAAAAATCGGTCGGATTGGGCGGCCAGGGCATCGCGAAATTCGTCGATATTGGTAAAGGTGACCCCATTTGGCAGGGTGCCCGTTGCATTCACTACCGCTTCGTCGGGCCACCAGCCGCGCTCGCCATCCTGTTTTTCCCGCCACTGCCCGGCCACGTTAAAGTTTTCGAGGCCGAAGCCGTAGGGATCGATGCCCCGGTGGCAAGTGGCACAACTTTCGATCTGACGGTGCTGATCCAGGCGCTGGCGGACGGTCAGGTTCTCCCCCTGGATGTTGGGTTCCACCTCGCCTGCATTCGGCGGTGGCGGGGGAGGCGGATCGTTGAACAGGACATCGAGCATGTATTTCCCCCGCTCGACCGGCTTGGTGCGGTTGCCATCGCTGCCCCACTTGTGCACGGCGGCCATGGTGACGAGACCGCCGCGATGACTCCCGGGCGGCAGGCTCACGCGCACGAAAGTTTCGCCTTTCACCTCGTCGAGGCCGTAGTAGCGCGCGAGCTTTTCGTTGGCCATCGTCCAGTCGCTGCGCAGGAAATATGTGAGCTTGAGGTCGCGTTGCATGACCTCCCGGAAGAACGCCAGCGGCTCTTCATTCACCGCATCATTGATACCCGCGTTTTCCATGGCATAGAAATCTTTGTAGAGATTGCGGTCGATGGCGAAGCGGTCGAACTCGCCCGCCTTCAGCCATTGATGCGCGAAGTTCTGCACCATAGCCTCGGCCTTGGGATCCGCCAGCATGCGATCAACTTCCGCCGACAGGGCCGGGCGCAACTGGCCGGCCGCGGCCTTTGCTGCGAGCGCGGCATCCGGCATGGAACTCCAGATAAAATAACTCAAGCGGTTGGCGAGTTCGTACTCGTTCAGCTTTCGCGGGGCATCATCGGGAGAGGCTTCGTTGAGCAGGAGAAAGCTGGGCGAGCAGAGCGTGGCGATGATTCCAGCTTTGACGGCTTCGGGGAACGTTGTGCCGGCGTCCAGCTCACCCTGTACGATCCCGGTGATGGCATCGATGTCCGCATCGGCGACAGGTCGACGGAACGCGCGCGGCAGGAGTCGGGCAAAAATTTCACGCGCATACGCCAGATCGAAGGTGGATTCATCCAGGCCTTTGTGGAAGAGGCTCACCGTGCTCTGGGGCGGCCATTGATCGTAGAGCGGCCCTTCCAGTTCAATCCAGTCGAAGAACAGGCGCG
The DNA here is from genome assembly GCA_047639095.1 of Candidatus Omnitrophota bacterium. Taxonomy (GTDB): domain Bacteria; phylum Verrucomicrobiota; class Kiritimatiellia; order SS1-B-03-39; family UBA6053; genus JAPYUI01. The sequence goes on along the minus strand of JBLIND010000044.1, from coordinate 16,841 downwards.
GCAGGCCATTGGTATTCAAGGTATTCGGCGCGGGGCGGCCTTGTCCGAGTATGCCTTCGGCCCCGATCCGCGCGCGCACCCGACCGGCGGCGCGGGTGTCGCCTGCTTCGCGGGCCGCGGTTTCTTCGCGATTCAGTCGGTGATACGGTTGGTTGTTGTCGCCGAACTTGGTTGGGTTTTCAAAGCGCACCCCGATCTCGCCCCCGCCGGCGGAATCAAAAGGCCGCACGATTTCGATGATCTCGGGTTCGGCAAAAGTGCCGTTCACCTTGCCGTAAAACAGGTCGCCGTCGCCTTGTCGTTCAATGCGGATGTACAGCGGTTCACCGCGGTCTCCCGGATCCGCCCCCACACGCAGGCGCAGGCGGTAGACGCCGCGCACGGGGATGAGTTCCCGGTTCCAGGGGTGCTTGAGCAGTTCGTCGCTCCGCATGCCATGCTCCATCGTGACAATGCCGTTGGCGGTAACGATGGTGGAGCGCTCGGTCTTGATGTAGGCGATGCCGCCGGAAATATCTTCATACTCCAGGTGGTTATTGCGGGTGGGTACGGGCGGGGGCCCGGTCACGATGGCCTTGTCGGCAATGATGGCGGCCACATCAAAGTATTGCTCCATCAGCGAGGGGTCGAGCAGCAGGGCTTTACTGACCTTGTCGAAGCCGTCGAGGGAGCCGTCCGGCGGAAGCAGATCCAAGGGTCCCTCCTTGGGGAGAAACGCGACGTTCAGGAGATCGCGTACGGTGTTGGCATACTCGCTGCGACTGAGTCGCCGCATGAGAACCCGCCCGCCGGTGCTCTGGGCGTTGCGTTGGGCATGTCGCAGCTCGGCCATGATCCATTTAGCGGTGGCCGCGGTTTGATCACCCGGCGGTACCGGTTCGTCCTCGGGCGGCATTTCACCGAGATTGATGTTGTCGACGACTTCCAGCCATTTGGCGGCGGCCGTGTGGTTGTTAAAGTCGACCTCGAGGGTGTCGAGGCGCAGTTTGCCTTTCTGTTTTTCCGGTCCGTGGCAGCGGATGCAATGCTCCTTGATGTAGGGGTGCACGTGCTCGGAGTACCCCGCCGGATCCTGGACCAGTGGTGCGGCCAGGAGCGGCATCAGGAGCATCTGCCCGGCGATCAGGAGCGTAGCGTTCCAACTCACGGTGCAAGGGTCACGGGGACGGGCTGAAGCCCTTGCTACGGCAGCAAAAGTTTTCATTTCCAACTCACGGTGTAGGGGATTACGCCGGTCTTTGGCATCAGCGTTTTTAATTCTTCGATCGCGGCCTCGGTGATCCCGGTATCGTTTCTGGGCAGCCAGAGTTCTCTCAGCCAGACGGCCTTGGCCATTTTCATCATGCCCTCGTTGGTTAAGGCGGCGGGCGGTTGTACGCCGCGTTCGACCAGGCGCACCTTGCGTATATTTTTTGCTCCGCTCAGGTGATCGAAGGCCTGGTCGGTTAAGTCCGGGCAGCGGAGTTTGATGTCGTCCAGACGCGGGAGCAGACAAATTGGTCCAAGTCCTGAGCCGGTGATGTTTGGTCCACCCATGTCGAGGTTGTTCAGGCGGTTCAAGCGGCCGAGGAGCCGAAGGCTGGTGTCGCCGCCTTCCAGGGTTTGGATGGTCAGGCGTTCGACCGAAAATAGGCGAGTGAGATCCTGGGCAGCCCGGGCCGTGACGGTGCTTAACCGCAGCTCCTCCAGTCGGGGAATCACCGCAAGGGTCTCCATGGTTTGATCGTCCGCCTGGGTGTTACGAAGGTCCAGGCTTTTTAATTCCTGTAGCCCGGCCAGGGTCGCGAAGGCCTCGGGTGGAATGCCGGTGCAACCTTCCAGGTTCAGGCGGGACAGGTGCGGGAGGTGGCTGAGCACCTCCTTGATGCCTTCGCCGATCTGGGCTTCACGCGAGAGCGCGAGGGTCCGCAACTCGGGGAAGTTCCGGAGGTGCTGTACCCCTTCATCCGTGAACGAGGCCGACTGATTGTGCGGCGGCGAGGTCTCGAATTCGCGTAGGGGCATGCCCACGAAGTCGGCGAGGTAACGACCCGTCGCCCGGGCTTCGTGGATCTGCAGCTTTTCCAGGCCGCGATTATTTTTCAGCTGGGCGATGCCGGCGTCGGTGAGATCCCCATCGGTGCCGTGACAGGAAAAGGTTTTCAGGGAACGGGACTCCGCCAGTCCGGCCATCAAGGTGTCGTTCATCGGAGAGCTACGCGGAAAGGTCAGCACTTCCAGGCCCGGGATGCGAGCGAGCGGGCGGAGGTCGAGGTTCGCCTGGTCGAGCTGGGCTTCAAAGGCGATGCGCTTCAGACCCTTAAGCGCGCCGAGGAGGTTGATCCCGGTCTGCGTAATCACCGGCCCCTTACTGCCGCGCGCCTGAATGACCACTTGTTCGATACCGGGGATGAAGGGCAGGGCGGCCAGGCCCCGCTCGGTGAATCGTTCGTTCTCAAAGCGGAGCTCCACATCCAGTCCGCGATTTGCGTAGAAGACGCCACCGATGAGCTCAATCGCGGCCCGGGCTTTCATCTCGGCTTTACGGGCCTTGAGGGCCTTCGGGTGGGCGGCGGGATCGGCATCCATGACCACGCGAAAGCCGATGTAACAGGCGGCATCCGGCGCATCGAAGTTGGTGCGATGGGCGGAACGCGCGATCACCGGGCCGGTGTACCAGCTGCCCCCGCGGATGACTCGAAAGTCATTGGCCTTCGTCTGCGGGTCATCCCGATTCACCGGATCGACGGCGGTGCCTGCGGGTTTGAAGCGATCGGGTTTCCGCCAGGGATTGTAGGCGGTATCCAACCAGAGATCGGCGCACCATTCCCAGACGTTGCCGTGCATATCGTGAAAACCCCAGGCGTTGGGCTCGAGGCTGCCCACGGGAGCGGTGAAGACGAAGCCATCTTCGGGATTGTTTTCCCAGTCGAGCAGCCATTGATGTTCAACGCATCCTGGTCGGTGTTTTTCCAGTTCGACGTTCGCGACATTGGCAAAGCGATGAATAGTTTTTTCCGGGACGTCCCCGAAAGAAAACCAAGTGTCCGTGCCCGCGCGACAGGCGTATTCCCATTCGGCTTCCGTCGGCAGGCGATAGGTTTTGCCTTCCTTTTTACTCAGCCACGCCAGGAAGGCCTCGATGTCAGGGATGCTCAAGCCTACCACCGGGTGACGGTCCGTCTGCTCAAAGCCCGGCAGCTTCCAGGAAAAGGTCGGGTCGCGATCCAGGTCCATGGCTTTGCTGTGATTCACTTTCTCGGCTTCCGGCTTCCAACCGATCATCTCGACCGCGCCTTTCTCGGCCGCCGTTTGATACCCGGTCTCGGAGACGAACGTTTGAAACTGCTGAACCGTTACCTCATGCACGCCGAGGTAGTAGGGTTGGGTGATCCAGGTGGGGTGGGCAGGGGATTCCGCGTTACCGAAATACTGGGCGTTGATGTGATGCGGAAAATCCAGACTCAGGCTGCGCTCACCCGCGTCGGAGCCCATGATGAAGCGTCCGCCTTCCACGAGTCGAAGGCTCATGCCCAGGCTGTTGGTCAGTATTTCCTGGGCCTCGGCCTGGCCGGCCAGCAACAGGAGCAGGATCGTCGATATGCGTCGCATGATGATGAATAGAGTACGTCTGTCACTTGATGAAACGACCCTCTTTTCGAAAAAGATTACATACAACCTTTTGTAGTGTGAAGTACACACGAAATCTTCACGGCGTCTAATGCGGATGGGGTGGGCCGGCGGATCGCCTGAAGCTGCCCGGACGCACCTCACTTTGCTTCGTTGATGGGCCCGGACCGGCTACGCGCGGTGGCCAGGCGTTCGCCGTCCACGTAGAGGTCGACGTTTGAGGCTGATTTATTGCCGTCCTTGATCTGCATGGTGCAGAGGATCGCCGTATTTGAGTCGGTGGACTTGCCTTCGATGGTCAGCGTTTTTTTTGCTGCCGCGTAGATGCCCTCGGCCACGATCAAATCGTCGGGGTAGACCAAATACGCCATGAACATTTTCTGCTCCGCATCATAGGTGATCAGGTTAATCGACTGTTCTTCCTCCAGTTGCAGCACGCCGTTCACATGGGTGACGCGTGAAACATGGAAGCGGCCATCGGCGGACCAGTGATCGCCGCCCAGATATTTTTCCTTCTCTTCATCTCCATCGAAATAAGTCCAGATCGTGCGCTCCTCCCATCGCGCTGCGAAGGGGAGGACTTCCAGCTCTTTGATGGTGGGTTTTTCGCCCGGCTTTGCGTTTGCGATGTCGATCAGGGCCTGGCGGGTGAGCGGTTCCGCAGCGAACGTGGGCAGGGCCAGCAGCAGGAACCCGAAAATGATGCGCAGGATCATGCGTAAAATGTACCTTCGGAAGGGCTCATTCGCCAATGCAAACCAGCATTTCCTGTCTGCTGCCACCCGTTCGATAGGCCACGCGGGTGTAGATGCGGTTGCCGCAGATGCTCTGCGTGGCGAAGGATTCATCCCCGAGCTTGTTCTCGGCCACCAGCTGGAAGCCGGAGGGATCGGTTTTGAAGACGAAGGTGCTGCCCTTTTCGTTGGCCTGGTAGATCCGCTCGCCCACGCGCACCGGCGATGCGCTGACCGGACCGCCGAGGCGTTCTTTCCACTTCTCTTCGCCGTCGGCCGTGCTCCAGCAGTAGGCGATACCATTGTCGTTGAGCATGTACAGATGACCCGCATGCACGAGCAACGATTGTTCATACGCTTTCTGATTGTTGCGCCAGAGCTCTTTGCCGTCCTCGATGCAGAGCGTGAATTTCTGGGGATAACCGCCGCTGGTGAAAATGCGATTGCCGTCGGTGACTAAGGTCGCGCAGGTCGCCGTAGATGGGCCCGGGCCTTGCCAGAGTTCCTTGCCACTCGCGGGGTCGTATGCGTAAACGTGTTCATTGCCCCCGAGCAGGATTTGGTCGCTGCCGTCGATACGGGCGATCACCGGCGTGGCGTAGTTGATCATCTCATCTCGTTTAATTTTCCACGCGGCCTCGCCGGTGGTCCGATCCAGTGCGGTCAGGAAGCCGCCTTTTTCATAGTCGGCCGCGACGAGCACCCAGTCCTTGTAGAGGATCGGCGAAGCGCCATAACCAAACTCGTACTTTTGTGGCTTGAAGTCGCCTGCGCGTTTACTCCAGACGGCTTTCCCCTCGGTGGTCAAGGCGACGACCTGGATGCCCTCATGGTTGTAAAAGGCTCCGAACACCCGTTTGCCATCGCAGGCAATCGTGCCGGAGGCATGCGTGTTCTTGTCGTGAATTTTTGCGGGCAGTCCGCCGGTGTTCACCGTCTGGTTCCAAGCCGACTTTCCGTTGCTGCGGTTGAAGGCCAGGATGCCCTGGGTGCCCGCCGACTTATCCGCGGTGGCGAGAAAGATTTGCTCGCCTACGACCGTGGGTGAAGCGTGACCCCGTCCGGGCACCTTCACTTTCCAGAGAATGTTTTCGGTCTCGCTCCAGGTGGTCGGCACCTGCTGGTCCGCCGCCGTTCCGTCGCGAGTGGGGCCGCGCCACCAGGGCCAGTCGTTCGAGTTGACCTGAATCGGGTCCGCCGCAAAAGCGGGCAAGCCGAGGAGGATGAAAACGGTGAGAAATATTTTTTTCATAGCAATGGCCTTGTTCACTTGTCTGCTGCGCGTGTCCATATCGTGGTTCGACCAATCAGCGATACGCCGATGAAGCCCCGGACCTTTAAGCCCCCGTCCTTCTGTTTCGTGATCTTGCACTTGTAGGTCTCCCCGTTCTTCGGGTCATAGATTGTGCCACCGGTCCATTCCGTTTCCGAGGCCTGGCTGAAGTTTTTAATGATCTGGAGGCCAATGATCGGATCGTCGCGCTTGGCGGTGTCCGGATTTTTATGATCGATCTTCGGCTTGCCGGCGTTGGGCTCGCCTTCAGGCGTCAAGGGTTTCTTGAGGGTGGCGATCTTGCCGTGCCAGAGATCATCCAGCTTGAAAATTTCGACCTGACTTTTTTTATCTTCGGCATCCCAGAGACCGGTGATGTCGGCAAAAGCGGGGACGGCGGCAAGCATGAGGCAGAGGAGCAATGGTTTCATTGCCGTCATGGTAAAGGACGCCTCAACCACCTGCTAGCACGTAATATCGGTTTTTGGCCCCGATATCGGTGGTCATGTAGATGTGTTCGATATCTTCCTTAAACCGGATCGTAAAACCCATTTCGCCCACCCGGGCCTCGAATGCCTGATGATCGGATTCGAAATTATACCGGTGGTCAAACTGGGGCAGGTTGGTTGCCGTCGTCAGGTGCAGGTGCCCCTCGGGCGTCATGACCTTCCGGCACGCGGCGAGCAGTTCAAACGGATCGGACAGATGCTCCAGAATTTCGATGAGATAAATGCCGTCGTAGCGTGCATCACCTGAGCCGTCGAAAAAGGCCTGCTGAAGGTCCACCGTCGGATGGGCTTGTTGAAGAAAGGGGTCGATCGATAAATCGTATGCGGTGAGTGTTCGGACCTGCTGTTTGACCAGTTCGATTTCCAGTCCCGGACCACAGCCGATGAAGAGTGCGTGCTCCATGGCTATCGATTTTTCCGCGATGAGTTGCATGATGCGGAATCGGTGAGTCGTGAGCAGGGTGCTGAGCAAGAGTATGATGTTGTAGGCTTCCGGTGCGGGTTGCGCACGTTCCGCATCTTGTTCCAGGGGATAGGTGCCTTCGCGGATGAAGTTTTTCATATCGCGGTTGTAGTCCTTAATATACGCGGAGTAGTGATCGACGACCTGTTCGGCTCCCAGTTCGTGAAAGTGGAGGTACGCGTTGGTATATCGAAGCAGGTGCTCCAGCAGCGCGGGTTCGCAGGCGGGGTTTTCCTTCAATCCTTCATGAAGCAATTCAAGCAGGCGGCTCGAAAGGATGATTTCCTGGATCGTGGGTGGGTGGTCGGCAGCGGGCATGTGGTCGATTCGTCGTTCGCGCAGGTGATACCCTTTTTATACGGCGTAGGCAACCGTTCTGTAGTACGCTGCCCCGCATATGCCTTCGGCTGAAACAACTATCCGAACCGATGACCCGGTGATCTTTGCGCAGGGCATCACTAAGGTGTACGACATGGGGGAAACCCAGGTGCACGCCTTGCGTGGTGTCGATTTCATCGTCGAGCGAGGCGAGTTCGTCGCCATTGTGGGCCAGAGCGGATCGGGAAAGTCGACGCTCATGCATCTGCTCGGGTGTCTGGATACGCCGACCGATGGCCGCATCATCATCGGGGGGGAAGATGTGAGCCATGCGTCTCAAGCAGAGCTGGCGGAGATCCGGAATGCGACGATTGGCTTCGTGTTTCAGACCTTCAACCTCCTGCCTCGTTTCAGCCTCTTGCGCAACACCCAGCTGCCCATGACCTACGGCGGGATTTCGGCTCGCAATCGTCGGCGTCGTGCGACGGAACTGCTCGACCGGGTCGGCCTGGGCGATCGCCTGGATCATCGACCCAATCAGCTTTCCGGCGGGCAGTGTCAGCGCGCCGCAATTGCCCGCGCCCTGGTCACCAACCCGGACATTATTCTTGCCGATGAGCCGACAGGCAATCTCGATTCCGCGTCGGGTGAAATTATTCTCAACATCTTGAAGGACCTGCATCGTGAGGGGCACACCGTCATCCTGGTGACCCACGACAACAAGGTGGCGCAGGCCGCTCACCGTCAAATTCGCATTCTCGATGGCTGCATCGTCGAGGACACCGGTGTGAAGGCGCCCATTTCAGAAGAGGAGTCCCCTATGACCACAGAAACACCCACCGAATCCTTAACGCCGACGCTGCCGGAGGCCCCGCGCAAGCGAAAGCGCAAGAAGCGCCGCTGGTTGAAAGTCCTCATCGTCCTGGCCGTCCTCGCCGGGATCGGCTGGGGGGCGAAACGCATGTTTGCGCCTGAAGCGGCTGATCCAATGGCGTCACTCAAGGAGCCGATTCATGTCGAGCGGGGCGTGATCGAGGAGCGCCTCATGGAAACCGGAACGGTTGAGCTTCGAACGACCATCGAGGTGAAATCCAAAATGAGTGGCAAGGTGAAGGAACTGCTGGTGGAGGAGGGGGATGCGGTGAAGGAAGGAGATGTCCTCGCGATCATCGAGCCGGATCCGAATGAGATCCTGCGCTTGTACCAGAAGCGGGCGGCGGTGGAGTCGCGTCAGTTGGAACTGGCGGAGAACCGCCGGGAGTTGACCCGTTCGGTTGAGCTGCACGACCGCGGTGTATTGCCGGGCGATCAATTTGAAAAAATCAGGGATCGGGTAACCGCTTCCGAGACCAATTATCGCCTGGCCCTGCTGGAGCTTCAGGCACTCGAGCGCGAGATAGATCCCGCCATCGATGCCGCAACGCCGAGTTTGTCGGAGGAGAAGCCCGGAGAGATCGATACCTCCGTACTCGGGCGCTTGACGGATATTCGCGTGCTCTCGCCCCGCTCCGGCATCGTGATTGAACGAACGATAGATGTAGGCGAGTTGGTGATTTCCGGCACCGCGACGACGATTGCGGGGACCACGATTATGAAGCTGGGCGATCCCGCGGAAGCGGTCGTCAAAGCGAGCGTTAACGAAATCGATATTGGAAAAATAAAAGCGGGACAGCAGGTCGAAGTGACCCTCGGCGCATATGAAGACGAGCAGTTTCCCGCGCAGGTGCATCGCATTGCGCCCATTGGCGTGAAGCCGCAGGGGCAGGGCATCGTCTCGTTTAACGTCGAGGTTCGTTTTGCGAAGTTGGATCCCCGCATCATGCCTGGGATGACCTGCGATCTGGATATCGTGCTCGAACGCAAAGAGGATGCGCAGACCTTGCCGTTCAGCGCAATCTTTCAGGAGCGTCCGGACGAGGAGAAGGAGGAAAAGAAAAAGACCCGGCCTGGAAAGATGAGCGCGGCCGAGCCGAAGCCGATCGCCGAAAAAGAAGCGCCCTATCTGGATTATGTCTGGGTAAAAGACGGCGAGGACTGGGGAAAAGAAGTCGTTACCCTTGGTCTCAAAGGCCTGAAGAACGTTGAGATTTTAACTGGTCCCGATGTCGAATCCGCAGTCTATCCCGATGCCGAACGCTTGCGCTGGCTACTCAAAGAAAAAGCGGCCAAAGCGAAAAAGAAACGCTGGTTCAAGAAAGCCCCCAATGACCAGTAAGCCCATTTTACACCTCCAACCCACCCTCACCCAACCCATCCTCACCCAACCCACCCTCCACTAAACCCTTATGCACTTCTGGGAACTCCTCGCCATCGCCATTCACCAGCTCTGGTCCAACAAGGTCCGGACCCTGTTGACGACCTTGGGCATCCTCATCGGCGTCGGCTCGGTCGTCGGCGTGGTCAGCATCGGCGAAGGCCTGCGGCGCTCCGTAATGGGCGAGCTCGACCGACTCGGCGGCGGCCGCCTGATCATGGTCTCCAATCCCAACGACTGGATGCGGCAGGGCAGTCGCTGGGTGCAGCGCCCCTGGGAAGATCATCTGGAAAACGAGGACATCACCCGTATTCGCAACGAAAGCACCTATGCGGGTTCGGTCCTTCCCATGATCGGCGGGGGCGGGCGGGTGTCCTACGGTGAGGTGGATACCAACGCCAGCTTTCAGGGAACCGACCCGACCTATGCCGAGGCCATGTCCTGGAAGGTCGATCAGGGACGCTTTCTTCAGCAAGGCGATTTACGCGACCGCACGCGGGTCTGTGTGCTGGGGCACACCGTAGCCAAGGAGCTGTTCAAGCCCGGGGTGTCGCCGCTGGGCGCGATGATCCGCCTCAACCAGAAGCGCTTTCGGGTGGTGGGTGTCATGCAGGACAAGCGGGTGTTCGGCGATGACTGGGGACGAAACATCGTCGTACCCTACACCACCTACCAGTCACGCATTGCCGGCAACAAGGATCTGCACATGTTGTTTGTTCATGCGCGCTCCATCCAGGAGACGCCGCTGGTCGTAGCGGAAGTGCGGAGTATCCTGCGGCGCTATCACGCGCATGGGGATGCGTTCCAGGTGCGCGACATTGGCCAGGATCTCAAGGAAGCGGAAAAAGTTTTCTTCATCTTGAAAGCCGTGATCGGCGGCATCGCCGGGATCAGTTTGCTCGTCGGCGGCATCGGGGTGATGAACATCATGCTGGTGTCCGTCACCGAGCGCACGCGTGAAATCGGTATCCGCAAAGCCATCGGTGCTCGACCCGGCCACATCCTCACCCAGTTCCTGGTCGAAGCGGTGGTCCTCAGCGTCTTCGGCGGCCTGCTAGGCCTGCTCCTGGGCCTGGGCATCGGCAGTGGAGGTGCGGCGGTGATCACCAAAACCAGTGGCCAGGAATTCATCAGCGTCATCTCGCTGAATTCCATCCTCCTCGCCGTGAGCTTTTCCGCCGCCGTGGGCATCTTCTTCGGCGTCTATCCGGCGTTGCGCGCATCGCGGTTGGATCCCGTGGAAGCGCTGCGGTACGAGTAAGATCACCCGTTATTGCGACCCCCACAGTTGACGGTGCCATCACCAAGCCTTATTATGCAGCATGATCGTAGAGCACCTTCCAGAAGTCCTGCGCCTATCCCCTGAGTAGAAGTTGATTCTAGCGGCCGAGTTGTTCGAAGGGGCAACCGACTGCTGTTCCGAGGAACCGGATCCAGCAATTGTTAAGCTCCTTGACGAACGCCTGGAAGCATATCGAAAGGACCCTTCTTCCGCTTCTCCCTGGAGTGAGGTCAAAGCTCGGATTCTCGGCAGTCGTGACGCCTTAGGTCGCCCAAGTCGCCTGATTTGATGATACCAAAGGTTTGAGCCGCTTACGCGTCCAATTTTCGATGCAGGCGGAGCTCGCCAAAGTCATGGAAGGTCAGCAGCAAGGCACCGGGTCGGGCGGTCTCATCGAATGACTGGATCCAGGCATCGGCTTCGCGTGGCCAGGGGTAGGCGTAGATGACATCGAAGGTGGCGGGGCCGATGGATCGGTCTTCGGCTTCGCTTAATTCGAAAAAGTTGGCCTGGGCCAGTTGGGCGTTTACGCCACAGGCCTGGTAAAGGGTTCGGGCCTGATCGAGCAGCAGGGCATCCCTTTCGATGCCGACCGCTTCGAATCCCATCAGCGCGGCCAGGCCGGTGACCACCCCAAAGCCGCATCCCCATTCGCCGAAGCGCGGGCCGGGTTGTTGGGTTTCCCGAATCCACATCAGGGCGTCTGCGACTTCCGCATAATCGGCGGGCTCGAACAGGGGACTCGCCTGTTCTCCGATGCCTTCCTGGAACGCGCTGATCCGCTCTTCGGACTCTTCAAGCAGCTGGACCATTTTTTGGGTCAGCTTGCCGGATGCATTTCCCAGATCGATCGATTTTAATGCCATAGGGTTCCTGTCCTACGCGGGAACGCGTCGCTGCGTCAAACCGCTTGTGCATATGCATTCCATTGTGCGTTCTCCTCATGGTAGCATGACCCTCTATGTTTAAGCTGATTGTACCCTTCCTCCTCGTCGCCCTGGGGCTCCAGGCGGCGGATATCACCTGGTCTCCCGTTGCTGATACGACGGGGAAAGCCGATCTCATCGAAGGTCCGGTCATTCATGCGCTGAATGGTGGCACCTTGACCCAGGTCACCGGTGCCGGCACAAGCGGAGCCCAGGATGTCCTGTTCACGGGCGTCACTTTTGCGAATCTGGATTTCGTGGGTGCCGGTTCAGACGCCGGGGAAACCCCGGGTTCGCGCGCTACCGCGAATGTCTATCCGGGCACGATCACCTCCACCGGCGACACCAACTTTGATCGGATGATTCAGTCATTCACCGACAGTGTGACCGGGATCAGGACAGGTGAGCTGACCCTGAATGGATTTACCCTCGGCGAGGATTACCGGATCCAACTCTTTTTTAACGATCAGCGGTCTGGAACGGATCATCGGGTCATGACCTTCGGCGATACGAACGGTCAAACGGTCGACGTCGGGGCCAGTGCCACTCCCGGATCGCAAACCACGGATTACGGTCAGCATGCGATCGGTGCATTCACGGCGACCGCGACCAACCAGGTGATCACGATGGCCACGGTTGGTTTTGGGAATGTGCATTTAAATGCATTGCTGGTGGTACAGGCCGATCCATCGCCTCCGGTCGTCCCCATGAACGTGAGTGCCGTTCCCGGGAACGAACGGGTGTTGTTGGATTGGGATGAGAACACACAGTTTGGGTTCAGCCATTTTGTCGTCTACCGGTCCCTGAGTCCGGCCGGGAATTTTATCGCGATCACGAACACGGCGTTGAACAGCTTCATCGATGATGGGCTGACCAATGGGGTTTCGGTGTTTTACACGCTGCGTGCGGAGAACGTGGATGGGGTAATGTCCGACTTCTCCGGTGGGGTGAGTGCAACGCCCGCGATTCCGCCTACGCCGGATGTGCCCGCGAATCTCTCGGTCGTTGCGGGGCCTTTGGAGTTGGTGCTGGATTGGGATGACAATCTGCAGGTGACCTTCTCGCATTTTCAGGTCATGCGGTCCACAAGCCCGGGCACCGGGCACGTGGTCATCGGAACCACATCAGAAAGTGCGTATACAGACCGTGGACTCCTGTCGGGGAGCAATTACTACTACCAGATCATCGCGGTGAATATTGAAGACGAGCTGTCCGCGCCGTCGATTGACGTTTCCGGCATCGCCGGGGCACCGCGACCCAATTTCGTCTTCATCCTCACGGATGATCAGGACGCCGATAGCCTGGCCGTTTATAATCCCAATACGGTCTGTGATACCCCGGTGCTCAATCAGCTGGCGCACGAAGGCATGCTGTTCACCCAGGCGCATCACATGGGTTCCTGGTCCGGCGCGGTTTGCCTGCCGTCGCGCACGATGATCATGACCGGTCGCACGGTCTGGCGGATACCCGGTCGGCCAGCGGGGGGTGGTCCGGTGCCTGCGAATATGGCGGATCATTGCATGGCGCAGATTTTTAATGACGCGGGGTACGACACCATGCGTACCTGCAAGACGGGCAACAGCTATGCCGGTGCAAATGCCCGCTTCGCCCTGGTGAACGACAGCACCAAGCGGGAGGGGACGGGATCGGGGGGTAGTGCTTGGCATGCGGATCGGGTGCTGGACTATCTCCAGTCACGCGTCGACACCGGTGATACCGATCCCTTTCTCATCTATTTTGGATTTTCGCATCCGCATGATCCGCGGAGAGGCACGCCCGAGCTATTGGCGAAGTACGGAGCGGTGCAGCCGGGGCCGCCCGCCCTGATCAATCCCGCTTCGCCGCCGCTGCCGGTCAACTACCTGCCCGAGCACCCCTTTTTTCACGGACACAACAATCTTCGGGACGAGGTCAGTGTCGAAGGGATGGGCACCAACCGAACCGAAGTCGCGGTGCGGAACGAGCGTGGGAAATATTTTGCCTGCATCGAAAATATCGATATCCAGGTCGGGCGGGTGCTGCAGAAGCTGGAGGCGATGGGGGTCGCCGACAACACCTACATCGTCTTCACCAGTGATCACGGCATGGCGGTTGGACGGCACGGACTGCAGGGCAAACAGAACCTGTACGAGCACACGTGGAAAGTGCCGTTCTTTGTGAAAGGGCCAGGCATTGCCTCGGATGCCCGGACCGATGCGATGATTTATCTGACCGACGTGTTGCCGACCTTGTGTGAGCTGGCGGAGATCCCCTTGCGTCCGACGCTCGATGGCATCAGTTTTCGTCCCGTCCTGGAAGGGGTGACGAACAGCAGCCGAGACATCGTTTACGGCACCTATTCGGGTGGGACCAAGCCGGGGATGCGCAGCGTAAAAACGGGGCGGTGGAAGCTCGTGAAATTCGACGTCGACAGCAATGCGACCCAGGAGACACAGCTTTTTGATCTCGCCTTGAATCCGAACGAATTCCTGCTTCAACACACGGATCCCGGCATGGCGAGCCTGCTTGGATTGGAAGCCACGCCGAACCAGATCGACCTGGCCGATCATCCCGCCTACGCCCTGGTGCGACAAGCCATGGAAGAAAAAATGATGGCGCAGCGGAAGTTGCATGAGGATCCGTATCAGTTGCTGGGGGATCGCACGCTATTCCGTTTTGAGAACGATTTGCTCGATCGCATGCCCTGGGAAAATCACGCCCTGCCGATGAATGGAAGCCCGCTGTTCACGAACGATGTCTTTCACACGCGTGAGTATGTAGTCGGGGAGACGAACGCCTTTTCACTCGTGTTCAATAAGGAGGATGGCAGGTATCTCGAGGTCGCGGACCGTCGTGAGCTGGACTTTGGAAACGAACCGTTCACCATCGAGGCCTGGGTGAAGCTGAAAACGCTGCCCACGTCGACCTATTCCGTTCCCGTGGTAATGAAGAAGGTGCTCCCGAGTGGGGATAACACCTTGGATTACCTGTTTCTGGCTGGAGCCGGAATCCATGGCGGTGCAGGAAATTTCGACAAGCTGGCGATTCATCTCGGGGTGGGCGTGGTGGTGTCCTCGCTGGCGATTCCGGACCTGGACTGGCATTTTATCAGCGTCGCGGTTGATCCGGTAAGCAACACGGTTCGCTTCACCCTGGATGATCAGGTGGATACGCAATCGTCGCCGCTCACGGGCACGTCCAACAGCGGTCCGCTGATTGTGGGCGCGCATTTCAACAGCAATGGCCTGCTCGACTTTGCCTTTGATGGTTTGATGGATGAGCTAAGTCTCACCGTGGGGTTTCATGCGCTCCATGAGCTGCAACCGCTTTCCGTGCTACCCGAACTGCCGGCTCCCGCGATCATCGAACCCGCGAGCCTTTCGTTTACGAGCAGCGGCATCACCTTTCAGTCTCGACCGGATCAGTTGTATGCGCTGCAGGTATCGGATCAGCTGGATTCACCTGAGTGGCGTACAGTGCAATCCTTCGTCGGGGGGTTTCTGGATGCCGCGCTGACGCGGATTGACTTTTCACCCGGTGAAGAACGCCGTTGGTATTACCGCATTGCGGCGACCGGTCCGGTTCGGCCCTAAGCTTTTTTGCCCAAGCGACGCTTGATCGCGCCGGGAACTTGTTGGGCGGTACGTTTCCATCGCGGTGAATTGTAGGCAAACGATCCCGGCTTCAAGGTCGCGGGCAGATTGGTCACGCGAATGTCTTCGAGCAGGCTCGTGCGATCCAGCCAATCCTGTTGGACGAAAAAGGAGTAATGCAGCAGCACCGTGTTGCGGACGAGGACATTGTATTTGCCCTGGTCGATGACCCACTGACACCAGGCGGGTTCTTCTGCATCCGGGATGCCGCCGAGCTCCTGCCAATGACGGTAATCGTATACGAGGTTGTTGATACTGAAGCGCTGCGCGAAAGTTTCGTATGCCGACTCTCCCTTGGCGGCCAGGTAGTCGGCCAGGCGTTGGTTGGCATCATCGATATTCAGAAATTCGCGGGTGAGCCATTCGGCGATCTGGGGATACTTCCAGACCGGACCGTCGACTTGCGTGGTGAGGTCGTGGCCAAAGCGCTTCATGTATTCCGCGGCAAGCTCAGGAAACGCCTGCATGAGAAAATAGCTACCCGTGCTGTTGTTCACCACGACCGGGGTCAGGAGGCCGAGCTTCGGGTCATCCTTCCACTGTTCGTAGGCGGCGGTCATGCGGTCGACCCAGCCTGCGGGCATGTAGACGTCTTCATCCACCTTGAAGTAGAGGCTGTCGGGGTAGCGCTTGACGCATTCGTTCTGTAAATTGGCGACGAAGGCCCCTTTGCCGCGCGGTCCAGCCACGGTGTCCCAGGATATTTCCGGATGACTGGTGATCAGTTGGTCCACGTATTGTTTGTGCTCGCCGACCACGCCGTTGAGCAGAAGGACCACCTTGTCGAAGCGTGCGAGTTCGCCTCGATCGAGCAGCAGCTCCATCGTGAGTTGAAAGCAATCCAGCCGGTGGCTGGTGAGGATCATGAATATACGTTGCATCAGGCGTCATCCAGTTTCTGGTTGGCGACCCACTCACGCGCGGCGGCGAAGCCCGCCGTCTTGCGCGCGTCGATCTGATTTCGATAGTCGGTGAGGGTTTCCATTCCTGCCGCCGTTCCCACGCCCTTTATCGCCCCCTCGCCGATGTTTTCAGCGGCACCTCCGATAACGCCTCCGACGCCTTCGACGGCTCCTGCAGCTGTACTCGCCACGTCGCCCACGGCATTGATGACATCGCCTTTGGCCAGCTTCTTCAAGCCGCCGAACAAGCCTTTGCCCGCATCACCAACCGTTTTCCCTGCACCCTTCACGGCGTCCACCGCGGTGTCACGAACGGCGTCGACGACCTGGCCGGCCGCGGCACCGATGTTTTTCAAGGGAGCCATGAGGGGGCCGCTGACCATTTGATAGGCGAGGAAAATGGCCGCGTTCTTGTCGCAATCGATCTTGGGATTTTCGCCGGTCAGGTCGACCCTGAGGGGGAAGTTCTTGGCCGCGCCGGTATTCATTTTTGCGGCCACAGCACAGTCGATAATAGAGGACTTTGCCCGCGCTTGAAAATTCAAGTCCAGCCCTTT
Source organism: Candidatus Omnitrophota bacterium (assembly GCA_047639095.1). Taxonomy (GTDB): domain Bacteria; phylum Verrucomicrobiota; class Kiritimatiellia; order SS1-B-03-39; family UBA6053; genus JAPYUI01. Next base: position 382 of record JBLIND010000044.1, on the reverse strand, counting down.
TCCGCCGAGCACGGTTTCGATGGGTTGGGTTGGTGCAATCCCTTTTAAGGTGGCCAGCTCAAAGCCCACCAGCTGAACCGCCAGCGCCGCATCGGGAATGCCGGAGCCCACCGGGCCGGTTTTTCCGAAGATGCCCAGCTGAGCGGCCGGGCGATCGGGTTGGAGGATGCCCGCGGTGATGGCGATGTCGGCGAGCTGGTCGCTCAGGCCGTTGAGCATGAGTTGGTCGATGGCGATCGTGATGTTCGTCAGGGAGAGAGAGACGAGCTCTTCACCCAGGCTGTAGTCGACGAAGTTGACGTGCAATTGATTGACCCGGAGTTCTTCGATCAGGATGGCTTTGGGTTCTGCAGTTTTTTCCTCCGTCTCTTTCGTCGTCTCC
>JBLIND010000043.1:0-24176 GCA_047639095.1 Candidatus Omnitrophota bacterium | reverse complement strand
GAAGCGGTATCAAATTACCCGGTGCTGAAATCGCTGCACGAAGGCTACGATGCCATTTGTACGCTCACCGATTTTGAGCAGAGCTTCTTTGCCGGGCGTGGATGGTCGCGGGACCGGATGCATACGATGCTCGCGGGATCGTCCGCCTACGAACCTGAGGTGGATCCCATGGCCTTCCGGGTGAAGCATGACATCCCGGCCGACGTGCCGCTGGTGCTGTTTCTCGGTCGTAAAATTTACAACAAGGGTGTGACCCACGTCGTGGAAGCCATGGAACAGGTCTGGGCGCAGCATCCGGAAGCGCGGCTTGCGCTATTGGGCTTTTCCCATAACCGTCCGGAGTGGTTGCAGGAATATTTGTCCCGCTCGGCCTTCGATGTCCGTCGGCTGGTCATCCAGGCCGATGATGTGGAAACGCAGGAACGCGAGGAGGCCCTCGCCGCCTGCAGCGTACTCGCCGTGCCCTCGATCAGCGATTCATTCGGCATGGTCTATCTCGATGCGTGGCGCTACCGCAAACCCGTGATCGCCTGTCGTGAGACCTGCTGCGAAACCTTCATCGAGCACGGAGAGACCGGTCTCCTGGTCGGGTTCGATGCTGCAAATGAGTTGGGCGAGACCCTGCTGGACATCCTGGCTGATCCGGCGCGTGCCAGCCGGATGGGGCAAAACGGATATACCGCCTGGCTGGAACGTTTTCAATGGCACCAGGTGGCCGATCGCTTTGTGGCCTTGATGAGCTGAACCATGTCCGCACCTCGCATACTCTTTATCTGGGATGACATTGGTCAATACGGCGGGGTCCGTACCTTTCTCCTGAACTGCCTGAACGACCTGCCGCACATCGGGTTTGAGGTCGCCCTTTTCGATCTGGCAGATAAGCCTGTGGAGATCGATGAAGAGGTGCAGGGCTTGGCTTCGATGATCCAACCCCTGCGTCGATCGCGTATGGATAGTGAGCGATCCCTCCAACGTCATCTCCACCAGGCGATTCGTGCATTTGATCCCGGACTGCTGGTTTTTGTCGAATGGCGGCATGCGGAGGATGTCCTCGCCTGTGTGCCGAAAAGCTTGCCCGCGATTAATTTCTGTCTCGTGGACCGGCCGGACCAGACCTACTACGATTACGCTAAGGCTCTGGTTTCGCGTATGGAGTTGATCCTCGGAAACAGTTATCGCATTACACGTCGCCTGCGGGAAACGCTGGACGAGACCTGGCACCCGCGGATTGGTGAGCTTTTTATCGGGGTGCAGGTTCCGGAGAATTGGTCGCTCGAGGTCATGCGCGGAGGACGGATGCGTCTGGTCTACATGTCCCGACTGAATCGTGAACAGAAGCGTGCCCAGGATTTGATTCCCTTCGTTCAGGCCATGGAGGCATCCAAAATTCCATATGAGCTGGTCATTGTCGGGCAGGGGGATGTCTATGAAGCAGTCGCTACTGCCCTGGCCGCTGCGATCGAGCAGGGACGCGTGCTGATGACGGGTTCGCTGCCGTACCCGGAAGCGATGCAACACTTCGTAGGCAGCGATGTCTTCCTCTTGTTCTCCGAATACGAAGGCATGCCGTTGGTGTTGTTTCATGCTCTGGCCGACGGGGTCGTGCCCGTGGTGTCAGCCGTACCCAGCGGCGTCGAAGAGGTGATTCGGCACGATGAGAATGGCCTGTTGTTCCCGGTTGGGGATGCCGCGCGCGCGGCGGCTGAAGTGGTGGCCCTGTATCAGGAGCCGGCGCGGCTGGCCCGCTTGAAAACCGAGGCCCGCCGCCAGGGAGAACAGCATTCCATCCAGGTCACGCTCGCGGAATTTCGGAAAATCGTCCAGGGCCTGTTTGGAACGTTTCCCGGTCCGGTTGATTGGTCACGCTATCGGCTCCCGGGTAATCCGGGGAAGACCTGGAAGGCCCGACTCGCCTGGTACGTGCCCGGCTGTATCTTGAATCACCTGAGGCGTGGGTCGTGAGTCTTCGCGTGCTCGTCACTGGTGGCGATGGGTTTGTCGGTTCGCATTTTGTTGAGCGCGCCGTAGCCGCGGGCCACGAGGTCAGCGTGGTTGACCGCCTGGTGGATGGACGATCCCGTCGATTGCGTAATGTGGAGGACCGGATCCGCCTGATCCCCCATGTGCTCGATGGAGAGGATCCCATGACCTTCATGCAGCAGGGCTTCGATGCGGTTTACCACTTTGCCTGGAATTCCCACCCGGTCCAGGCCTGGGAACAACCTGAAATCGAAGTCCAGTCGAACTTGCCCATCCTGCTGAACCTGGCGCGCCGTGCCGCCGACGCCGGGGTGTGCAAACTGGTTTTTGCTTCGTCGGGAGGAACCGTGTACGGGACCCGTGAGGGCCTGATCGATGAGCAGGTCGCCCCGCGTCCGTTTAATCCTTACGGGATTGGGAAGCTGACCGCCGAGCACCTCTTGACCTACGTGCAGAAACGCTACGGTCTGGCCACGGATGTCTACCGGATTGCGAATGCCTATGGTCCGCGCCAGGATCCGGATCGCAAGCAGGGCGTAATTGCGGTGTGGATGGACCAGATTCGTACGGGGGAAACGCTGCAGGTCTTCGGCGATGACCAGACGCTGCGCGACTATGTGCATGCGGCCGACATTGCGACCTTGATGATGTTTTCGTTGGAGGATCTTTCCCGGTCGGATACCTATAATCTGGGCACCGGTCGCGGGGTTTCCGTACTCGATCTCCTGGCCATGTTTAAAGCCTTGCCCGGCGTTACCTTGGAGGCGAACATTTCAAGGCGGCGTGACCTGGACAATGCTTCTGCGGTCCTCGACAGCCGAAAGCTGCTGAGCTTCTTTCCGGCCTTCGAATTTCTGCAGCTTGAAGCTGCGTTGCCACAACTCTGGGAGCAGACCCATGAACGATAAAAAACTCATCTACGACGTCGGCATGAACAATGGCGATGACACCGCCTATTACCTGCACAAAGGCTTTCGGGTGCTCGCGATCGAAGCCGACCCGGTGTTATGTGCGGCCGCGGAAGAACGCTTCGCCGATGAAGTGGCTTCGGGCGATTTATGTATCCTGAATGAAGGCGTCGCGGACTCCACGGGTACGGCAGATTTCTGGGTCAATGAGGAGAAGAGTGTCTGGAGCTCCTTCGACAAGGAAGCCGCCGGTCGCCGCGGCCACGAATTGACGCGGGTGGATGTGCCCACCCGGCCTTTCGCCAATATCCTGGAGGAGCTCGGGACACCGTATTATCTGAAAATCGATATCGAGGGCAACGATCAGCTTTGTCTGGATGCCTTGGATGAAAAGAACTGCCCGGAATATATTTCCGTGGAGTGCAACAAGCTCGATTTCGTCCACCAGCTCTACGATGTGGGCTACCGCAAGTTTAAGATGATCGATCAACAGACCTTCTGTCCCTTGAGTCAGCCGTTGTTGATTCGGCATCGCTGGCACCATTTCCTGAACGATCGCCTGCGCAATTTTTCCATTCCATCCCGCATCATGATTAAACTGGCGAGCCGCACGCGCGTGGACCAGTGGGTGCATGATCTGCGAAGTCAGGATGGCTGGCATTTTAATGAAGGCTGTTCGGGTCCATTTGCGGAAGACACCTATGGATCCTGGCAGTCGAAAGAAATCGTCTCCGCGAACTTTGATCACTTCACCGAGTATCTTGCTCGGCGCGCGGACAATCCTTACCAGTACTGGTTCGATCTCCACGCCACCGGCGCTGAATAGTCCAAACCCGAAGCCGTTGTTGATGGCTTCTCTTCAACCTCCCATACGCCTATGCATAAAGAATTTCTGATTATAGGCGCCGGCCCAACCGGGCTTGGCGCAGCGACCCGTTTACATGAAAACGGAGAGGACTGGCTCCTGCTGGAAGCCGAAGGGCACTTTGGCGGGCTCGCCTCGTCCTGGGTCGACCCGCAGGGTTTTCTCTGGGACCACGGCGGACATGTGCAGTTCTCGCATTACGACACCTTCGACCGCTACATGGATGCGGCCCTCGGGGCGGATGGCTGGATTACGCATCAACGGGAAAGCTGGGTGTGGATGCGCAATCGCTTCATCCCGTATCCCTTCCAGAACAACCTGCATCGACTGGATCCGGAGGACCGCTGGGCCGGGGTCCAGGGGCTCATGCAGGCTGCAGCCGCATCACAGGATGCGTCGCCCGCAGATTTTGGCGAATGGATGCGGGCGACCTTCGGCGACGGGATTACCGAGCTGTTCATGGAACCTTATAACTTCAAAGTCTGGGCCTATCCGCCTGCGGATATGGATTTCGAATGGATCGGGGAACGCGTCTCCGTACCCGCGCTTGCAGGGGTGTTGAAATCCGTGTGCACGCGGGAAGATGCGGTGTCCTGGGGGCCGAATGCGGTATTCCGTTTTCCCCGGCAGGGGGGAACCGGTGAGGTCTGGCAGAAAATCGGGGCCATGTTGCCGGGAAGGAACATGCGCCTGTATACCACCGCAACCGTGATTGACCCGGAGCAGAAAACGGTCACCGATAGCGACGGGAATACCTACACCTACACCCACCTGATCTCGACGATTCCGCTCAACCACTTGATGCAGCTCGCACCCGGGGTGGTCGAACCCGGTCGAGCAGAGGACCTGGTGTATTCGTCGACCAACATCGTCGGGGTCGGGATGGAAGGGCAGCCGCCGGAGCATCTCGACACGAAGTGCTGGATGTATTTTCCTGAAGCCAACAGCCCATATTACCGCGTCACCGTTTTCAGTAACTACAGCGCCAACAATGTGCCGCGACCGGGCGAGCAATGGTCGCTGATGACCGAGACCTCGGAGAGCGCCAAGAAGCCGGTGAATCATGCCACCCTGGTGGACGATACGGTCCGCGCGCTGAAGGAGGATGGACTCTTGCCCGCGGATGCCAAGATCCTGTCCAAAGAGTACAAGCGGATCGAGCAAGGTTACCCGACGCCCTTCCTCGGACGGGATGGCGTGGTCGATCCGATCCTGCGCGCCTTCGAGGCGCACGGCATTTACAGCCGCGGTCGTTTTGGCAGTTGGAAGTATGAAGTCGCCAACCAGGATCACTCGTTCGCCCTCGGATATGAATGCGTCGATCGCCTGCGGGCCAAGGCCGGGCCAGAGGCCGAACCCACCCTGCATCAGCCCGCATGGGTGAACGGGCGCCGGAACCCCTGATGCGTAACGCCATCATAGCAGGTCTGCTCAGTGCGTTGGCTTTTGCCGCGTACTGGCCCCTTGACCATGTGACGAAGGTGCTCAATCAGAATGACAACTTCTGGTACGTACCCACCGCCATGAGTCTGCTGGACGAAGGGAATTTCGATTTAAACGAATTTGAACGGCCCATCACCGAGCTTGCCGAAGACGTGACCTATCTCAAGTCGTACTACGGCGAGGAGCACTACCGGCTCATGCGACGCGACGATGGCCGGGTGTTCAATACGTATTCCGTCATGACCTCCATCGCCGCCGCGCCCTTTGTGGCCGTGCTCAAGCCTGTGTTTCGCAAGCAGCCGAATGCCATCTGGGTATCCATTCACATGTCGCTCATTATCGCTAAAATCTATGCCGCCGCCTCGGTGGGGCTTCTGTTCCTCGTCGCGTTTCGCCTGTCGAAGTCGGTGTGCATCGCGCTCATCCTCGCGCTGATCCTGGCCTTCGCCAGCCTGAACGCCGGGCAGCACGCGGGCGGCTACTGGTCGCACAATCCCGGAACCTTTTTTGTGCTGCTCGGTCTTGCGGCTTTGCTGATGCTACCCGGAAGGTGGGCAGGACTCTCGGGAGCTGCGCTGGCCATTGCGGCTTCCATGCGCCCGGATGTCATCGTGCTCATCGCTCTGTTGACCCTCTATGTCTTGCTCCATCAACGCAAGGCCTTCCTGGTCTATGCGCTTTCCGGAGCGGCGCTTGCGCTGGTGTACGTGTTGATCTGCAAAGCGACCTATGGCGAATGGATTCAGCCGTACCCCGGACCCACCCAGGTCCTCGGTCGCGATTTTGACTCCGGGATTTTTGGTCTGCTGGTCAGTCCCAGCCGCGGGCTGTTCATTTACATGCCGGTGTGTCTGCTCAGCCTCTGGGGCATGGTGCGTTGCTTTCGCGATCGATCCGATACCTTCGTGGTCTATCGCTTTCTGGCCCTGGCCGTACTCGGGCATTGGATCTTTCTCGCGCTCTGGCCCATGTGGTGGGGCGGATGGTCCTATGGCCCGCGGCTCTTCTGTACCTACATCCCGATCTGGCTGCTGCTCACGATTCCCTTCTGGCAGACCTGGCATGCCGTTCCGCGCCTGCGTCGGATTCCCTTGAACGTTGCAATCATGGTCTGCATCGCCTGGAGCGCCTTTGTCGAGTATCGGGGGGTAACCGATCACGACGTGCATCTCTGGAATGGCATGCCGAACGACGTAAACGATCACATCGATCGCTTCTGGGACTGGTCGGACATGCAGATTATGCGCGGCCTGGGAGGTACCTACGGTGCGTAACCTCCTCGGCCCTGCGATCGCAGGCATGCTGGCGTTCGCTCTGTACCTTCCGTGGACCATCCCCGGGGAGATCATGACGCGCAGTGATAATTTCTGGTACGTGCCGACGGCCATGAGTCTGCTCGCCGAAGGGAATATCGAGCTGAGCGAATTTCGACCGGAGCTCGAGGCCTTGATCCCGGATAATCCTTTCCTTACGGAATACCTCGATGCGGAAACCGATTACCGTATCTACGAGCTGTCGTCCGGCGGTCTGGTCAATCACTACACGATCGGAAATGCCCTGGCGGCCGTACCCTTGCTGCCGATCCTGAACTGGCGGTATCGAAACGTGGAGAATCGCATCTGGCGGTCGATGTTGATCACGCCCTTGCTCGCCAAAATATATGCCGCGGCCTCCGTCGCGCTGTTTTTCATCGTCGCCCGTTGCCTGACCCGCAAGACCTGGCAGGTGGTCGCTTTAACCGTACTCTTTGCCCTCGCGAGTCCGAATGTCGCCAGTCACGCCGGGGGGTATTGGTCGCACAACACCGGCACCTTCTTTCTGCTCGCCACCCTGGCGCTGCTTTTGAGCGGGGAGGGGCGTTGGGCGTGGACTGCGGCCTTCCCGCTCGCCTTTGCCACGGTCGTGCGTCCGGATATGATTGTCGCCACGGCGGCATTCACGCTCTATCTGTTTTTCCAACATCGAAAGCAGTTCATCGCGTTCGCGATCAGCGGGGGTTCCATCGCCATCCTTTACGTGGTCCATTGCCTGATGACCTATGGCCACCTGATCCAGCCCTACCAGGGACCGGTCGATGAGGTCGGTACCTCGGTGCTCGGCACGTTTAAAGGACTCGCCGGTCTGCTGATCAGTCCCAATCGCGGACTGCTCGTATTCACCCCGGTATTTGTCTTCTCTCTGCTCGCCTGTGTGAAAATCTGGCGGGGTAAAAAGAACCGCCGGGTCTTGCGGTACCTTTCGGTCATCGTGCTGGTGCACCTGCTGTTCAATGCGCTCTGGCCGGTGTGGTGGGCCGGGTGGTCCTACGGCCCGCGGCTGTTCGCCGGTATCGCTCCGCTCTGGGTGTTGCTGCTCCTGCCGATTCTCGAGCAGGGTAAACGTGCGATCTTCGTCGCGCTTGCCTGCGCGGGCCTCTTCAGTGCCTTCGTCCAGTACCGGGGCTTGAGCAGTCGCGCCGTGCACGACTGGAACGCGACACCGGTAAGTGTAAATGAGGATCCCGCCCGCCTCTGGGGCTGGTCGGACCTGCAGATGTTTCGTGGTTTGTTCTAATGCGTAAAACCTTCCCTCCCTTGATTCTGCGTCATCGCTGGTTGATCCTACTGGCCCTGGTCAGTCTCGGGCTTCGCCTGTCCATGCTCACCTGGGGCACCGGCATCGGCGAACACGCGGGCATTTATCATCCGGATGAGCACAAAGCCTGGCGTTCGATGACGAACTTCCCCGGCAACTACCTCAACAATCATCGCTTTGAATACGGGACCGCCCTGCAGTATACTCTGGCCATCGTCTGTTACCCGTTCAACCTCGGCTGGGGGAAACTCGGCCCGCTTATGGGGGGACTCGATCGGATCGAATTCAATATCCTCACCTTCCGTTTTGTGAATTGCCTGTTCGGCGTGGGCTGCATTTTCCTGATCTTCAATCTCGGGCGTAAGCTCTACGACGAGCTGACCGCCTGGCTCGCTGCCGGCCTCGTCGCCTTCGGCTTTTATCATGTCGTCAATTCACCGATCTGCAGTCTCGACGTCCCGATGTCATTCTTCGTTACCCTGCTGCTGCTCATGGTGCCCTGGGCCTTCGGTAAAAAAACGCATCGCGCCTTTGTGCTGCTCGGGCTCGCGACGGGTTACCTGATCGGGATGAAAATTTATGCCTTCTTCATCGGTATTATTCCACTCGTGTATCTGCTCGGCGCAATCCTCGCCGACCGGCGTCGCTGGTGGGAGGAAGCCCGTTCCTGGATCCCATTCATGCTGACCTATGCCGGGGTTGCGATCGCCACCACCTTCATTTCAACTCCGCATATTTTCCTGAACTTCCCCGAATACGTGGCCTGGATGACCAGTCGACCCGATCTCTGGTTCCCGGGGGAGATGCACGATGGCTGGCGCATCCGCCGCGGATGGGGACTGGCGTTTAATGAGATGTACACGCCGCTCCTCGCCTGGGTGCCGGTTGCCGGTGTGTTCTTTTCCTATCCCGGTCGCACCCACCCCTGGTTCAAGTGCTGGTTGAGCATGCCGATTCTCGTCCTCGCGATTCTGCTGTTCTGGGGCGGCTGGATTCCCGCGCGTTACCTGCTGTTTATCTCTACCATTCTTGCCCTGTTCACCGCGCGCATGCTCGCCTGGATGATTCAGCGCCGTTCCCTTGCCGCGCGCTCTCTCGCCTGGGGATTCGCGGTATTTATTCTGATGTGGAACGTGCGCAGCATTGCGATCGCCATGGAAGCCAAGATCTTCGACACCCGGACCACCGCCTCGGCCTACCTCGACGAACACCTGCCCGAAGGTGCGCGCATCACGATGGCCAACGCCCCCGATTTTCGGGACTGGCACGAACATGAGTGGCGTTATCCGCAGATTCAGGCAGATCGGTATCAGCAGGTTTCCATCCTGGAGGAGCCCGACTACATCATCACCAATGGGGTGAACCTCATCCGCATGTGGCGGGCGCTCCTGAACAAGGACAAACACCTCGACGGCGACTATAACTGGCAGGGCAAGGGCTGGTGGTTGGATAAACAGGTGCCGACCCCGGCAGAGTTTCGTTTTTACCAGGACCTGCTCTTCGACCAACAGCGCTACGAGCTGGTACAGACCTGGCCGGCGGAATTGCGCGTGAAATTTCCGTTCAGCGGTCCCGAAATTCGACTCTATCGGAAAAAATCATGAACCGCTGCGATCACGGTATCCTGCTGCTCGGGACTGAGCTCAAAGTAGCAGGGCAGGCGCAACAGGCGTTCGCTGAGGTCTTCCGTTACCGGCAGATCGCCCGCTCGACAGCCGTAGCGCTGACCCATGGGCGAGGTGTGCAGCGGTACGTAATGGAAGACCGAAAGAATATCCAAGCGCTTCAGATGCGCGATCAAGTCTGCACGTTGCTCCGTGGATTCCAGGATCAGATAAAACATGTGGCCGTTGTGTTCGCAATGCGCGGGAATGATCGGAAGCCGCAACGTTCCCGCATCCTCGAGCGACTGCAGACCCGCGCGATAGCGGTCAAAAATCGCCAGTCGTTTTTCGGTAATGCGATCCGCTTCTTCCAGCTGTGCAAACAGATAAGCGGCAATCAACTCGGACGGCAGAAACGACGAGCCGATGTCTACCCAGGTATACTTGTCGACTTCGCCCCTGAAGAATTTGCTCCGGTTCGTCCCTTTTTCGCGAATGATTTCGGCGCGTTCGATCAGGCTGGGATCGTTGATGGTGATCGCTCCGCCTTCGCCGGCAATAAAGTTTTTCGTCTCATGAAAACTGAAACATCCCAGATCGCCGATGCTGCCGAGGTAGCGGTCCTTGTACCGGGCGTTCACCCCCTGGGCGGCGTCCTCGACCACGCGCAATCCATGTTTTTGGGCGATGGCGCAGATCGCATCCATATCACATCCGACGCCGGCATAATGCACGGGCACGATCGCCTTGGTGCGTTCGGTGATCCGGGCTTCGATGTCTGCAGGTGCGATGTTCAGGGTTTCGGGGTCGATGTCCGCGAACACGGGTGTGGCGCCGAGCAACACGAAGGCATTGGCCGTGGTCACGAAGGTATAAGAGGGGAGAATCACTTCGTCGCCGGGCTGGATATCGCAGAGGATGGCGGACATCTCGAGGGCCATGGTGCAGGAGGTCGTGAGCAGGACTTTCTCGATGTCAAAACGAGTTTGCATCCAGGCCTGGCAACGCTCGGTAAAGCGGCCGTCGCCGGCGAGTTGACCACCTTCGACCGCTTCGCGAATATACTCGAGCTCGCGGCCGACGATGAAGGGTCGGTTGAAGGGAATCTTCATGAGGACCTTGCTAAACCAAGCATGCGAGGCGTGCAATCATGAAAACGCTGCGTGAACAGGAGGTTCGTGCCGATGTGGGAGCGCTGGATCGCGCCTGGGCTTCCCCCGAGACCTTCCTGTTTCTGCCCGACAAATCCGCGGTGAGCGATGACTGGTTGAGCGAGCGCCTGGCACGTATTCCCGCGGCCTATGCCGAGGGACATTTCATCCTGCTCACTTCCGGCAGCACCGGAGAGCCCAAGCTGGTCATCGGTTTGCGCTCACGCGCGGAGGCCCTGGCTCGCCATTTACACCTCGCGCAGGATGGCGAACCCGTGCGCGCCACCGTCTGCCTCCTGCCGCTCACCTATTGCTACGCCTTCGTCAATCAATGGCTCTGGTCGCGCTGTCTGGAGCGGGAACTCGTGATCACGGAAGGCTTCTCCCGACCGGTCGAGCTCGAGCAGGCCCTCGCGACCACCAAGGCATCGATGATCTGCCTGGTCGGGGCGCAGTTACCGATTCTACGACAGCACCTGCCGGAAGCCGTGTTCCCCCAGGTCCTGCGCGTGCATTTTGCCGGAGGCCGTTTTCCCCAGGAGCAGTTGGCGGATCTCGCCCGCTGGTTTCCGTCCGCTACTATCTACAATAACTACGGCTGTGCCGAAGCCATGCCGCGTTTGACCTTGCGCAGGTCCGATGCGGGTGATGAAGCCTCGGATGTCGGGCCTCCGCTGGCGGAGGTTGAGCTCAAGCTGGATGGGGCAGGGGGGCTGACCTTTCAGAGTCCCTTTTCAGCCGTTGCCTTTATGGATGAACACGGATTCCAGGTCGTCGATGAAAACGCCTGGATTGCCACCGGGGATCTCGCGGAAGAACTACCCACGGGCCACTGGCGCATCCTCGGGCGCAGCGGAGAGGTCTTCAAACGCTTCGGCGAAAAAATTTCCCTGAGCAGCCTGCTGAAATCGGTCGGCGAGGTCTGGCCGCACGCCGCGGCTTTCTACAAAGAGCAGGATCCGAATGGCGAGGATGCCCATGTGCTCACCCTGGCGCCGCACCCGGATAAACCGGCGCTGCGTGAAATACTCATGCGCTTGCGGAAGGATTTCCCCCGAACGCATTGGCCGCTGCGCATCGAAAGCGCCGCGCACTTACCGTTGCTCCCGAACGGGAAAGTGGATATGCTGGGCCTGCCGAATCTCGAAGAAAAGCAGGAGCAGTGGCGCCAACGGCTGTAAGGCGTCTAACCGAAGAAGCAACCATGAGCATCGAACGAGTTAATCCCAACATCCAGTCCGCCCATTTTGACGAGAGTCGTGCCTTCTACACCGATTTTATCGACTGCGATCTCGCCATGGACATGGGATGGATCATGACCTACGCCTCACCCAGTAACCCCAAGGCCCAGATCACCCTCCTCGCCGATGCGGGCCCGGAAACGCCGCATCCTCAAATATCCATGGAGGTGACCGATGCCGCAGAAGTGCATGCCCGGGCGGTTGCGCAGGAACTCGAGATTGTGTATCCGCTCACCGATGGGCCCTGGGGCGTCCGTCGCTTTTTCGTCGTCGACCCGAATGGCGTCGTCATCAATGTTATGAGCCACCTCAGCTAGTTTAACCCTTTTGAACTCCCATTCGATACTATGACCAACCGTGAAAAATTACGTGACCTGTTGATGGATATCTTCCTCCTGGATGAAGATGAATTCAGCTTCGACCTAACCCGCGAAGACGTGGAAACCTGGGACTCCCTCGCGGTCGTCTCGGTCGCCGTCGGGGTTAAAGAAACCTTTGGCTATCATTTCACCCCCGATGAAGCGACCGGCGTAGGCCAGGTGCAGGACATCATCGACCTACTCGAAACCAAGGGGATCTCCTTTGCCGAGTAAGGTGCCGATCTGGACCCTGGATCAGCTGAAGGCCCTTCCGGCTGCCAGCACCGTGCTCTGCACCACGCCGAGTTGTCGCGATCGGGTACGTGCCGTGCTGCCCTTTGTGGAAGCCCCTCCTGAAGCCGGTCAAACCTTGATTGTGGTTGGCGGCGGAGGGGTGATGGATGAATGGAAAGCCCACCGACCCGACGCGGGATACACCCTCGTTTGTGTGCCCTCCATCTATGGCAGCGGCGCGGAAGTCTCCCCGGTCGTGGTGTTAAATCGGCCCAGTGGAAAAGACATCCAGGTGGCCGAATACTTTAAGCCCGATGCGCGGGTGTACTGGCCGGAACTTTTACAGAGTGTGCCCGCGGCCCAGGCCCGGGACGCCTGTGGCGATGTCTGGAGTCATGCCCTGGAAGCCTTTATCTCGCCCCTCGCCGACGAAGCGTTGCGCGGAGAACTTGCCGAGCTGATCAACGAGCTGGTCGATCAGCCGCTGGAGGCTGATCCCGCCTGGTTCGAACTCAGCGCACGGGCCTGCGAGCTGCAGTCACGCTGTGGTGTCGGGGTGATCCATGGCATCGCTCATACGCTCGAGCCGGTGTTGAACGATCCCAAATCCTTGGGCCATGCGGCGCTTTGCGCGATCCTGCTCTGGCCTGTCCTCCGCTACAATCGCGAGCATGCGGAGAAATGGACCGAACTGGTGTACCAGTTCGACCTCGATGAAGCCGCGATCGAAATCATCGCCCGGGACTTGTTTGACCCCGAGCGATTCGAGCGGGTACGCAGCCTGATGTCCGAGCATTGGAAGTCTATATTACGGGACCCGTGTACGCGCACCAACGGCGTCCTGGTCCGCCGCAACCATCTCGACTACTTTTTGAACACCGCATTTGCATGAGCCACTTCCTGGAACAGCCCCCGTATGCCCAGCGGGATGACGCCGCCTTTCTCGCGGAGATGAACACCTTGAGTGCCCATCACCTCAAGGGCTGCGAAGCCTATGCCCGCATCTGGCCAGACACGAAGCCGGCGGAGCGCATCGAAGACTTGCCCTGGCTGCATGTCGGCGTGTTCAAACACCTGGATTTGCGCACCGACGTCGAGGGCAGTAAACACCTGCGTACGCTGTTATCCTCGGCGACCTCCAGCGGCGTCTCGAGCAAAATTGCGCTCGATACCCGGAGCAGCGAGTACCAGTCCCAAAGTACCCTCGCGGTACTCAAGGACTTCATCGGCGATGAGCAACAACCGCTGTGCATCCTCGACAGTGCGGCGGCGCTCCGCGGTGGACGTCAAGTGTCCGCCCGCATCGCCGCGGCCATGAGTCTGAAACCGCTGGCCAGCCAATTGTATTTTCTCCTCGAAGACAGCAACGATCCTTCGACCGTGAAATGGTCGGAACTGCTTGAAGCTATCGACGGACACGACGCCTTCATGGTGTATGGCTTCACCTGGATGCTCTGGCTCGCGTGGGCGAAACAGACCTTTCCTGAAGAGGTTCAACACGCGCTGGCCGGCAAACGCGTGACCTTTGTCCACAGCGGTGGCTGGAAAAAACTCGAGGCCGAAAAAGTGCGACCGGATGCGTTTAATCTAAAACTCAAAGAGCATCTCGATCCCGCCTCGCAGGTTATGGATTTCTACGGGCTGGTCGAGCAGGTCGGAATCATTTTTCCGCTCTGCCCCTGCGGGTATCGCATCGCACCGGCCTGGGCGGATGTCCTCGTGCGCGATCCCGTTTCCGGTGCCTGTCTGCCCGAAGGCGTGGGCCAGCTGCAGTTGATGAATGCCATTTCCTGGGGCGCACCCTATCACAACGTCTTGACCGAGGACCTGGGGCGCCTGATTCCAGGGGGCTGTTCCTGCGGACGATCCGGTACCGTCTTCGAGCTCATCGGACGCATTCCAAAAAGTGAAGTGCGGGGGTGTGCGAATGTCTGATCACGTCATCGCCTTCACACGCGGCCGCGTTTGTCTGCCGTATGATCCCGCTCCGCTCATCGATGCCTGGGATGGCTTGCGCGGAAAAATGATCCGCCAGGTGCCGGAGGCCTTCAGCCGGGATGAATGGGCTTATCTGATCACCTTTCTCGAGTCGGACCAGCTCTGGCAGGTATTTGAATCCGTGTTCGGCCCGCGTTGTGGCTCCCGTGAGGCCGGCCCACGATTGTTCTACCCGCGCGGCACGGTTGCCGTCTGGCTCCCCAACAATGTCAGCCTCCTCGGCCCGCTGGTGATGATTCTGCTCAGCCTGACCGGAAACAAGCTTCGTTTTAAAGGGGGCTCACGCAGTGAAGATCTTTGCGCGGCCTTCCTCGATTTCGTCGGGCAAGCCGATCCGGCGCCAGCCTTGTCGACCTACATCGACGCCTCCATCCTGCGCGATGTGTTCGACCACACCGATCCACGCAATGCGGAAATGGCCGCCGATGCCCAGGTGCGCATCGTGTTCGGTGGCGATGCCGCCGCAACCGGTGTGGAATCCCTGCCGCATCCCCTGCACAGTATTTCGCTGCCGTTTACCGATAAACGATCCGAGGCCTGGATTGATCCCGCCGCCGCGGATGACGCGGTTTTCGAATCCCTGATCAAGGTCTTTCTCGTGTACGGACAGGCCGGATGCACGTCACCGTCGCGCGTCATCCTGTTGGACGCCGATGAGGCTGCGGTCGAAGCCTTTCGTGCGCGCCTGGTCGCCACTTGGCCGCGCGTGGTCAAAAAATCTCCGGAGCCACACGTGGCCTCGGCGAATGTGATGGCCCGCCAGTGGGCCGCCGGGGCGGGATGGCAGGCCGAGCTGACACCCAACGCGAGTGCGGTCATCGGCGTAGGGGACCACGCGCCCATCGACGCTCCGCTTTTTCTGCCACTCACCGGTATGTCGACGGAACAGGCCTTCGCGCGCTTGCCGGAAAATATTCAGACCATCGGATATGCCTGCACCCAAACCGTCTCGGATGACTTCCTCGCCCGAATGGCTCGGGCCGGGGTCAAACGCTTTGTTCCGCTCTCGCGGATGCATCACTTCGGTCCGGTATGGGATGGGTACGACTACTGGCTCAACCTGTTCGAATGCATGGAGCTCGACGTATGATTTTCGAACACGCCTTCAACACCGACTGGTGGGGCAAGCCCGCGGGGCTGGTCACGGATGCGGCCTTCTTCGCCCAGCCGCTGGCGGATCAGCAGGCGCAGCTCGCTCCGTACGACTGGGTGGAGTACCGTCAATTGTACGATACCGATCCCCCGGCCTGGGCGCTGACCGCCGCTGGATTTTCGCACGCGGATATTCAGATTCGCTTCAAGCTCGGCCTGCATCAGGTCGAACCGACGCCCAGCCTGGATGCGATGGAGGCCGTTTTTGCATCGGACGATGCGTTTCAGTTAAACCCCGATCACATGGCCCCGTTCCAGCACGAGCGCTTTCTTCTCATCCCCGGTGCACTGTCCGCACAGGTGAACGCACGCTATGCCTTGTGGGCCAACAACCTCATCGCCGAGCAACCGGAGTGGAGCATCGAAGTCCGCATGGACGGGAAGGTGCAGGGGTGGTTCGTGTCCCGCATGGATGGAAAATCGCTTAACTTGACCTTGGCCATGCTGCACAAAGATGCCACGATTTCCGGGATGCATCTGTATCATAAAGCCATGGTCGCCTATGCCCAGCGCGGAGCCCGTATCGGCTACGCCAGCTACAGTGCAACGAACACCCTGGTCATGGGCATCTATGCCAAACTGGGGGTGCGCTACCTTGTTCCCGAAGGCTTCTGGTTATGGACATCAAAAACATAAAGTTGACCCCGGGCATTTCGATCGTGGTTCCGGTGTATCGGAGCAGCGAATCCCTGCCGCCGCTCATCGAAGAGTTAGGCAAGGTCCTGCCCACGCTGACCGAACAGTTTGAATGCATCCTGGTCAACGATGGCAGTCCCGACAACAGCCGGGCGGTCATGCATGAGCTCTCCGAAAAACATGCCTGGATCAAGCCGATCAACATGCTCCGCAACTTCGGCCAGCACAACGCCTTGCTCTGCGGGATTCGCCATGCCCGCTACGACGTCCTCGTGACCATGGACGACGACCTTCAGCATCCTCCCGCCGAGATCGCCAAGTTGCTGGCCCGCCTCAATGAAGGGTATGACGTCGTGTACGGCCCTCCTGAAAGAGAGAAGCATTCATTATTCCGCAACCTGGCTTCGTTCATCACCAAGCTTGCGCTGCAGGGGGCGATGGGTGCCGAAACCGCGCGTCAGTCCTCAGCCTTCCGCGTGTTCCGCACCCGCCTGCGCCGCGCCTTCGCCGATTATCAAAGTCCAAACGTAAGCATCGATGTGCTGCTCACCTGGGCGACGACGAAATTTTCGGCCGTACCGGTGCGCCACGAACCCCGGGCGTATGGCACCTCTGGCTACACGGTGCGGAAATTGATTTCACATGCCTTGAACATGATGACCGGCTTCAGCACCCTCCCGCTGCGCTTCGCGAACGTCATTGGTTTCTGCATTATTCTCTTCGGCTTCGGGGTTTTTCTGCACGTGATGTACCTGAAGATCCGTTACGAAACCTCGGTCCCGGGATTTGCCTTTCTCTCGATCATCATTTCTGTTTTCGCCGGCGCCCAGCTGATGTCGCTGGGCATTATGGGGGAATACCTCGCGCGCATGCACACCCGCATGATGGATCGACCGACCTATGTGGTCGATCCAGATAATGACGAGTAAATACCCATCAGCGTTTACCGCTGACGCTTCCTTTTACCTATCTGAATCTTTTCTGTGAACCTCCCTGCCTTTCGTTCGCCGCCCTGGATCGTTTTTTTCCTGGTCGCGATATTTCTCTTTATCTACCGGGCATCCGCCATGGCCAATCCGCCGTATTGGGATGCCATCCTGGGCATGTTCCATGAGGCCATCTGGCTGGCGGAGCATGATTTTAATTACGTCAAACTCGCCCGCGAAGAGCTCGGGTATCTCGCCGGAGGTCCTCGCACCTATTTCTTTTCCTGGATGCCGGGCTTTTACGCCCTGCTGATGAACATCCTCCCGGAGCCGCGACAGGTTTTCATCGTGTTGCACGTGCTGAACGTCCTCTTCGCCGCCGCGACCGCCGGGGTGATGGTCGCGGTCCTGCGCACACGGGTGAGCCTGCCGCTGGCAATTGCCGCCACCCTCGCCATGTGTTTGCAGCCGATGTTTCTCGCACAATCCAGCATGATCGGCAGCGACATGATCATGGTGTGCCTCAGCATCTGGGCCTTCGCCGCCTACCTGAAGCGTCGGCACCTCAGCGCCATCATCCTGATGGTCGTTGCGGTGCTGGTGAAGCCCACGGCCGCGCTGATGGCGTTCTGTCTGGCCGGCGGATTCGTCCTCTTTCACCTCAAGACGCGAAAAGATGCCTGGACGCTCTGCGGTTATCTCTTGCCCGCGGTATTTTTCTTTGCCTGGGGACCGCTGGCCCAGCGATTTTTCTTTCGCCCGGATACCAACCCCGCGCCGGGTGGATTTTTTCCAAAGGGTGTATCCAAAATCGATTACCTCCAGGAACAGATCGGGCTCATGTTCAACCAGATTCCCGACGTGATGATCCTCCTGTTGTGCGTCATCGCCGTGCATGGCGTCCTCATCCTGCTGGCGCTCCGTCCGAACCTCTTGCACCCGCTTCGCTGGCGCGCGACCTTGCAGCCCTTTGAGATCCCGGTCATCTGCGTGGTCGCCCTCGGAGGCTTAACCCTGCATGGCATTCTTCTCATCGCCTGGTTGCCGCGGTACCTTTTGATTATTTATCCGGCCCTGTTCATCCTGCTCGCCCTCGCGCTGAAACCGCTGCCCGGAAAGGCGAGCCTGCCGCTGTTGATCGCCCTGATCGCCCTCTTCTGTGCCAATCACCACGGGCGCTTTTACCAGCCGCCGATTTTGAATAACGGGTACATCCTCGAGCGCAGCCTGGAGTACGAAGTCGACCTGGCGCTCAACCAGCAGATCGCCCAGAAGCTGCATGCGGACTATGCGGATCGGACCGTCCTGGCGCATTGGCCGCAGGCGCAGCTCCTCGCGCATCCCGGATTCGGTTACGTCACCGAACCGGTCGACCTGATCGCGGTCGAACGCCCGGCGCTCTCCTGGTATGGCGTTCCGTATTTCGGGGCCTTGTCCATTGAGCAGCGTCGGGCGGAAAAGAATGTCTGGCTCGATGGTCACAATCTCTTCGGCACCAATCTGGGGATTCGCCCCGGGCTGGACCGGCAGGTGGACGTTTTCATTTGCAAGGATCGCACCGCCGCTTTATGGGAAAAGGTCTTTCGGAGTTCCAACTGATGGCAGACGCCGCCGCATATCACACCAGTAAACATCTTTCCGACGCCGAGTTGGGTTCCCCGCAGGGCAACTGCCTCTTCTGCGGATCGGAAGATCGTGTACTCGCCGCTCGCTTGCAGACCGAACCCACGGTGGATCTGCTTGAGTGCCGGTCCTGCGGATTGTGCTCGGCTTCGCGGGTCCCAACCGCCGAAGCCCTGCAGCATTACTACGGTGGCTATTACGAGCGCTCCAGCAGTGTGGGGCTGGAAGATTCACAGGTCACCTTCGGAAATATCAATCGTTTCGCCGGCCACCTGCTCAAGATTATTGATGGCGAGCTCGCCGAGGGTCCGCTGAGCATCCTCGATTTTGGTGGCGGCGACGGGACCATCAGTCTGCAGCTGGCAGAAAAGCTTGTAGCCTCCGGGCATCCGAGCATTTCCATCACCGTCATCGAATATCACGACCAGATCGTCCAGAGTACCAACCCGCAGATTACGCTTCGGCATTTTTCAACCATGGATGCCCTGGCGGATGAGACCGGTTCATACGACATCGTCCTCGCCAGCGCCATCATCGAGCATCTCGCCGATGCCAAGGCGGAAAGCGAGCGGCTCTTGAGCTTCCTCCGCCCATCCGGGATCCTCTACGTGCGCACGCCGTACATGGTGCCCTTGCTCCGACTGATGAAACGCTTCGGGCTCACTCTCGACTTTACTTTTCCCGGTCATATTCACGACATGGGCCAGGTGTTCTGGGAAGGCTACTTCGCCGGGCTTGAACCGAAAGGGGCCTATCGCATCCTGCGTTCACAACCCTCTATTGTGGAGACGAGTTTCCGTACCCATTTTCTCCGCACCTGTGCGTCCTACCTCCTGAAGTTGCCCTGGAAACTCCTCGGTCGACGCTACACCCTGGTCGGCGGCTGGGAAATCTTCGTCCAGAAGGCGAAGTCCTCATGAACGCAACGACCTTTCATACCCGCAAGCATCTGGGCGAAGAAGATCTCGGTCCGGTGGAGACCGTTTGCGGCTTCTGCGCCTTTTCGGATCGCCGTGTCGTCACCCGCCTTCAGTCCGGACCGGATGTCGATCTGCTGCATTGCCCATCCTGCGGGGTGTGCACCGCTTCCCGCCTGCCCACGGTAGCGGCCCTCGAGAATTACTATCGCGGCTATTACGAGCGCTCTGGCAATGGCACCCCGGAAAATTCCCAGGTCACGTTCAAGAACGTTTCCCGTTTTGCCGGCCACCTCGCGGCGGTGCTCCAGCCCGAGCTGACGCCGGGTCCCTTGAACATACTCGATTTCGGTGGTGGCGATGGCACCATCGTCATGCACATGGCGGAAAAGCTCGTGGCTGCGGGGCATCCCTCGGTCGCGATTACGGTCGTCGAATATCATAACGAAGTGGTGACGAGTTCCCATCCCGCCATCACCATGCGCCATGAACCGAATCTCGAAGCGGTGGAAGCGCAAGCCGCCTGTTATGAAGTCGTCATCGCCAGTGCGATCATCGAACATCTGCCCACGGCCAAGGCGGAAACCGAACGGCTCCTGCAGCTGCTCGGACCGGGTGGCATTCTCTATGTGCGTACACCCTTTGTCGTGCCGGTGCTGAAGCTGATGAAACGTTTCGGGCTGACGCTCGACTTTACCTTCCCCGGTCACATTCACGACATGGGGCAGGGGTTCTGGGAAACCTATTTCGGCAAACTCAGTTCTTCCGGCCCGCATCGAATCGTGCGCTCCCAGCCTTCCATCGTCGAGACCTCTCTTTCCGAACACTTCGTCCGCACCGTCGTCGCCCACCTGATCAAGTTGCCGTGGAGACTGCTCGGCCGACGCTATGCTCTCGTCGGTGGTTGGGAAATCTTCATCCAGAAGAAACGTTGACCCCGGCCGGGGCCTTCGTCCCGGCCACCGCCCATGACTAAAAAAACCGGCAACCTGATTTTTCGCGTCCTTGTACTGGCCCTCTGCGTCGGCCTGCTCGTTCACTTTGTGGACCTGCGATCGGCCACCGCGCACATCGCTACCCTGAGTCTATCCTGCGTGCTCCTGTACATCGTGCTCACCGTGTTTCGACATGGGCTGTCGAGCATGCGCTGGATGTTTCTGAATCCCGACCCCACCGGTCAGTGGCACGCCTTCGACTATTTTCGCTATACCATGATCAGTAACACCTTCAATCTTGTCATGCCCGGGGCGCTTGGCGGCGACCTTATCCGTTCGCTCTACATCATGAAGGAGGCGGAGAGTCATCGCGCCAGCAATCTGCTCGGCATGCTCGTCGACCGGGTGGTCGGCTTGTTTTCCATTCTGTTGCTCGGGACGATCTGTGGATTCCTTGCCCCCGGGCTCGATCAAAAAGGCTCCTTTGTCCTCGGCATGGGCGGCTTGTTTATCCTGGGTATGCTCGGAGCCGCGCTCGCGATGAACGAAGGCTTCAATCAGCTCCTCGGCCGCATCCTCCGCCGCTTTGGCGCGCTCGGGGCCCGTTTGATCGGCCTGCTCGACATCTGGGCCGGCGCGGCGAGCTACTATCGAAGCAACCGGGGCCGGGTCACCCTCGGCATCCTGATCTGCTTTGTCATGCACCTCGTCTCCTTCCTTGCCGTGTACCTGCTCGCCCGCAACCTGAATTTGCCCATCGGCTTTCTCAGTCTCTCCATCATCACCGCCATCAGCTGGTTGATCACCACCGTGCCGCTCAGCTTCGGCGGCCTCGGCGTGCGCGAACTCTCGTTTGTCGTGCTCCTCGGCACCCAGGGAATCGCGGCTGAACCGGCAACCGCACTCTCGCTTGCCCAGTTCGGAATCGGATTGATCATTGCCGGATTCGGGTTACCCTTCATCTGGATGAATAAACGCGGACAACAACCCCAGGTGGTGGCATGAGTCGAAAAGCGCTTTCGCTCGTGCTTCCCGTCTTCAACGAAGAAGACAACGTGAAGCCTTTTTTCGAGGCCTTGCATGCCATGGTCCAAACCTCGCTCACCGCCTACGATGTGGAGTACGTATTCGTCGATGACGGAAGCCAGGACCAGACCCTGGAGCGGGTCAAGGTGATTGCCGACGTGCACGACACTGTCCGCGTGATCAGCTTCAGCCGGAATTTCGGCCATCAGGCCGCGCTCACCGCCGGCATGGAACGCGCCAGCGGCGATGCGGTCGTCACCATGGATACCGACTTCCAGGACCCGGTTGAGGTCATCCCCAAGTTGGTGGCGAAGTGGGAAGCCGGGAACCAGATCGTCTACGCCCGGCGCGTCTCGCGCACTGACAAGGCGTTCAAAAAATGGTCAGCCGATCTCTATTATCGTATTCTCTCCGGCATGTCGGACGTGGACATTCCCCGGCAGGTTGGTGACTTCCGCCTCATCGATCGCATCGTGCTCAAAAATCTCACCCGCCTCGATGAACACGCGCGCTATCTGCGCGGCATGGTCGCCTGGCTCGGGTTCAAGCACGACTTCGTCGATTTTGATCGTCCGGATCGCCTGCATGGCGAGACGCATTACCCGTTCCGGAAGATGTTCAAGCTGGCCATGGACGGGATTCTCAATTTCTCATTCACCCCGCTGAAGATAGGGTTGTGGGTCGGCATCACCAGCATCCTGATCTCGATGGTTTTTCTCGGCTACATGACCATCGACACGCTCTTCGGCCCACCCGCGGCCAAGTACGAGCTCTACAAATGGCTGGTGGTGGTCCTCTTTGGTTTTGTGGGTGCACAATTTATTCTGCTCTGGATTATCGGCGAGTACATCGGCCGCATCTACAGCGATGTGCGTCGTCGTCCCCTCTACGTCGTGAACGAAGAGATCAACCTTAACACTACGTGACCACCGACGCCGTAATTGAACGTCGTGCCCGGTGGGTGCTTTATCTCCTGCCCGTCGCGATCCACATCGGACTGCTCATTCATGGCGCCGCCACGCAGCGCCCCCTGGAGTTGGGCCGCCTCGACTACGCGGGCTTTGGTTTGCTGCTGGCCTACACGATCGGCGGATTTGTCATCACCGCGAATCGCACCCGGACCTTCCGCACGATCGCTTTGATCTATCCGCTGATGTTTGGCCTCGCCTTGACCGAGCTGGTCGGACGCAGCCTCGACCCACAGGTTCCGGTGGATCAATGGCTGCCTCATTATCCGGGGCAGACCGTACTCGAGTTGAAGGAAGCGATCCCGGGGCAGGAGGTACGTGCGGTCTTCACCGTCAATCGCTACGGCGTGCGCGGAACCGATTTCAAACTCCCCGCACCGAAGGCGGTTTTGTGCATCGGTGGGAG
The DNA here is from genome assembly GCA_047639095.1 of Candidatus Omnitrophota bacterium. Lineage (GTDB taxonomy): Bacteria > Verrucomicrobiota > Kiritimatiellia > SS1-B-03-39 > UBA6053 > JAPYUI01. The sequence continues at coordinate 1,230 of JBLIND010000043.1, read as the reverse complement.
CACGACCGAATGCCGCGCCGTGACCGACGAGGAAAGCTGGCCCTGGCAATTGCAGCAGAAGCTGGCCGCGCATGAGGTCGTCGTCGGCAATGCCGGTCGAAGCGGTCATCTCATGCCCAATCACACCTACCAGCTTGAACACTATACCTTCATTAAAGATTTCGATGTCGTGGTGATTCTCGCCGGCATCAACGATCTCGGCCGCGCGTTTCGAGGTGATTACGCCGATCGCATGGCCCGGCTCGAACAGGACAGCCTCCTGTTCAACGAAAAGGTGCGCGGGTTTTACTACCGGCGCTTCTGGATCTCACGCACCCTGAAAAAATGGGTCGAAGTACGTCAACAGATCCGAGAGGGCCGGGCGGTGGAAAACTACGACGAGAAGATCGCCAGCATTCGCGCTTCACGTCAGCGAAAACTCAATGAAGCGGGCCGCGCTACCTTGCCGGACGATTTCGACGCCTCGCTCGCGCGGTATCAGGCCGATATTCGACAGCTGATCGCGGCGGCAAAAAAGCAGGGCGTCACCCCGCTGCTCGTCACCCAGCCGACCACCTGGCAATCGCCTATGCCGCCCGAGCTGGAAGCGCTCTTGTGTGTGCAGACGCGGACGGAAGCTTACGTGGCACCGATCCTCGAAGCGGCGATGAATCGATTTAACCAGGCACTGATGGACGCGGCCGCGGCAGAAGGCGTGGCCTTCGTCGACCTCGCGGCCGAGATGCCAAAAACCTTGGAAATGATGTACGACGATTGTCATTTCACTCCGGCCGGTTGTGCGAAAGCCGCCGAGGTGCTTGCGGATACACTCGAACCGCTGGTGAGTCGCTGATGATCGGAAGCCCGCGAAAAAATCGTTCCTATGATAGGAACGCGGTTTAAACGATGTCTGAACCCGAAATAGCTACTGACGCTTCCACGCGGAAAACACGTTGGACCGAAATCGCCTGGATCACGGCCCTCGTGGCGCTGCCGTTCGTGTATTTCGCGGTGGTGCTGCTGCCCGAGCCCTTCGGACTCGGCAAGCATTACGCGAACGACTTCTACGGCAACCGAATCTGGTGGACGCAGTTCAACGCCTACTTTCTGAGTCACAACCTGCTCCCACTGTGGAATCCACTCGAGCGTTTCGGGGTCATGCAGCTCGGCTATCGCGGGGCGAACCTGGTGTATCCTCCGGGCTGGTGGGTGAATGCGGCGTTCCTGAAAGGCGGAGCCTGGAATTACTAC